>JBNKRC010000440.1:0-501 GCA_050296215.1 Vibrio sp. | reverse complement strand
CGGCACTGCAAACCCTAATACTGCTGGGCGGGTACCTATAGGTAATGAGGGTTGTCTGATGTGACGTAACCAGATTTAACAAGGATGATTAGTTGAAACAAGGATCATTATAGAGTGTCATTGATGAAGCAACAACGCATAATACATCACATACAAGAATTAGACATATGAAATGCTCTGAAAGTTAAACTTTATTACAATTTAAGTTTTGAATTCGATTACAGAGTTTTAAGCAGAAGAGAGAATAAAATACATTTTGTGGAAGCGAACACTCCACAGTCTAGAACGACACCTTGCCCTAGAGATGCCAACCTCAAGAATGGCTCATGCCGATAGGGAGAGAGAGAGCACACCTGCAAAACAACATCAAGGCAAAGCCTGAGCAACTAAAGCTCAGCAAGACTTACCCATCAATGTGGCCATAAACAGCCGACTCCTAGTATGCAAGGCTGAAATAGGAGAAGCTCTATACTATGCCAAACCCGCGCTAAAGGTTGATCC
>JBNKRC010000439.1:0-501 GCA_050296215.1 Vibrio sp. | reverse complement strand
CGTTGTTGTCGGAGTCATGTTTATTCTGGCACTGTTCTTCTCTCCGCTGGCAGGGATGATTCCATCTTATGCAACGGCGGGTGCGTTATTCTATGTTGCTATCCTGATGTTATCCGGTTTAGCGAATATTAACTGGCGTGATTTAACTGAAGCCGCTCCGGTTGTGGTGACATGCCTGCTGATGCCTTTAACTTTTTCGATTGCAGAAGGGATTTCATTAGGTTTTATCTCTTATGCTTTGATCAAGTTATTTAGTGGTAAAGGTCGCACCGTTTCGGCGAGTGTGTGGGTGATGGCAATAATCTTTGCTATAAAATATATCGTTGCTTAACGAAATCGAATTCAAGGAACAACATAATGAGTAAAAAATTCCTGATTACCTGGGACAACATGCAGATGTATTGCCGCGAACTGGCTGCCCGCCAGATGCCGGCTGAACAATGGCGTGGTATTTTGGGGGTTAGTCGCGGCGGACTGGTTCCGGCTGCTATTTTAGCTCGT
>JBNKRC010000438.1:0-507 GCA_050296215.1 Vibrio sp. | reverse complement strand
GGCATATGGATATGCCGTTTACGAAGCTGAGGATGGAATCTCTAAACAGTTCTGCGACCATCTACCAAAAGAGATTAGATCCCCTGTTTCCGTATACGCTACTTCCCTGTAGCACTCCTGCCACGTCGCAAGCTCGGCTCTGGCATCCTGCTTCGCCCTAACACCTGTATTTATATAGGCGTCCTCGCAATGACGTCGTGTTAGCCTTAAGTAAGTGCCATTCGGGTCAAACCACAACGGGTATGAGACAAACTCTTATAGTATCGCATAGGTTGTTTCCTCTTTACTTTTAGTCGAGTAAAGACGTTACTATGACCGTCGTCTCGGTCAAACCTATGCGAGTCACCCCAGCTAAGCCGGTGTTTATCAATGTTTAATTATTTTTGCAAATAAGGTAGATAAGGCTAAGCCTTAGCAACTTTAGTCTACTGGAGTAAGCACCACACGATAACCGTCAAAGTTATTTGTATTAGGGATATACACTGACATCTCACCATTTGTCACGAG
>JBNKRC010000437.1:0-508 GCA_050296215.1 Vibrio sp. | reverse complement strand
GTCGGCTGTTTATGGCCACGTTGACGGGTAAGTCTTGCCGAACGCTAGATGCTCAGGCTTTGCCTTGATGTTGTTTTGTAGGTGTGCTCTCTCTCTCCCTATCGACGTGAGCCGTTCTTGAGGTCGGCATCTCTAGGGCAAGGTGCCATTCTCGATCATTGAGTGTCTTCACTTCCACAAAATGTATTTTATTCTCTCTTCCGCTCAAACTCTGTAATCGAATTTGAAAACTCAAATTGTAATAAAGTTTAACTTTCAGAGCATTTCATATGTTTAATTCTTGTATGTGATGTATTATGCATCAATACTTTGGTAATGACACCCCGTAATAATCCTGGTTAGTTCTAACCATCCTTGCTTAAGGGTGGGACATCACAATGGCTCTCAACGGTGGCAGCGACCGGTTGATTCTATCCACTCCCGGTGGTGAAGTGGCTCAGGGATGATGGCTAGGGCAGGATGGCGGCACAGGGGAGTGTTTTGGGTGGAAGTGGGATTGAAAGCTCAC
>JBNKRC010000436.1:0-517 GCA_050296215.1 Vibrio sp. | reverse complement strand
CTACCACCGTCATCTCCTTACAACATAATCCACCGGGAATTGGACCTGTATAACCCAAGTACCCGTTCAGACCCAACGAACAAGTTCTTTGAGGTAATGAAGAAGCAAAAGATGTCTACACTGTCTGCACTGGCACAACAGGCTAAGTCATTTCTCACGGCAGCTGAAATTGGTTCATATGAAGAAGATGGTGAAGTTTATGATCGAGAGAAACTAGGACTTAGACCAGGTGATCCGGTCTTCATGAAGCATGAGGTTCCTGAAAAATTTGAGTTTGGTAAGCCATTCCTCACGAGTGTAGAACTTTCCAAATGACATTTTCCAGTCAGGAGACTTCACAACTGGTACATGATAGCGAGCTCATTGGATGTGACAAACATCACATTTCAAATCCCGGGAAACACTTTCTATAGTGGAGCTAGATTAGGCTCTATTGAGTGGGAAGACTTGTGGCTCATGTTCCACCGAAGATGGCTCGACATGAACCTCTTAGTCGTCTAGTGCTTGTAAGTTCATG
>JBNKRC010000435.1:0-520 GCA_050296215.1 Vibrio sp. | reverse complement strand
GTTTGATAAGGTATATGATCGTCGGGTGCTGGTACGACTGGTGGGCGTTCGTTTTAGTCACCTGATTGGCGGAAGCTACCAGATTCGACTGTTCGAAGATTCGTTTAAGCTGATTAAACTCTATCAGGCTATGGATAAGGTGCGCGATCGTTACGGACAAGATGCTGTGAAACGTGCCATGGGAATGAGTTCTAAAACGCTTGCACGACCAAATCCTTTTAACGGACAACCAGCTCTTGCTAACGGTTAATGATAAAATGTGAATGATTAATTGATGATGTTCAGAGGGTTCGAAGTTGGAATGTGCGGGTTGTGGTTCTATATTTCATAGTCCCGGAGGGACGTCTGTATCAGCATAGTACGTAAGTGCTATGTTAATAATAAATGAAATATAAAGGCTTTTGTTCTAGCATCGTATGTAAATGCTATGGATTATGATTTGTATGTTTTTAATTAAACATCTGACGTTTTCGCATCAATTTGTTTTTAATAAAACGCTGCAGCTTTTCGTCGCGGTATT
>JBNKRC010000434.1:0-526 GCA_050296215.1 Vibrio sp. | reverse complement strand
AGGAAGCCAGAGCTGAGCAATTAGCGAGCGAATTAGAACAGCACCGCTGACCCAAAGGGCGGTGACCAGGGATGGTCGTTGTAACGTGTAAAAACGCCAGAAGCTATGGCGTTTTTAGTCTATCCGTTAACAGTTAGCAAAATGCTTGGGGTGGCTATGCTCTTTCAATTACTTACCCCGCAACTGCGAGTTTTTTAAGTAGACACGACTGCATAGATGCTGGAAGTAGAACAATGCAGGACGCCTAAAGAGATTTAGGTGTTAGGGCGAAGCAGGAAGCCAGAGCCGAGCTTATGTCGAGCGAGGATTGATGAGAACCCTGGTTCGACAAGTAGTTTTCACGCTACGTGCAGCTATGCCGCTCAAATTCATTGCAGAAGAATTTGTTGACAAAATTGTCATGACAGATGCATAGAGGAATCTTAATAGAGCTATTGTCTGGTGATCAGGAGTTATAGGTGATTCTTAAAAATGTAGCCCTGGATTATGGTGTGGGTATTAAGAGAACCTGTTCCAGGCAATTTCC
>JBNKRC010000433.1:0-531 GCA_050296215.1 Vibrio sp. | reverse complement strand
GCAGACTGACTTGCTCTGCGGGTATTACTGCATTGAACTCCACGAGGGTGCCATCTTCCTTAGTCAACCTTATGGCTCTCTTGGCACACAAAATGACTCCGTCATATTTCCTTAACCAGTCCATACCAAGAATGATATCTATGCCATTGGAATCCAAGACAATTAGGTTTGCCAGAAAGTCTACCCCCCTTATGGTAATACTAATCGCAGGACATATATGTTTCGTCCGCATTTCACCTCCAGGTGAGCTAACAAGCATGGTCTGCTTCATGATTGTTATGGGCAGTTGGTGCCTTACTACAAATGATGATGATATAAAGGAATGCGATGCTCCTGAATCGAATAAAACTGTTGCAGGGTGTGAGCTTGCAAGAAACATACCCAATACCACGTCCTGAGCTTGTTGAGCCTCTTCAGTGGACACGTGGTTAACCTTGCCGTAGGTGTAGTTCTGCTGACCTTGGGGTCGTAACTGGCTTCCTGTTCCAGTAGCTGATGGCTTGGTGGGGCAGTGTCGGGTGAGATGACCAC
>JBNKRC010000432.1:0-533 GCA_050296215.1 Vibrio sp. | reverse complement strand
TCAATACATCTTGAACTCTGCTTGGATCCACAGATATACCTCCCTTCGAGATGACATGTCCTAAGAAAGCAATTTACTTCATCCAAAACTTGCACTTGCTAAGCTTGGCATACAACCTATGTTCTTGATTCTGCAAAGCTAGATGAAGATGCTCTTCATGCTCTTCTTCACTTCTTGAGTAAACCTTGTCATACATGAAAGATAGGGTTACTTGTCAAGATACTCCATGAAAACCTTATTCATCAGATACATAAAGTAAAGCATATACTCATACAAACCATACCTCGAAACAAATGCAGTCTGTGGTATGTCGCACCCTCAGATTTTTAACTGATGATATCCTGATCGAAGATCAATCTTAGAGAACACACACGCACCACGGAGTTGATCGAATAGATCATCAATCCTAGGCAACGGGTACTTGTTCTTGACGGTAACCTCATTTAATGCACGATAATCCATGCACAACCTTTGGATACCATCCTTCTTCGGGACAAAAATCACAGTGGCTCCCCACGGGGATGAGCTAGGAC
>JBNKRC010000431.1:0-536 GCA_050296215.1 Vibrio sp. | reverse complement strand
GTCGCAGAACATGCTCAAAGTGCCTCTTCGTTAACGGAAAGCGCATCGGCTCAAGCGCAAACCGGCCAGCAATTTGTACAAAGTACAGTTGGTAAGATGAGCGAGCTTTCGAAAGATATTTCTCAGTCAGCTCAGGCTGTTAATCAGGTTGAAGAACGAGTGATGTCTATCAGCAGTGTCGTTGGTACCATTCAAGGAATTTCTGAGCAGACAAACCTACTTGCTCTTAATGCTGCTATTGAAGCGGCGCGTGCAGGTGAAGCTGGACGTGGTTTTGCTGTGGTTGCTGATGAAGTTCGTAATCTTGCTCAGCGTACTCAAACGGCGACGGTTGAAATTCAGGATATGATTTCTCAGTTGCAAAGCAGCGCAAATTCTGCGGTAGATTTGATGGAGAAGAGTGTTGTTGAAGTCGCTGAAGGTGTAGAACTGGTAACCAGTGCAGGTACTGAGTTAGACGGTATTGTACGTCAAGTTCAGCAAATCAATGACATGAACTTCCAAATTGCTACGGCTGCTGGCCAGCAAAGTAGCGT
>JBNKRC010000430.1:0-545 GCA_050296215.1 Vibrio sp. | reverse complement strand
CATCATCGTCGTGGTTACCGGACTGGCGATTACCTCGGTGGTGCGCGGTCTGGAAGGCGGCGTCAAATTGCTCAGTAATGTTAATATGATCATTGCCTTTGGATTATTAATTGCAATTGCTCTAATCGGCTTCAGTGTAGCGATGGGCAATGTGCCTACCACTATCATGTCCTATCTGGAAAACATCATTCCATTGAGTAACCCACACGGTCGTCCAGATGAAGCCTGGTTCCAGGGCTGGACTGTATTCTACTGGGCATGGTGGATTTCCTGGTCACCTTTCGTCGGTATGTTCATCGCGCGCGTTTCTTCCGGCAGAACAGTACGTGAATTCATTATCGCGGTATTGCTGATTCCTACCACTGTAACCGTACTTTGGATGTCAATCTATGGTGGCATTGCTATTGATCAGGTGGTGAACAAAATTGGTGTGCTGGGTGAAAAAGGCCTCACCGATGTACCGATGGCTATGTTCGAGATGCTCGATCAATTGCCAATGAGTTCTGTGCTTTCCATAATCGCTGTTGTACTGGTGCTGGTTTTCT
>JBNKRC010000429.1:0-548 GCA_050296215.1 Vibrio sp. | reverse complement strand
CACTAGTTGGGGGTGTGTCCTTATGCAAGAAGGGCGGGTGATTTCTTATTCCTCATGACAGATGAGACACCATGAAGAACAGTACCCTACTCATGATCTTGAGTTAGCGGCCGTGGTGATGGCATTGAGGACCTAGAGGCATTATTTGCTGGGGAATGTGGTTCATATTTATACTGATCACAAGAGTTTGAGATATATCTTTACCCAGCCAGATCTAAATATGAGGCAAAGGAGATGGCTTGAGTTGATCAAGGATTATGAGTTAGAAGTGCATTATCACCCGGGAAAGGCAAATGTCATTGCAGATGCATTGAGTCGTAAGGCTCACTGTAACTACTTGCCAGCTGTGCATTCTACGGGAGAAGGGTCTAGCACCCGAGTGTTACCGGATTTGTCGTTATTCAACATCACCCTCACACCCACCTTGAGGGGTGAGATCATTGCCGCTCAAAAGAACGATGCGAGTATGGCCCACATCAAGAGAAGGATACAAGGTGACCCAAAAGTTGCTTGTTTCCGCGAGGATGCGGAGGGTACCTTGTGGTTCA
>JBNKRC010000428.1:0-549 GCA_050296215.1 Vibrio sp. | reverse complement strand
GAAACATCAGGTCCTGCAGCAGATTGGAACCACTTTGCTTGCTCAGGCTAAGCAGCAACCGAATCTGGCACTGACATTACTTAAATAATTGAGGTTACTTGGGTATATAAGCCTGACGATGAAGGGAATCTTAATTTGTATCCTTATTGGTTGTTGTTTTTAACTTGTTGATGTTGAACTGTTTTTAATAAAAATAAAAAAAATTAAAAAAATCAAAAAAATTAAAAAAAAATTATTTAAGACCAATTTTTTGTTAAAAAAGTTGAACGATTCAACTCATTTTGAAAAAAATTGGAGTGTGAGTGAGAGTAAGCCTATGCGTGACGATATCGGAATGGTTCATAATCTGCGCGACGGACAAAAATATATGGACCTTTGGCCAATGCGAAAAGAGCTTTCTTTGCTTTTCCCGGAGCAAAGGGTGATTAAAGCGACTCGGTTTGGCATCAAAATGATGCCAGCGGTCGCGGCGATTAGCGTGCTGACACAGATGGTTTTCAATAATGTGGCTTATCTTCCGCAGGCAATCGTTACCGCTGTGTTTGCTAT
>JBNKRC010000427.1:0-551 GCA_050296215.1 Vibrio sp. | reverse complement strand
GAGACGCATCTGAGACAGAACACCAAGTCCCTCACCATGATTCCTGGTAAGGGATGTTACACTAACAGGGAGAAGTGGGTTCCACGCTCTAGCGGTATCACTTAGGGAGGTCAGGTGGCCGGCTAAGTTCAAAGAAGGCCACATTGATCGATATAACGACTCTAGCAATCCTAAATAATTTATTCAGTTTTATCAGACCGTCATCGAAGCTGCCGGAGGAGATGATCGGGTGAAGGCTAATTTTCTGCATACGGCATTGACCAGAGCAGCTAGATCATGCCTCATCAACTTGCCTGAAGCATCCATCCAATCCTGGGATCAGCTGTGTGCCATATTTATTGGAAACTTTCAAGGCACGTACGAGCGTCCATCTACTGCTGAGACCCTCAAGATCATCAGGCAAAAGCATGATGAAAGCCTCTAGGACTACGTGAAATGTTTCTGCAATGGTAGGAACACTATCCTGTACATTCAGGACATCGAGATCATCAACGCCTTCCATGACGGAGTAAGCAACATCAAGTCCGTGGAGGCGATCGCAATGAAGAAAC
>JBNKRC010000426.1:0-552 GCA_050296215.1 Vibrio sp. | reverse complement strand
GCTAGCTTAGCTTCTAGTTCAGCGCTTTGCAGAGCGTCTTTACGCAATGCGATCGCTTTTTGAACTTCTGCTTTAGCCACGTTGATTTCTTGGCCAGCTGTACGACGTTCTTCTGGTGGTAGCTTACCTAGGCTTTGAAGTTGAACCGTTAGTTCACCTTTCTTACCCAGATACTGAACACGCACTTCATCAAGTGCAACTAACGACGACGCAGCTTCAATCGCTGTTGTCGCATTAGCAATAATCTCTTGTAGATGTTGCATCGTTTCCTCGTCTGCTGATTAGCAGTTTCCATAAGGAGCCCAAAAGGGTTCCTTCGACTCCAAAAAAAGGGAGCCACAAAGAGTTACCGAATGGGTTTCTTGGGATATCTCAAATAGCTTTACATAGTAACGAAAGCTGGCGTCAAAGCCAAATTGAAATACGCTTCAGCCGCACTTTCGTCTAAATATTAAGCAAGAAAATTTGATATAAGTTGGACCAGCAAGAGGAATGTTCGAATCATTAAAATTCAGGCCTATTTAGCCCATAAAATTAGGGCCTGTTGACCCC
>JBNKRC010000425.1:0-567 GCA_050296215.1 Vibrio sp. | reverse complement strand
CAAGAGGTTTCAATACCAATAATACGCATATTTTTCTCAGCACACTGCCATCTAAAATTTCAAATTGGCGCAATGTTACAACGGCTTCGCTTCACAAACAAATTTTGTACAGAGGCTAAGCGACAAAGTACTTTACAAAGGCACAACGATCGGATTAAAATTCCGCACCATTTTTGATCTAGCTGATTAAAGACCAAACGAATAAGAAACCTTGTTGATTTGGTCACTGAATATCAGCATTAACGAATAACCCCTGAGGTGAAAGGCATATGCCAGTAGTTAAAGTACGTGAAAACGAACCGTTCGACGTTGCTCTACGTCGTTTCAAGCGCTCTTGCGAAAAAGCAGGTATCCTTTCTGAAGTGCGTCGTCGTGAGCACTACGAAAAACCAACTACAGTTCGCAAACGCGCTAAAGCAGCAGCTCAAAAGCGTCACGCTAAGAAGCTTGCTCGCGAAAACGCTCGTCGCGTTCGCCTGTACTAATAACTGAATCCGGATAAGGACTTAGTTATGGCTCTTATTGAACAACTCAAAGAAGAGCAAAAATTAGCGATGAAAGCCAAGG
>JBNKRC010000424.1:0-576 GCA_050296215.1 Vibrio sp. | reverse complement strand
TGACGCGAATCTTACTTGTCTAAAAAATGAAGAAAATTCATGCAATCGGTTCAGTTGCTACAAATGGATGGTGAAGATTTAAAGTAATGATGAGTTATTTTTTTTGAAAACATATGCAAAATGAGATATAGTTTTGTTCATCTCATCGCGTAGAACACAACAGTGAAAACAAAATTTTAAATAGATATCATATGAGTGAGATAAATCATTTTAATGTTTTATTATTATGCAAAATGATGTGACAGATGATATTAAATGGATGCTGATGTGGTATGATCTGATTGGATGTTGATGTGGATATCTTGTATGTTAAAAGAATTAATTTAAATGATCTTTAGTGGGTCTTATCTATATAATTAAAGTAAATTATGTTAATCAATAGGTTAAATAAAGACTTTAATAAAAACATTTAGAAAGGTGAAAATTGCAAAGTGAAAGATAATAAAATGTTGAATAGTTGTAAATGTTATTTTATATAAATAAACAACCCTATATAAATTAAATAGATATTAAATAATAATAAGTAATTTAAAATGAACTTACAGAGGGTGTTTTTAATGAGATTTCGTACCATAA
>JBNKRC010000423.1:0-578 GCA_050296215.1 Vibrio sp. | reverse complement strand
CTCACGAGGTGCAAGAAGCACATAGCACACACAGCCAAAAAGATGAAGGCTGGAGTAATTGGGCGTCTTGCCACAAAGACGCTCAAAAGGAATACCACCCTGAAGGGCCGAAGAAGGCTGAATATTAATCAAATAAGTGGCAGTAGAAACAGCCTCAGCCCAAAAGTGAGGTGGAACAGAGGAGGCAATCATAAGAGCATGAGCAGTCTCAAGCAGATGACGATGCTTGTGCTCAGCAACCCCATTCTGAGCATGAGCACCAGAACAAGAAAATTGAGCTAGAATACCCTGCTCAGCAAGCACCTGACAAAGAGCATCAGAGAGATACTCTCCTGCAGAATTCTCACGAAAGACACGAATAGAAGTGTCAAAATGAGTATGAATCATAGCAGAGAAATTCTTATAGATGGATAAAGCCTCACTACGATGTTTCATAAAATAAATTCATGTGTGGTGAGAAAAATCATCTATAAAAATGATGTAGTATTTATGACCACCCTTAGATACAAAAGGTGTTGGACCCCAAACATCTGAATGGACAAGATCAAAAGGACGCTGAGACACTAACTCACTAGAGG
>JBNKRC010000422.1:0-583 GCA_050296215.1 Vibrio sp. | reverse complement strand
ATCGCCTTTGCGCCTGCGTATGCGCCGAAGAGCCCGGCTGGGATACCGGTTGCTACAGCTGTCCAAATGACTTTCTTATTTCGGACAAAGTTTCGTATTGCTGCAATGGTACCTAATGTACTGACGATTTTTTCTTGTCCGAGCGCCAGCTGTGGCGGTAACCCGGCAAGAATAAAAGAGGGGACCAGGATCAACCCACCTCCGCCAGCGACGGAGTCTATAAAACCGGCCGCGAAGGCCGATACCATCAATGCAATCAAGATAAAAAGTGTAATGTCGTTACCGAAGAGTTCCATGCTTTACGCTCCTGCCAATAGTTACCGGTTATAAATCTTAAAAAGCACAGAGGTGTCCATACGACCCAATCCTTGTTGCTGAAGGGCCTGATATTCACTGTCGACTTGTTCGGTTAACGGAAGCTCGATCCCCATCTGTCTGGCTTCATTCAGACAAATGCTGAGATCTTTGTGCATCCAGTCAATCGCAAAACCAAAGTCAAACTTATCTTGTGACATGGTGACTGCCCGGTTCTCCATTTGCCATGAGCCTGCTGCGCCATGTTTCAGAACATCAACCAACAGGC
>JBNKRC010000421.1:0-589 GCA_050296215.1 Vibrio sp. | reverse complement strand
GGATAGCGTTTTCAGCCAGGATATTACTAATACGCAACTCGCCATTCGTGCAGTAAACGACGAGTTTTTCCCACTGGTTTCGCATATACGTGATAGCTAAGCCTGTCAGACTGTCTGCGGGAACTTATTGGCATTGTTTTCGAGGAAGACTTTCAGTTTATCCAATAGCGGAATGCAGTGCTCCTAACGATAAGCGACGACTTGCTCCGGTGTGTATTCCACTTTTTCTTTCAGATCATGTATCTGACGCTCAATATGATAAAGCTTATTAATATACCCAAGTGCGGTATCAGCTTTGCTGACTTTTGCTTTTTTACCTTTCGGCTGCGCCGCTTGTGCTTCGATAAATTTACGCCGGGCATGATCCATACAACCTACCGCCGTTAACCCGTATTTCTTGCAGGCAGCATTGTACCCCGCATAACCGTCGGTTTGCAGGTAACCTTTAAAGCCTTCAAGTAGAGTGATTGGAACCTCTCCGCTTCGGGACGGATCGTAATGAAACAGCACACTCCGTTCACCAGGAGGCCCACCCAGTGATACCCACATCTGCTTGTCGGACGTGGCCGACTTACCGGGCTCTTTCAAC
>JBNKRC010000420.1:0-593 GCA_050296215.1 Vibrio sp. | reverse complement strand
GGTCTATCGCCAAGCGGTAAGGCAGCGGCTTTTGATGCCGCCATTCCCTGGTTCGAATCCAGGTAGACCTGCCATTTTTCTTTAATAACATCATTGTTATTAAATTAAGTTCCAGTAATCGAAAATTTATTGGAACTCGTAGCGAGTTTGTATTATATTGTCTCGCTCAAAATTGATGGCTACGTAGCTCAGCTGGTTAGAGCACATCACTCATAATGATGGGGTCACAGGTTCGAATCCCGTCGTAGCCACCACTTATTCTAGTTATTTGCATTTGCGAGTAACTTTAGATATCCGAGATGCGGAAGTGGCGAAATTGGTAGACGCACCAGATTTAGGTTCTGGCGCCGCAAGGTGTGAGAGTTCAAGTCTCTCCTTCCGCACCATTATTTAGATGAGAAATCATCGCTGTAGGTCTATCGCCAAGCGGTAAGGCAGCGGCTTTTGATGCCGCCATTCCCTGGTTCGAATCCAGGTAGACCTGCCATTATTTAGAAGATGATGGTTTGAAAGCATCTTTTGATGCCCTGTCTATCCTCCCAGTTTCGGGATCGAGGTAGACCTACCATTATTTAAATAGCTGGTCTTAGACG
>JBNKRC010000419.1:0-619 GCA_050296215.1 Vibrio sp. | reverse complement strand
CCATCGTTTCTGTGAGAATTTCATCTGTCTCATGCATCAGGTCATGCATTAACTGTTGCTTGCCGGCTAATTGTTCATTCTCATAAAACACTTTTTTCAGATTATTCACGTATGACGCCAGCGTACTGAAATTACTCATTACGAACCCAAGCGGATTATTGATTTCGTGGGCCACTCCAGCGGCTAACTTACCTAATGAGGCTAACTTATCCCGTTGATAAAGACTGTCGTCACTTTGGTCATTATCTTCCATCGACACCAGGTAAGACATAACCAACTGAGCCGACTCCATCCCGAATAATAGCTGATTCAGTTCGGTAGAATTAAACTTCCGCCCATCCTCATTCCATATCAGCAAAACATAACGACAGGCCCCAACACTTATTTTTACCTGCAAACAACTGGATACATGAGGGAAATATGACCGGTAGGACTGACACCATTTGGCATTATTATCTAAATCATCCAGTTCCGTCAGAATTTGCGAAGACAAAGCAGGAAAAGACTCATCACAAATATTCCCATCTAATTCAGGTAGTGATCGCGCCACATGAATCTGGTCTTCGCCATGAAAAGCAAATAACACCATTTCTGTGCCGGAAAAACGTCGATAAAGATA
>JBNKRC010000418.1:0-623 GCA_050296215.1 Vibrio sp. | reverse complement strand
AATCTCTTTCTCGGCTTTGATGGCTTTCTCTTCAATCATTTTACCTTCGGCCAAAATGCTTTCTACAAAGCTTTTGTCATCCAGGCCTGAAGCATTGATTTTAACATTAAGGTAGGCGCCCATCACGGCACTTCTTACACATAAAGCTCCCACGCCGGCATCCGACACTGAATTTGGATTGCCTGTCTCTGCCATGGCGCGAATCATTTCAAATGCTTCGTATGATTTCTGCATCACCTTAAAAGGTATCTCAATGGCAAAGCGAGTAGCATCGTCGATGGCTCGCTTGCGGGCTGCTTTCTCTTCGTCGGTGCCTTTAGGTAAACCAAAAGCATCCATAATGCGGTTGAAAGCATTGGTATCTTCATCAACCAAACGCACTAATTCGCTTTGAATGGCCATTCCTTTTTCGGCCCAGTCGCTGAATTCTTCCCAACGATTATCCCAGCCACGTTTGTGAGCCGACAGGTTGGCAACCATGGTTCCTAATGCCGCTCCCAACGAACCTACATATGCAGAGATAGATCCTCCGCCCGGTGCAGGCGACTCCGATGCTGTTTCATCAGCAAAATCGCTCAGGTTCATATCAACCAATTTCTTTTGATCATCTTTTAATATGTATT
>JBNKRC010000417.1:0-633 GCA_050296215.1 Vibrio sp. | reverse complement strand
TGATATGAATGAGGTTCCCTGCAGTGCTTCATTTCTTGTTATATGATTATGGTAGGTTTCAGAAATTTGACTCAATATCTTTGATCATCAGGAATTGGACCGGCAAGTTCCTTTGATGGATGAAATGGATGACAAGGTCTGTTATCTGGCAGCGATTACTTTTTTTAAGTCATCCGCACATTAGATTGGTGTATCACCAAGGAGTTAGCATTAGATAGGAGAGAGTGGAAGCTAGCAATTCATGTGCCGGAACCTTGATCTTCGGTTCCTTCTTGTCTTCTGTTAAAGTTTTTTTCCCGACACTTTTTGTTTTTTAACTTAGCGTTTTATTGTCTTTTCTCCTTTTTTGATTTGATTTTTTTATCGCCCTTTATTTTCTCCTTCTTTTTCGCTTTTGTTTTGTACCTTTTTTTTGGCTTATGTGGTTTCATCTCTAGCCTACCCCAACTTGCTTGTGACTAAAAGGCTTGGTTGTTGTTGTTGAATTTCTTGGGTGCCATCTTTTTGATAGATGAGTGGTCAAAGTGCTGTGATTTGGTTTCCTGCAAACAGAAAATAGAACAGACACTTTCCTCCAATTTCGCTCGAATAGCATTACGCTTGTCATCTGAGTTTAGCCCCAACATTCCAGTT
>JBNKRC010000416.1:0-638 GCA_050296215.1 Vibrio sp. | reverse complement strand
AAGAACGGCCTCCGAAGAAAGAGAGGTATCTAATGATAGACATCCATCTTGAGTACCACCAAAGCTACGATTGATGTTGCAGCTAGGATCATAAAGCTCAACATCAACAGGAAAGAGGAGACATTCACATTCAAACCTAAGGGTACCAAAAAGTGCAACAAAGTCATGGTCACAATTAGACCGGAGAGGAATGCTATGACACCCGATAAGAAGCTCAGCGCAACCAAGAATTTTTCTACGAAATATTCTCGACGCGTAAGAATGCCATGCCTGCTGCAACAAGTTCTCCAATCGCACCAGCGACCTAAATCTTCAGGTATGGAGATGGTCTTGCTCACAGACCTAAAATGTGATGCTCTCGCTAGGAGAATAAACCAGTAGTTATCTCATATTTCATTTTCTACCCTTCTTCCACCATTTGCATGTCTGATTTTTATCTCCCCTTTCATCCACCATTTTTTATTTACTCCTTTTCCACATCATGTTTTTGTTTCCCATCATTGCTTGTCATAAAATCAAAAATTTTAAAAATATATAAATAGAAGGAACTTTGGAAAAGAATGAAGGGAAAGTCTCTGAATCCTTCTCCAAGTTCCATGTTTGCTAAGTGTAGAGTAAGAGTCTTAGTGTTGAAGTAA
>JBNKRC010000415.1:0-638 GCA_050296215.1 Vibrio sp. | reverse complement strand
ACCCAGAGCTGGACATTGCGACACTTCGTGAACGAGTGACATCCAAAGGCGGTACTACAGCGGAAGCCACACGTACCTTCCAGGAGCATGATTTGCAGAGCATCGTCGCCAAAGCGATGCAGGCTGCGGTTGCGCGTGCAGAAGAGATGGAAAAACTCTTTTAAGCACCAACTTAGCTTAGCGCTGAAGCTGGTATTCACGCTCGGCAATAGATCTGAAAAAGGCAATTTATGAATTCACTAAGTTTTTTAATTTCCACCGTATTTGATTTGTACATCATGGTGGTACTGATGAGAATCTGGCTACAGGCCACTCGCGCGGATTTCTATAATCCGTTTTCTCAGTTTATCGTGAAAGTAACTCAACCCGTGCTGAAACCTCTGCGCCGTGTTATTCCTTCAATTGGCAGCATTGATTTAGCGACGATTTTATTCGCTTATGTACTTTGTGTAGTCAAATTTATCGCTTTAATGCTCATCGCTTCCGGCGGAGCCATGGCCTTTACCAGCTATTTTATCGTGCTTGGCCTGCTGTCTCTGATAAAAGCCGCCGGCGGGCTGGTTTTCTGGGTACTGTTGATCCGCGCCATTCTGAGCTGGATCAGCCAGGGACGCAGCCCGATTGAATATGTGTTCTAT
>JBNKRC010000414.1:0-651 GCA_050296215.1 Vibrio sp. | reverse complement strand
ATCATATTCGTATTGCAGCGTCATTAACTTCAACAATAAATCAAAATATTGGGTTGAGTGCCAGTAATAATAATGAGCACGACTTAAAAGTAGCTAAGTTAATTGTTCAGGCTAAAAAAGAAATTCTAGGCGGATACTGAGATACTTCATCGGGCAAATCGAATTTCATGTCAAGTGTCAATCGGGCTGTAGCCGGATGGTGAATCTAACACCATAGCTTCACATGAAGATGAGTCTTATCTTTTCGAAATGTGCATTGTTCAAACCGGCATTGGTCGCCAGTAACTTTTACGAAGAGCGCCGAGGCTCAGGTCTTGTCTTTTGACTATCAACCTGACAGTAGAGACTAGACCTACAGGGCGGACCTACTTAAGATAGAAACTACACCCATATATTGAAACACATGAGTAGTGAGATTTAATCCATGAAAAATTTTTTTAAAAAATCTATATTAGGTGGTCTGGTTGTTATATTGCCTGTTGCCATTTTAGCGTTTTTCTTTAAATGGCTATTCAGGTTAGTAACAGATCTTATCCAGCCACTGACTGACTATGCATCTGGAAGGTATTCTGTCCCTGAAATTGTCGCGGACATGCTTGTTATTATGATTATCGTGTTTAGCTGTTTTTTTGTGGGCGTACTGGTCAGCAC
>JBNKRC010000413.1:0-651 GCA_050296215.1 Vibrio sp. | reverse complement strand
GAAATTTCGTTGCGTAACGGACGGAAAGTCCGTTTGGCTATCTCGGCATCATCGACAGGTCAGCTGATTTTAATCACCGATTTAACCGAAACCCGGTTATTGCAGTCCCGGGTCAGCGATTTACAACGTTTGTCTTCTCTAGGGCGGATGGTTGCATCGCTGGCACACCAGGTCAGAACACCATTATCCAGTGCGATGCTCTATGGTTCAAATCTTTCGGCACCGAATTTACCGGCCGCTACCCGTGAACGTTTTCAGACCAAACTGATGGACAGACTGCATGATCTGGATAAACAGGTCAGCGATATGCTGTTGTTTGCCAAAGGTGGCGATAACAAAGTGATCAAGCCTTTTACGGTTGAAGAGCTGGTTAATGAGTATCAGCCGATGATTGAGACGGCGATAAAAAGTCAGCAGGTCGATTATGGACATGAAGTTGAGCATCCGGAATTGAGTCTCGTCGGTAATGTCAACGCGATCGCATCAGCGTTGAGTAATCTGGTGATGAATGCCATTCAGATTACCGGTAAAGAAGCTCAGATCGACGTGTTTTTCCGTCCGGTCAATAGCGAGCTGAAAATCTCGGTCCAGGATAATGGTCCGGGAGTTCCCGATGAGTTGAAGAATAAAATCATGGAACCTTTTTTTACT
>JBNKRC010000412.1:0-664 GCA_050296215.1 Vibrio sp. | reverse complement strand
CCAACACAATGAACGTACGTCAGGCTGAAAACTGTCTAGCGGACATGTCCGGCCTTGGACCAGATCTGTCCGGTTTCACCGGATATATCTAGTAAAATTGTCGGATATGTTCAATCCACCCAGAAAATTTCTTCTCAACTTTGATTCTTGAGCTACGGGGCACCAAAATGGATAAAACTTGGACACAAGGGTCACCTCAACACAAGGAACAAGTTTCTAATGAGATTTTTCCTAAATCCAAAGATTTTCTTTCTGATTTTGGATGAACTTGAAGAACCTAGGTTTTGGGAGAACCGGGAGAAATCCACCAAATCGAAGGGGCTAGAGCCATGGATTCATTTCAAGATTGGAGGTAGATGATGAGACTCAACCTAGCACCCAAACCCATAGAAGGAATCGAAGAAAAACTCCTCAAATCATGAGATCAAGAATTGGGCCAAAAATATTCAAAAATCACGAAAATGAAAAACATTACAGCACAACATAGGAGATGAATTAACACAAAAGCACGACTATATTGATGCAAATCAAGAGTTTACAGCCGATCCACGGAGGTCACCGCCCTCCCTCCCTCATTTGATTGGAACTAAAATTGGCTCATTTCAGCTCTAGAAATAAGGACATGAAATTGGAAAGTGGCAAAATGCCACAACCCTCTACGGTC
>JBNKRC010000411.1:0-675 GCA_050296215.1 Vibrio sp. | reverse complement strand
AAAAAGTGAAGACCAAAAGGTCATGACTTGCTTAAGACTTAAGCGAGTCAACATAGCACTCTAAAAAGTTTAGAGTTTTATGTTGACTTTCAAAGCATGAAGCGTATTATACGCGTCCTGCCTAAGTGCTAACGCACTGAAAGCAAAGCTCTTTAACAATTTAAACCTATCAATCTGTGTGGGCACTCGTTGATGATAATCGAAAAGATTTATCAGTGAACTGAGTGACCATTCGAATAGTTTACTATTCGGCACAGTCAATTCGTTTCAACTTTGGTTGAAACATCAGTAATCACTGAGCCGAAGCGAAAGCTTCAAAAAACTTTAATTGAAGAGTTTGATCATGGCTCAGATTGAACGCTGGCGGCAGGCCTAACACATGCAAGTCGAGCGGTAACAGGAATTAGCTTGCTAATTTGCTGACGAGCGGCGGACGGGTGAGTAATGCCTGGGAAATTGCCCTGATGTGGGGGATAACCATTGGAAACGATGGCTAATACCGCATGATGTCTACGGACCAAAGAGGGGGACCTTCGGGCCTCTCGCGTCAGGATATGCCCAGGTGGGATTAGCTAGTTGGTGAGGTAATGGCTCACCAAGGCAACGATCCCTAGCTGGTCTGAGAGGATGATCAGCCACACTGGAACTGAGACACGGTCCAGACTCCTACGGGAG
>JBNKRC010000410.1:0-681 GCA_050296215.1 Vibrio sp. | reverse complement strand
TAACTAGATGCAACACTCGAAATAAATCAAGAACACGACCTAAACCAACAATATGACTTTGACTAGGACACAAACTCAATAAAACTAATCTGAAAATTAAATATATGAAGGATCAAACGGTTATAGGATAGCAGAAAGTGTAAATTTTTGGGCTTTTCGATGGATCTCGGTATGAAAGACAGTAAACTAAACTAAAGTCACATGATAATATGGACAACCTGAAATATGACACCACTTGATGGAAAGTTGGATCCCGATCGTCCGAGAGGTAGAGGTAAGTCGATTAGTGAAGATCTCGACATTAATGAAGAATGCTCTGAATATATCGATCATAACCTTACAATCACTACATCACGGCTCCATTAGTTACCAACACACATGCACACGAGTTGGCATCACCAAGAAGGCTAAATTCCTATGGTTGCAACTGAGAACACAAGCAAGAACAAGGAAAAATGCAACTGAATTGCAGATGAATGATTATCCTCAAAAGTTGGGGTCTTACAAATCGTAAAGATGGCGAAACTGTTTTTAACAGATTAATCTAAGCAAAACCTGATTAATCGTGATGGCAACTACTGAATATATAAGCTAGGGGTCGTGACCGAACCCTATGATGCATTCCTAGCAGACTCCAACTCGACACACGGGCCATCAGCCCAAAATAGGAGGCGCAGCACT
>JBNKRC010000409.1:0-695 GCA_050296215.1 Vibrio sp. | reverse complement strand
AGCAGATGCCTAAACTCTTTGAGGGCACAGAGGTTACCGGACAACTGAAGAAAGAACTCGCTGAGTTATGGGGAATGTCCTGTGTACCTATTGTTGCTGGTGCAGGAGACAACGCTGCAGGAGCGGTAGGTGTTGGTATCACAGAACCGGGGCAGGCGATGTTATCTCTTGGTACTTCGGGTGTTTATTTTGCGGTGAGTGACGGTTTTATCGCGAATCCAGAATCTGCACTGCATAGCTTCTGTCATGCGTTACCAAAAACTTGGCATACCATGTCTGTGATCCTTAGTGCGGCTTCTTGTCTGGATTGGGTTGCCAATCTTACAGGGCAAGCAGACGTAGGGTCCATGTTGAAAGACGTTGAACAGCACGCTGATCCAAAATCAAAAGTGATTTTCTTACCTTACCTTTCCGGTGAGAGAACGCCTCATAACGATCCTAACGCCAAAGGCGTGTTTTTTGGTATGACCCATTCAACAACAAAAGCCGATTTAGCGTTAGCGGTATTAGAAGGCGTGAGCTTCGCTTTGGCTGATGGTCTAGATGCACAGCATTCAGTGAGCTCTGAGCCGAATGAAATTTCCCTGATTGGTGGCGGAGCAAAAAGCGGCTACTGGCGACAAATGCTTGCTGATATCTCTGGTATGAAGCTGGTTTATCGCTCAGGAGGAGAGGTTGGCCCAGCATTAGGAGCG
>JBNKRC010000408.1:0-700 GCA_050296215.1 Vibrio sp. | reverse complement strand
GGTGGGAACTGGGAATCGACTCTTTACTATCGGAAGGTGATGAAGCCGATGACTTAGTCGCGACACTGGCGGTAAAAGTAGCTTCACATAATGAGAAAGTAACCATCATTTCCACCGATAAAGGCTACTGTCAGATTCTTTCTCCGACCTTACAGATCAGGGACTATTTTCAGCACCGCTGGTTAGATGCGCCGTTTGTCGAAAATGAGTATGGGGTCAAACCGGAGCAGCTTGTCGATTACTGGGGCCTGACCGGAATCAGCTCCAGTCAGGTAAGTGGTGTTCCCGGAATCGGGCCTAAAGCGGCAAAAGAGATTTTAACTCAGTTTCCGACAATAGAAGCCGCTTATGCCAGTGATAAATTAGCCGAAAAATATCGTAAAAAACTGGCAGAACATATTGAATTGGCGCGAACCTGTCGCCGGGTCGCGCAGTTAAAATATGATATTGAATTAGGCTTCAACCTTCAGGATATCCGCTTTCAGCCTAACTCACAAAACTGATTAATGTGGTGAGATATTAGAAAAAACCTGAATATGTACCGTGATCTCTTCACGATCATGGTACAGATGTTTCGCCTGAAGTTTGTATTTCACATTATGTTCTTTTAAGAATGCATGTAAATTTTCAATATCATCCAGAACTTCTTCAAAGCGCCCTTTCATCGGCAACTTCAGGTTAAAAATGGCTTCTTTCGCCC
>JBNKRC010000407.1:0-721 GCA_050296215.1 Vibrio sp. | reverse complement strand
CGGCACAGATGCGTGATGGTAAACGTTGGTACGAAGGTACGGCAGATGCTATTTACCAGAATATTCGTTTTGTCGAGTTGGCGACTCCGGATCACGTATGTATTTTCGGCTCAGACCATGTTTATAAAATGGACGTGCGCCAAATGTTGGATTTCCACCAACGTATGGAAGCGAAACTCACGGTATCCGCAATACGAATGCCAATTTCTGAAGCATCTGCATTTGGTGTTATCGAAGTTGACCATGAAGGTCGTATGATTGGTTTTGAAGAAAAACCGGAGAACCCAAAATCTATTCCTGGCGAACCTGACTGGGCATTGGTTTCTATGGGGAACTACATCTTTGAAGCAGACACATTATGCAGAGAACTTCGTTTAGATGCTGATAACGCAGAATCAAGCCACGATTTCGGTAAAGATATCATTCCGAAGCTGATTCAGAGCGGCACCGTTTATGCCTATAACTTCTGTGGTGATAAAGGTCGTGTAACAAAAGATTGTTACTGGCGTGATGTAGGTACCATTGACTCATTTTATGAAGCCAATATGGATCTGTTAGAGCCAATCCCTCCGATGAATATCTATCAGCGTGACTGGGCGATACGGACTTATGAACCACAATACCCGCCAGCAAGAACGGTCTCTTCAGCGACCGGGAACGAGGGAATTTTCATTAATTCGATTATTGCTAACGGCGTCGTTAACTCCGGCGGTTCGGTGCA
>JBNKRC010000406.1:0-733 GCA_050296215.1 Vibrio sp. | reverse complement strand
GAAGCTCCCGGAGAAGTTGAGCAACGACGGAGATATTCGTGGCACTGACATCCGAGATCTGCGTTCCATCGGGCAAGCAAATCGTCGGCCCAGAAGGCATTGAGATCCGGGTTTCGAATTGAGCCACTACGAATCCAGACTGAGAGACACATTGGTTAGTCTGCTGGGTCGATTGATATTTTTGCTTCCAGTAAGTGAACTGGTGAGGGGTAAGCCCATGATGACGGCAATAGTCAACTTGAGTTTGTTGGGTTTGCATCCATGCCTGGATGTGTTCAAACCAGATATCCGGAGATAATGACATAGTGAAGTTCTCTTGTTGTGGTAATGACGGTGGTCATTATGAGTCTTCACTGGAAATTGGGAATGATGTCGAGAACTGAGCGCTTACTTAGCACAGAGTTCCCACAAATTTATCAATGCCAGTGATCTACATTTAGGAACAGTTATTTAGTAAATTAATAGGTGAGTCTTCATCTTGTTGTCCTATAGGAAGATTTACAATTTGTGATTCTTGCTCAGGCAATTTTTCTAAGCAAAAAACGTTTCCAACTAAATATTGCCCCATTCTACCAGCTCGACCCGAGATGTTCTTATGTGTAAAACTATCAATTTTTGGCGTGCCATTGCGATTATCATAAATAACGATATTTTCTGCTGAGGTGTTAACCCCCTCAATCATTGTTGAAGTACATATTAAATATTTAATTTGTTTGCTATTGAAAATTTCTAC
>JBNKRC010000405.1:0-736 GCA_050296215.1 Vibrio sp. | reverse complement strand
AGCAACCAAATAGCCACATGATACGACCAAATCAGATACTAGCCAGCTCAATTATGCTGCTCCTTATTGTTGGATGCAGCAAAAATACGCTGAAGCCGTTACCAGATCTGAGAGAAGCGGCTAAGGCAAGAACCACTCTCGGGCTTGCTTATTTAGAACGGAAGGATTTTGTCAGAGCACTGCGGAATCTGGATATTGCCTATCACTATTCTCCGGAGAATTTGCAGGTGAATATGGCACTTGCCCACTATTATACTTTGCTCTCCAATTACAAGCAGGCCAGTTTGTATTATCACTCGATGCTGAAATCCTATCCGGATGACTTTAATGTATTAAATAACTATGCGGTATTTTTATGCCGGTTTAATCAATTTGAGTCTGCCCGACAATATTTCGATAAAGCGTTAACCAGTCAGACAGCCAGTAATATTACCGCTACCTATATCAATTCAGGCTTATGTGCACAAAAAAATAACAATACCGACCGGGCCAGAGCAATGTTTAACCAGGCATTAACCCGGGAACCTGCTAACCAGACCGCTTACCAGGGGATTATTGACATTTCAATTAAAGAACAGCAAACCTATGACAGCTACCATCTGCTAAGAAAATATCAGTCGGTAACCCACTCTCCGTTACCGGACCGTTATCTGACTTATTTCGAGAACCTGAAACAGAAATATGACTAACGTCTGCCACGTCGTTGACCCGGAGGTTTCCTTTTCGGGTAAGGGCG
>JBNKRC010000404.1:0-745 GCA_050296215.1 Vibrio sp. | reverse complement strand
GTAGCTACTGCCCTCGACTAGTGCTGGCTCCGGCGTTTCGTCGGGTCCTTGCTCCTCGTGGTCTATCGCAATTATGCATGTATGATACACTAACATAAATGAAATGCATGGGGTGCAAAGAGTGGTATGATGCATGATCATGTACTACTTACTCATGTTAACCCTTACGAGCCATTTACTAATTCGCCCCTAGCATTTTTAGTATTTTAAGAAATTAATCACACTTAGAAATTCAATAACCTAAGATTTACACATCTAATCATGCTCTTTGGTTTTATACAGGTACTAAACAGTGCAAGGGAGTTCTACACCAAGAATTATTATTTTACTATGCATATTTTATTTACTACAATTTATTTACTGCAGAAACAGAGATTAAATCCTAGAAATTATTCTAAGCAGGAATTAATTATGGAACTCTTTGCATCAGCTATTGGAGATGATATGAAAGTGCATGCAAAATTTCAGATAATTTGCAAGCATAGATATTTGTGAACAATTAATTTAGTTTCTGAGTTCTTGGAATTTTGTACCAAAATTTACCGCGCAAAAGTGAGCTCGGACAAGCCCACTAAGAAGAGTGGTCCAAAAGGATTCATACAAAATTTAGTTTGAAATTTTTAGACCTTCCTACAAGTTCCTACGAATTTTGGAAGTTTGAACCAATTTCTGTGATTTAAAACAATTGGAAAAACATTTACAAATCCCCAGCACAGTACCGGGCCGAAACCGGCCCGAGGCTAGA
>JBNKRC010000403.1:0-758 GCA_050296215.1 Vibrio sp. | reverse complement strand
AACTGCTTGCAGAAGAAATCCAGATCAATCAGGACGGTAAAACCGTCGGAGCAATCGACTTTATCGTCGAAAATATGAATGGCCGTAAACAGCACTGGGAAGTCGCCATTAAGTTTTATTTACTGCATGGGCAAATCTGGTACGGACCTAATCAACAGGATCGGCTGGACAAAAAACTCACCCATATGCTGAACCATCAACTGCCGATGAGCAGTCACCCACAATTTATCGGTAAGTTCCCGGAGTGGCAGTCTGTTGAACAGAGACTGCTGATGCAAGGGCGCCTTTATATTAATCCGTTTTCGGAACAGACCATTCCGGAGACCTGTTGTGGCTACCGGCTTAATCAAAGTCAGATAAACGGATTCTGGTGCTACCGATCACAAATGGACAAGATTAAACAGCCACTGTATCTGTTAGAAAAGCACCAATGGGCAACGGGTGCCGACAGCAATGATCCCCTGCTTACGGGAAGCAGTGAAGGCTTCGTTCACTGCCAGGCAGAAAACGGCGAGTTCTGGTTTATTATGCCGGATAGCTGGCCGCAAAAATAAAGGCGGCTCATGGCCGCCTCTTAATCTCTTGATAATTAACAGATTCCGTTATTGATTAAGCCAGACCGGCCTCAACAAAGACCTGATTTACAATTTCCTGAGCTTCTTTCTCAATTTGTTTAAGATGTTCATCGCCACGGAAACTTTCACAATAGATTTTGTACACATCTTCCGTACCAGACGGACGAGCTGCAAACCAGCCAT
>JBNKRC010000402.1:0-826 GCA_050296215.1 Vibrio sp. | reverse complement strand
GTGTAAAAGCGATGCGTGAACTGCTTATTTCTGATAAGTTTGCCGAGCAGAAGAAAGTGATTGATCGTTTTATGCTGGTACTAACCACTTTATACGGTATTGATTCGGAGAGTTTTTCTGAAGCGATCCAGGTTAAAGGGCGTAAACGAGTCTACTTTGCTGATAATGAACAAACATTACTCGATGGAGGTACTACAACCAAGCCTAAATCGATTCCGCGAACACCATACTGGGTAATTACAAATACAAATACCAGCCGCAAGCAACAGATGGTGGATCAGGTTATGACTCGTATGAATTTTCCTACAGAGTTAATTGAGAAAGTAACTAACGCGATTTAAAAAGGAATTTTTTAAATGGATTGAGGCCTCACATTTCGTTATTTATTCGGTATGTGGGGCCTTTTTATTTGAGAATATTTGATAACAACAAAAGGATGTCTTATGGCTATTCACCCTCGTGCAGGACAGAAAGCTTTGCAGGAAGATTTAAATAACATCCCTGTACTCGTTTCTAACTACTACTTACTTCAACCAGATTCAAGCAACCCGGCACATAAAGTGGAATTTGGTACTTCAGGTCATCGTGGCACATCCAATAAATCAACATTTAATGAGCTGCACATCCTGGCTATTGCGCAGGCTGTGGCAGAAGTCCGTCAGGCTCAGGGTACTCAGGGACCTATTTTTGTAGGTAAAGATACCCACGCTTTATCTGAACCTGCGTTTGCAAGTGCAGTTGAAGTGTTGGTTGCCAACGGAATTGATGTTATTGCCCAAAAAGATAACGGTTACACACCGACACCGGGAATCTCACACGCTATTCT
>JBNKRC010000401.1:0-827 GCA_050296215.1 Vibrio sp. | reverse complement strand
GTCATCGGCCTCTTGAGTATTATTAAACCCCAGGTCTCGAAGAAGGTTCTTTACGATTCGACGCATTGTTGAAAAATCATCAACAATCAGGATTTTCATGTTTTTATTCAAAATTGCCTCCACTGAGATAGAGATCAGTGACAAAAATTAATCATTTTCAGTCCAGGAACGAAGTTTCGTTCTTAAACGCTGCATAGTTTGGCTTAATATCTGGCTTACACGAGATTCACTGACATCAAGCACTTCTCCAATTTCCTTTAAATTCAGCTCTTCATCATAATAGAGCGAAAGTACCAAAGCTTCACGTTCAGGAAGTGATTTTATTGATGCAACTAATGCTTCCCGAAAAGACTCATCTGCCACACCTTTAAACGGACCATCATCCTCAACCAGACCAACCGGTGAGATGACATCTTCCGACACACCTAAATCGTCGATGCCAACGACTCTGGAACAATTTATATCATTAACAATAACATGATATTGATCTAATGATATTTCCAGGTACTTAGCAACTTCAGCATCGGTAGGATCACGGTTTAGTTCCCCCTCTAAAGCCGCGATAGCCTGACTGATTTCACGGTTATGCCGGTGAACCGAACGCGGGACCCAGTCACCCCTGCGGATATCGTCAAGCATAGCGCCTCTGATACGTATACCGGCATAGGTATCAAAACTGGCACCTTTTGAACCATCATAATTTTTTTGAGCTTCAAGCAGACCTATCATACCTGCCTGGATTAAATCTTCCACCTGAACACTAGGTGGTAAGCGCACCATTAAATGGTGCGCAATACGCTTAACCAGCACCGAATACTTTTCAAGAA
>JBNKRC010000400.1:0-853 GCA_050296215.1 Vibrio sp. | reverse complement strand
GGGGAAGATGACGTTACCGTTTATACTTCAGGCTTTACCGCGATGTACACCGCCGTCACCTCACATCGCCAGCCATGCAAGATGAAATTAGTCTGCGTGGGCATGGATGAAACCGTCGTCGGACTGCATGCCATCGGTTATACCGTCGATGAAATGATTCAGGGTTTCGGCGTCGCAATGAAGATGGGCGCAACCAAAGCCGACTTTGACTCAGTGGTCGCCATTCACCCGACTGGTTCTGAAGAGTTCGTAACTATGAGATAACTGATTGATTATTAATAAAATTAACTTCAATCAGAAAAATCATAGTTCTGAAACTTTATCAGGAAGGTATAATTTCAGGTAATTAAACAAAAAGCCCGCTGTAAACAGCGGGCTTTTTAATCGTATCGATTACTCAGTGATTAAGCCTGGCTGGCTTTCACTTTCGCGTGCATTTCCTGAACAGAAATCACCGACGCCTTAGGATCGGCTGTATGCGCCATACAGGTTGCAAATGCCGCATTCAGCGTGGTGGTATAGTTAACTTTCTCTACCAATGCTCCACGGCGAAGAACTTTTGAATCTTCAATCGCCTGACGGCCTGCTGCGGTGTTGATGATGTAGGTGTACGCATTGTTCTTAATACGATCCAGAATGTGTGGACGGCCTTCATGAACTTTGTTTACCAGGCGAGGGTTGATACCCGCTTCACCAAGAACAACTGCTGTACCATGAGTCGCATCAAGCTGGTAACCAAGATCAATCAGCTTCTTAGCCAAATCAGCAACACGATGACGATCGCCGTCGCGCACAGAAATCAGCGCACGGCCGCCTTCCGGATAAACGCTGCCACAAGCAAGTTCAGCTTTGG
>JBNKRC010000399.1:0-886 GCA_050296215.1 Vibrio sp. | reverse complement strand
GGATATAACCTGCTTAGATCAATCTGCCAGATCTGACCACATCGTGATCCTAGATCTGACAGATTGAGTTCCGACTAATCCGGTTTATCGCATCTCCTTACCACACCGATTTTAACTCTTCGATTTTGACTTGAGTCGCTTTGGTTCCTTTCATTACTTCAAGGGTGTCATACGTTTCCTCAGGAAAAACCAGCGACGTCATAACCGTCTGGCCCTGATTGATAAACAGTTCGACAGATGACGTATCCGCGATGACCGTAAAGTTGATTTGACGTGCATCAGTATCTAATGGCGCGGATTGCATGTTGCCAAATTGATTATCAAAATCGGTGTTCCCTGATCGGCTGCGATCAAGTTTCAGTTCCGCTTTATCGGTATCGAGTGACAAAGCAATAAAATCACCGGCCTGATTTTTCAGCCTGATTACGCTGTTACCTCCTTTTTCCGGTGCCAGAGTAAAGTGATAACGCAATGCCCGTTTACGCTCGCTGTTTGTAGCCGGTAATGACAGGGACTCACCGGCTGTGAGTGAATCTGCCGACTGTTGAGCCACAACCAACGAATCCACTTCTTTAACCGGTTTGCTCATCAGACGTAAACCGCTGTCAGTATCCTTCAGGCTCAGTTCGCGGGGGATCGTCATTGCGCTTCGCCAGCGGTAGGTCGGGACTTTTTGTGCATACGTCCAGTTACTCATCCAGCCCATAAAAATCGTGCGTTTTTCTTTAGCACCGGGAGCGGTGAAAAAGGTGACTCCGGCGTAGTCATCCGTTCCGTAGTCAAGCCAGACCGCAGGCTCGGTTTTGTTGCTGGCAGCACTGTCGGCAAAGACGATATTGTCGATATAGATATGTCCCCAGCTCCCTTTCTCCAGGTCGATTATCTT
>JBNKRC010000398.1:0-887 GCA_050296215.1 Vibrio sp. | reverse complement strand
GTCCTGAAGGGTTGTTCGAGACTAGAACGTTGATAGGCAGGGTGTGTAAGCGTTGTGAGGCGTTGAGCTAACCTGTACTAATTGCCCGTGAGGCTTAACCATACAACACCCAAGGGGTTTTGCGCAGAGATTGTTCCAGACAATTTCCTGCACTTCCTACCTCCATGTAGGTCGTGGACTCGATAGAAATAAAGAACAAATTGATTGTGTAGAGAACACAAAACAGCTTTCCGAATTAACTTATTATGCTTGGCGACCATAGCATTTTGGACCCACCTGACTCCATTCCGAACTCAGAAGTGAAACAAAATAGCGCCGATGGTAGTGTGGGGCTTCCCCATGTGAGAGTAGGACATCGCCAGGCTTTTATTTTCTTTCACTTTTTTAAAAAGTGAAGACAAAAAGGTAAGGTTACTTGTAGTAACGAGTAACAAACATCATCAGTGTACTAATCTGACGATGACAATTTGTGGAGAGATGGCTGAGTGGTTGAAAGCACCGGTCTTGAAAACCGGCATACGTTAATAGCGTATCTAGGGTTCAAATCCCTATCTCTCCGCCACATTGCAAAGCCCGCTAGAAATAGCGGGCTTTTTGCATTTCTGTCATTGCTAACTATTTCCTTTCAAACATTAATAAAATTTAATCTTCACACAACCAAGCCTTAATTTTCGATCACGTATCCTTCTTACAGAATTACAAACAAGGGGATGTAACGTGAATATATTAGGGTACTTACAAAAAATCGGTAAAGCACTGATGGTGCCAATCGCCGTACTGCCGGCAGGCGGTTTAATGCTTGGTCTTGGTTATGCCATAGACCCAACTGGGTGGGGAGCAAATAGCCCATTAGCGACAATACTGGTGTATGGTGGAAAGGGCATTAT
>JBNKRC010000397.1:0-903 GCA_050296215.1 Vibrio sp. | reverse complement strand
GGACCCCACCGGACAAGAAAAGCTATAATTGTGAAGAAAAGCGACACTTTGCTAATGCGTGCCTCAATCCACGTTCACATCATCCTCGTGAAGCAAGCAACTAGATCTCGACACGTCCCCCGTGCCGTCTTCATCTTCTGTCTGTTTTGTGGTGCAACCGATAAACCATAGCCCTCGTGGTTTCGAGGCCCAAACCAAGAAACCATCACGGTGATTTTGAGGCCCAAATCACCAATCCATATCTGCCAGTTTTAGGGCCCAAACCGAGAAATCCACCGCTTTTGAGGCCAAACTAGAGAAAACCCTCACCACCGGTTTTAAGGTCAAACCAGAGAAAACTGTCTGAGTGGTTTTGAGGCCAAACCACTCACAAACCGTCGACCTTGGTTTTAAGGTTCAACCAAGAAACCCGCGCTCCTAGTCTCCATGTGCCAGGTGCAGATCACACACGGTGCCACCCGACCTCTCAACTATCCGACCACCGAGTACCCGACCTGTGCGACCATCCCCGGTCCTCTGCACCAGGTCTCCTACTCCTGTCACAATCCTCGTCGCTGCCCGTCATGCCGCACCTGCCACCTGCATACCACGAGATAAGTAAACGTGATTCTTCAAACGATACAAGGATAAAGGTAAAACTATCGAAATGTCCCGGATTCAAATTCAAACTCAGCATGTCAATTACTCATCACATATCAAACCAATGTACTGACAACTTGGTTTCTCAATCTCCCTCGTGATTAGTACATTGACAACAAAAAGCGCAAAGTTTGAGCGACTACGCTCAGCAAGACTTATCTGTCATGACCTGATGCCACAAATGCTAGACATGCAAATGCTTTAAATGAAATAAATGACTCAAGGCTACTAGCAACTATTATTAATCATTTTAAACATTATTAT
>JBNKRC010000396.1:0-904 GCA_050296215.1 Vibrio sp. | reverse complement strand
TGCTCTCAGCATTCCACCACATTCCGGTGGTTGAGCCAGCTCCGGATGGTTTTATCCCGGAAGCCAGAAAAACCCCCATAAAAAGGCCCACACCGGAAGTGTGGGCCTGAATCCTGTTGTAGCGGCCAGCGTACTGACCGCGACAAAAGGCTTAGTTACAGGTAGGAGCAGCCGCCCAGAAGGTGCTTGCTTTGGTGAACGAAGAAGGACCTGTTGCAGAGAAGGTCATTGCATCAACAACAGAGCAATCAACGGTCATAGTACCGAAATCAGCCGAGCTGATGTTGGTGGAACTGATAGCGTCACAATCCTGAGTAGTACCCGTGTTGTAACCTGTTACAACAATATTATTGAAGTAACCGTCAGTACCTTCTTTCAGTTTGAAAACGAAGTCGGTATCGGCATCCGCGTTGTCGCCAACAAACTCAACATACGCACCTTCAACAGAAGCCGTTGCCAGCGGAGTGGCTGCGTAGTTATTCGGGTTACCGGCCAGTTCGAATGCATGGTCTTCAGCACCATTCTTATCGCCCTGCTCGATATACACATTGGTGATAGAACCGTGGAAGCCGTAGTCCCAATCCACGCTGTCGTCACCGTTACAGGTTAACCAGAGGCCCGACACGGCCACGTCACCACCAAAGAACTCGATACCATCATCCAGGTTTTCATTCACGTGGATGTTGTTGATGGTAGTGGAAGACGTTACACCGTACAGCGTCAGACCGTTGATTTCATTACCACCGTTGGCAACATCATCCGGATCATTCACGTTGATTTCAGTACCACCTTCGGTAATGGCAACGTAGCTCATGGTACCGCTGCCAGTTTCATTGGCCGCTTTACTGCTGCTGCCGGAACCGAAATAGTAGTTGTTGGAAATACCTTCCATCAGACAGGTGTC
>JBNKRC010000395.1:0-913 GCA_050296215.1 Vibrio sp. | reverse complement strand
ATGTGAAAAAACCCCAGTCTTTCGACTGAGGTTTCTAATAATGGCAGGGGTGGAGAGATTCGAACTCCCAACACGCGGATTTGGAATCCGCTGCTCTGCCAATTGGAGCTACACCCCTGCAGTTCGTATTTAATGAGACGACTCTCAAATAAGTGGCGGAGCGGACGGGACTCGAACCCGCGACCCCCGGCGTGACAGGCCGGTATTCTAACCAACTGAACTACCGCTCCACTCAATTTTTACCAAATAAAGTCTTATTGATTAGATGCTTTATTTAGTTTTGCCTTCAGATTTTTCAAAATCTGAAAACAAGGAAGCAAGCCTGGCGATGTCCTACTCTCACATGGGGAGACCCCACACTACCATCGGCGCTGTTTCGTTTCACGACTGAGTTCGGCATGGAGTCAGGTGGGTCCAAAACGCTATCGTCGCCAAGCAAATTCTTTCAATTCGAAAAGCTGATTCTCTCTACACAATCAAGTCTCTATTGAGCCCTAAAACCCCTTCGGTGTTGTATGGTTAAGTCTCACGGGCAATTAGTACAGGTTAGCTCAACGCCTCACAGCGCTTACACACCCTGCCTATCAACGTTCTAGTCTCGAACAACCCTTCAGGACGCTTTAAGCGCCAGGGAGAACTCATCTCAAGGCTCGCTTCCCGCTTAGATGCTTTCAGCGGTTATCGATTCCGAACTTAGCTACCGGGCAATGCGATTGGCATCACAACCCGAACACCAGAGGTTCGTCCACTCCGGTCCTCTCGTACTAGGAGCAGCCCCCTTCAATCTTCCAACGCCCACGGCAGATAGGGACCGAACTGTCTCACGACGTTCTAAACCCAGCTCGCGTACCACTTTAAATGGCGAACAGCCATACCCTTGGGACCGACTTCAGCCCCAGGATGTGATGAGCCG
>JBNKRC010000394.1:0-930 GCA_050296215.1 Vibrio sp. | reverse complement strand
GAAAACGATCAAGCTTGATATCCGAACGGGGGACGGCCGAAATCAGGCTCTTGGTATAAGGGTGCTGCGGTGTTCCCAAAACTTGTGCAGTCGGTCCGAATTCAACGAGGTCACCACGATACATCACCGCAACCTGATCAGTGACATTCGACACGACTCCCATATCATGGGTAACGAGCATACAGCCGACTTGATTCTGTACACATAACTCCCGAATCAGGCTTAATATTTGATCCTGAATCGAGACATCCAGAGCGGTGGTCGGCTCATCAGCGATAATCAGATCCGGTTCACCTGCCAATGCAATGGCAATGACGACTCGCTGGCGCATGCCTCCGGAAAACTGATGTGGGTATTGTTTCAAGCGGTTCTCAGGTTGGGGAATACCAACTTGCTGCATGAGTGCAAGAGCACGCTGATAGGCTTCTTCATCCGTCACTTTCATGTTGGCATGAATCGTTTCTTTCAGTTGCTGTTCAACCGTAAAGAGCGGATTCAATGATGTCATCGGATCCTGAAAAATAAATCCAATTTTCGATCCCCGCACACGTCTCATCTGCTCCGGTGATAGGCCCGAAATCTTTTCACCATTTAAATAAACCTCACCACCGGCAATAACACCCGGAGGGCTGAGCAGATCAATCACGGCATTACCGACGGTTGATTTTCCCGCCCCGGATTCACCAACGACACCGACTATTTCTCCGCGCTCAATCTGAAAAGAAAGAGATTTCACTGCGGCATGTACCCCGTGGCGTGACGGATATTCGATTTGAAGATTTTTAACTTCTAAAAGAGACATGACAAATTTGACCTCTGACTCGCAGTAAATACCGAGCCTAAAGAGTTGAATCCTTTCATATCAGCATATTCTGCTGATCACTCACAAAGCTTATCATTGTGCAAAAATTTCAAAACAAAGCAATAAAC
>JBNKRC010000393.1:0-954 GCA_050296215.1 Vibrio sp. | reverse complement strand
CTGTCAGTCAAAGAGGGTAACTATAAGGCGGTATACAAAGCGGGTCGTTACGATCTTGAAGGCAACTGGATTGATGATCAGATTCAAAAGGCCAGTTCAGAAGAAGTGGAGAGAACCCGTGCCGTGTTCCACGAAAAACTGGTTGCGATGCTGGAAAAGGAGTTTTCAATTCTCGTTAAGGTCGGCGAATGTGAATTAGAGTTCAGTTAATCGGCTTTTCCTGCTATACATCCATCATACCTTTCCCTTATTTTGGGTATAACAAGTAGAAAAGGTGCTTATTAGCCCCTTTTCTACTTGTTTATTGTCTTATTGATTGTTAAAACATCCTCTCCAAATCCCTGTTGATAGATAAGGTTATGACTACGAAGCAAAGTGGAAATGCTCAACAGTCCAAAACTGTGATTGTTAAGCTAGGAACAAGTGTTCTTACTGGTGGTACTTTAGCCCTTGACCGTGCGCATATGGTTGAGTTAGTGCGCCAATGTGCCGAGTTGAAAAAACAAGGTCATTCTGTGGTAATGGTTTCTTCGGGAGCAATTGCCGCAGGACGAGAGCATTTAGGATACCCTGCTTTGCCCCCCACTATGGCGAGCAAACAGTTACTGGCTGCGGTTGGCCAGAGTCAGCTGATTCAGGCCTGGGAGTCTCTGTTTTCTATTTACGGGATTAAAATCGGTCAGATATTGCTGACACGTGCCGATCTTGATGATCGTGAACGTTTTCTAAATGCCAGAGATACGATTAATGCTTTAGTGGACGCCAGTATTATTCCGGTGGTAAATGAAAACGACGCCGTGGCGACCACTGAAATTAAAGTCGGTGATAACGACAATCTTTCTGCTCTTGTCGGTATTTTATGTGGCGCGGATAAACTACTGATGCTGACCGATCAAAAAGGTCTGTTTACCGCCGATCCGCGTAAAGATCCTAATGCGCAACTGATTCGTGAAG
>JBNKRC010000392.1:0-959 GCA_050296215.1 Vibrio sp. | reverse complement strand
AGCTCAACTACGGTATTCATGCCGGATTTTATGCACTGCTTACCCAAGAGAGCTCACCAAGCCGTAATGAAGATCAACTGGGGTTAAGTGTGCTGCAGAGAATCGATAGGGTACTTTGCCCATTGATAAAGCAGGGGAAACGGGTCGCTTTTACCGGACATTCCTCATGCGGAGCAGTAGCGTGCATAGTTGCCGACTACATAGAGACAAAATACCCCAAATCTGTAAAGAGAATTGTCACCTTCGGTCAACCGGCAATCGGCGGCTGGTCGTTCAGACGCCAACCATCTGGCGCTTGAGCCGATCTATCGTAAGCTGGATAATCAGGCCATTTTCATATCATCTGATGAGCAAGTACATACGAAATAAAGATTTCTTTGATGAGAGATAGAAGCAATCAGAAAAAAGAAAGAATGGAGGCGCGTCCCGGAGTCGAACCGAGGTCCACGGATTTGCAATCCGCTGCATGGCCACTCTGCCAACACGCCTCAAACCGTTGAGGACATCTCCTCTCTGGTACGGGGTGCATTCTACGGAAACGGCAAATTCAGTCAACAACTATTTTAAACTTTTGTGTCCGTTTGGCTATTTTGCATCCAATCAATACCAAATTGCTGAATTAAGTGGCAAAACTGTCGGTAATTCAAACTTTCAGACAACATACTCTGCTAGATTAGCGTTACCAACCAAAAAAAAAAGAACATCAATGTATTAAATTATCCAGAGGGCTGACAGATGAAATTTACACCAAACCATATTGAAGAACTAAACCTGCTTCTGCAATTTGACCTTAGTAGCCGGGCAACCGGTATAAAAGTACATAAAGATGCAAGCGAAGTAACCCAGGCCGCCGTTGTCCGTCTGTTTGAAAAGGGCCTGTGCTCACAGCCCGATGGCGGCTACCTGACTGATGAAGGGATTGAAATCGCACAGAATGCTGACACGATAATACGGGTATT
>JBNKRC010000391.1:0-968 GCA_050296215.1 Vibrio sp. | reverse complement strand
GATTGCCATCGGCAACCTTCTTGGTGGGGTATTCGGATATTTTCAGGCTTTATCTTTACGACGACAAAGCCTGAGATCCAGTGACAAGAAAGCCAGTCACAAGAAGGAAATCAACGAGCCGTAAGCAATAAACGGCTCTTACATCAGACAAAAATCCAGATTAAATCCGTTCTTCATCTTCTTCGGCAATGACATCATCGTCATCATCGATCTCTTCCTCATCCAACTCTGCCTCTTCAAGGTCAGTATTCAAAGGTTCCTGAGAAAGAATGATACCGGTACTGTCTGCATAAAGGTAATCTTCAGGTAAGAAGGTGACTCCGCCAAAATTCACGGGGATATCGATTTCACCTATACTTTGTGCAGCAGCGCCAACAGGAATTGATGTCATGGCCTGAATACCAATATTCATTTCTTCCAGTTCGTCCACTTCACGAACACACCCGTAAACAACCAGTCCTTCCCACTCATTTTCTTCAGCGAGCGCAGCTAATTCCGAGTCAATCAAAGCACGACGTAAAGAACCACCGCCATCAATCAATAGCACCCGTCCCAAACCGTCTTGTTCAAGTACTTCTCGGATCAAACCATTATCTTCAAAACATTTGACCGTTGTTATCTGGCCGGCAAAAGAGGCTCGTCCACCAAAATTACTGAACATCGGTTCTACAACATCAACCTGGTCGAAATAAATATCACAAAGTGCAGATGTATTGTATTCCATGGCAACCATTCTCACAGCGAAAGTATCTTAAACGAGTATATCGACTATGTAAGTCATTGCAATGACAAAGCTCAATTAACTGATCAGTGTTTGAGCAATAACTACCCCGACAAACAATAAATTTGTCACAATAGAACATCTGACGACTGCAGGTAGCATCGGTGCGATGTGCACTGGTCGTTCTGCTTCCCAGATGGCAACCGCATGTTTGACCATCGCAACCAAACTGAGTAGAAAAGGAAGA
>JBNKRC010000390.1:0-975 GCA_050296215.1 Vibrio sp. | reverse complement strand
GCCTCAACGACGACCAGCGACAGCTTGATAATGGCAGGTACAGATCTGGGCTCGGGATTTTTTTTTATTTTTGAAAACTGATTTTTCGTGTTGGCTGATATAAAACAACCGATACTAATAATGATTTTTGGTATCGGCTGGCAACAGATGATACTAAAAAGACCTCCTTTTTCGTATCGTATAAATGGTATCGGCCCGCCGGGCCGATACCAAAGGTAATATCGTGCGTGACCATATTCATCAGGTACTGAGCCTGATTTGGTGTGCGTGGCTTGATCAGCCCTTTTTTGGTTTTGATAAAGACTTCTTTACCGTAAGCAATGTTGGATTCGGTATTTTGTTCTAAAACCCCGGACTCTTTAATTGCCAGATGAACCTGCTCTTGTTCCAGATCCGGGATATGTCCCCGCACCGGCGCGGTATCGACATACAGAGTACGTAAAATATCGATCGTCGCTGAGGCGGTATGGGCTTTACCCACAACCGTAAATAAATCGCTGCGATGATTGATTTCGACGCCAAGGCGGCGTTCAAGGAGTTTGATATTGTCGTCGAAAGGGCCACACAGGCTGGCAAGACGGCGATTGTCGGAAGGTTCCAGGGTGATTTCTAATGTAACAAGTTTAGTGCTCAATGTTGCCTCTCATATGATGGTGCCCGATTCTGACCGGGCACCTTATGACTATGTTGAGATTACGGAGTAAAGGTCGCTACTCCAAGCTCGTCTTCTTTGCGGGTCTTCTCTATCATTGCAGCAGGAGAAACCGCAATACGCAAGTTCATTTCGCGTTCAGTTCTGACCAACTCACCACGAAGCGAGTTCGGGAACACATCAACAATATTCACATCCACGAACTGACCGATTAACTCTGCCGGACCTTCAAAGTTTACTACCCGGTTATTTTCGGTACGTCCGCGAAGTTCCATCAGATCTTTTTTCGACGGACCTTCGACCAGGATGCGTTGTTGTGTCCC
>JBNKRC010000389.1:0-1050 GCA_050296215.1 Vibrio sp. | reverse complement strand
CGGTAATGGAAGGTAAGGCCCTGCTGTTCAAGCGCTTCGCTAACATCGACTCCATCGATATCGAAGTAAAACACCGTACCATCGATGAGTTTGTCGATACGGTTGCCAACATTGCCGATACCTTTGGCGGTATTAACCTGGAAGATATTAAAGCACCGGATTGTTTTGAGATTGAACGCCGTCTGATTGAACGTTGTGATGTTCCGGTATTCCATGATGACCAGCACGGTACCGCGATTGTAACGGCCGCCGGTATGCTGAATGCGCTTGAACTACAGGGTAAAGATCTGAAGGACTGCATCATTGTTTGTCTGGGTGCCGGAGCCGCCGCCACAGCTTGTATGGAACTGCTGATTAAATGCGGCGCGATGCGTGAAAAAATCTACATGCTGGACCGTAAGGGCGTCATTCACACCCGTCGTGACGATATCAACGAATACAAAGCGATGTTTGCCAACAACACCGACAAACGCACACTGGCTGATGTTATTGAAGGTGCCGATCTGTTCCTGGGTGTGTCCGGCCCGAACCTGATCACCCCGGAAGATCTCAAACTAATGGCAGAAAAGCCGGTTGTATTTGCCTGTTCTAACCCGGATCCGGAGATCAAACCTGAACTTGCTCATGGTGTTCGGAATGATTTGATTATGGGTACCGGCCGTTCGGACTATCCGAACCAGGTTAACAACGTACTTTGTTTCCCGTTTATCTTCCGTGGTGCGCTGGATGTACGTGCGCGTGAAATCAATATCGAGATGAAACTGGCAGCCGTTGAAGCAATCCGTAGTCTGGCGAAAGAGCCGGTTCCGGCTGAAGTATTAGCCGCTGCGGGTGTAGATAGTCTGGAGTTCGGTACGGAATATATCATTCCGAAACCGATGGATCCGCGTCTGTTACCACGCGTAGCCAAAGCGGTCGCTCAGGCTGCTGTGGATTCCGGCGCCGCTCGTATTGAGATGCCTGAGAATTACATGGCGTAAGAAGTTACTCCGACTTTGAATAAAAAATGCCGGCTTCTGCCGGCATTTTTATAGAATACATATAACTTTA
>JBNKRC010000388.1:0-1075 GCA_050296215.1 Vibrio sp. | reverse complement strand
GATTGGGTAAGAGCGATGACACTGGATCTGAGTAAGTATCAGGGTTTAATTTTTGATATGGATGGTACTTTGATAGATACCATGCCTGAGCATGTAAAGTCATGGCAGGTTACCGCCGAACATTTCGATTTTCCTTTTGATGGCGCATGGCTCCACAGCATGGGGGGAATGCCCAGTTTTCAGGTCGTCTGTGAAATAAACCGTCGTTATGGATTATCATTAGATATGCATCAGGTGGCAAAATATAAACAGGCCTATTTTGCACAACTGGATTGCCCGGCCAACCGGATTACTCATAGTTGCGATATTCTGGAACGGTTTTATCTGGAAAAAAAATGTGCGCTCGGAACAGGCAGTAAAAGGGACAGTGCCCTCGAGCTACTGGGAAAAGCCGGACTACTCGATAAGCTTCAGGCTGTAGTGACTGCTTGTGATGTGACTGAACACAAGCCGAATCCGGAAACATTTCTGAAAGGTGCTGAGCTGCTCGGCTTAGAGCCTTCAGTTTGTGTTGTCTTTGAAGATACTGAACTGGGTAGACAGGCCGCTCATGCAGGTGGTATGGATTGTATCATTGTGACGCCGGACGGATTTGAGTTCTTTCCGGCCGGATAAGGAAGAACTTTGTTCAGATCATTAAGGTCATTGGTATTACCATCGAAAGATCGTTTGCAGCAAAAGAAACGCCGCTAAAAAGCGGCGTTTCTTTTATCATGGGACATGATTACTGAATATCAAGAAGCTCAACATCAAAAATCAATAATGACCCCGCCGGAATCTTACCGATACCTCGTTTTCCGTACCCCAGATGATGAGGCACATATAAGCGAACTTTTTCGCCTTTAACCATCAGTTGCAAACCTTCCTGCCAGCCTTTGATGACCTGTTTCACCCCAAATTCAATCGGTTGTCCGCGTTTTACGGAGCTGTCAAATACGGTTCCGTCAATCAATGTTCCGTGGTAATGAACTTTGACTTTTGAAGAGGGCTGAGGATGAGTATCACCGGTTCCCGGTTCTAATACTTCATACTGCAAGCCGCTGTCTGTTGTAATAATCCCTTCTTTGTTACCATT
>JBNKRC010000387.1:0-1083 GCA_050296215.1 Vibrio sp. | reverse complement strand
GCAGCGATATCGCCGGCGCGAACTTCTTTAACTTCTTCACGCTTGTTCGCGTGCATTTGTACGATACGACCGAAACGCTCACGCTTTTGTTTTACTGAGTTGTAAACAGCATCACCTGAATTCACAACACCAGAGTAAACACGCATAAAGGTTAGAGATCCTACAAATGGGTCAGTCGCAATCTTGAATGCTAATGCTGAAAACGGTTCGTTGTCGTCAGCATGACGTTCAACTTCATTTTCATTGTCATCAACACCTTTGATAGCAGGAACGTCAACAGGTGAAGGCAGATATTCAACAACTGCATCCAGAACTGCTTGCACACCTTTGTTTTTGAACGCACTACCACAAGTAGCCAGTACGATTTCGTTGTTCAGTGTACGTTGACGTAACGCTTGTTTGATTTCAGCTTCAGTAAGCTCACCATCATCAAGGTATTTTTCCATCAGCTCTTCACTTGCTTCCGCTGCGCTTTCCACCAGGTGATTACGCCACTCTTCAGCAAGTTCGATCATATCAGCCGGAATGTCTTCGTATGTAAACGTCGTGCCTTGATCGGCTTCATTCCAGTTGATAGCTTTCATCTTAATAAGGTCGATAACACCTTTGAACTCATCTTCCGAACCAATGTTCAATTGGATAGGAACAGGGTTCGCACCAAGACGGTTTTTAATTTGGTCTACAACGCGTAAGAAATCTGCACCTGCACGGTCCATCTTGTTAACGAATACCATACGTGGAACATGATATTTGTCTGCTTGACGCCATACAGTTTCAGACTGAGGTTCAACACCTGATGATCCACAGAACACAACCACTGCACCATCAAGTACACGAAGAGAACGTTCTACTTCGATAGTAAAGTCAACGTGTCCAGGGGTATCAATGATGTTGATGCGATGATCTTGGAATTGTGCTTCCATACCACGCCAGAAAGTCGTAGTCGCAGCTGAAGTGATAGTAATACCACGCTCCTGCTCCTGCTCCATCCAGTCCATGGTGGCCTGGCCGTCATGAACTTCGCCGATCTTGTGCGAAACACCGGTGTAAAAGAGGATACGTTCGGTCGTCGTCGTCTTGCCC
>JBNKRC010000386.1:0-1085 GCA_050296215.1 Vibrio sp. | reverse complement strand
ATTAATAACGATAGCCACCGAGAAATCGCGGCTTACCGTCTATTGTCTAAAATGCCGACCCTGGCTGCAATGTGTTATAAATATTCAGTCGGTCAACCATTTATCTATCCTCGTAACGATTTGAGTTATGGCGCGAACTTCCTGCACATGATGTACGCTACACCATGTGAAGAGTATGAAGTGAACCCGATTATCGCTCGTGCAATGGATAAAATCTTTACCCTTCATGCCGATCACGAACAAAACGCTTCAACGTCGACTGTTCGTCTGGCTGGTTCTTCAGGCGCAAACCCATTCGCTTGTATCGCCGCAGGTATCGCATCCCTGTGGGGTCCTGCTCACGGAGGAGCTAACGAAGCTTGTTTACGTATGCTGGAAGAAATTGGCTCGGTTGAAGCCATTCCTGAATATGTAGCAAGAGCAAAAGACAAAGATGACCCATTCCGTTTAATGGGATTTGGTCACCGCGTTTATAAAAACTACGATCCACGCGCAACAGTAATGCGTGAAACCTGCCACGAAGTTCTGAAAGAACTGGATATTACCGATCCATTACTGGATGTGGCGATGGAATTAGAACGCATTGCGCTTTCTGATGAATATTTTGTAGAGAAAAAACTTTATCCAAACGTGGATTTCTATTCCGGTATTATCCTGAAAGCAATCGGTATTCCGGTATCAATGTTTACCGTAATCTTCGCGATGTCTCGAACTATCGGCTGGATTGCACACTGGAACGAAATGCACAGTGATCCGGATAGCCGAATCGGTCGTCCTCGTCAGCTATACACAGGTCATAATTTACGCGAATTTCGTCCACTACACGAACGTGAATAATACATTTCAAGATGTTTGCTATTAACCGAAGAGCGAGTTTTTACTCGCTCTTTTTATACCCATGAAGGTCAGGATGACTATCTTTATACCAGTCAAATTATACCAAACGGGAAAACTCATTGATCTAAAACTTTATTAGGATGGTATTAAACCGGATTATCAATATCAATAAAGGTGACATCCAGTCCGTGATATCTCGCCAGCCACTCACCCAGTGCTTTGACACCATAACGTTCTGTGGCATGATG
>JBNKRC010000385.1:0-1132 GCA_050296215.1 Vibrio sp. | reverse complement strand
TGCAAAGGAACATCGGAGCCGTGGAATAAATGGCCTGCCCGCATGCTCCGTCATAAAGCAACGATTCAGGCGGCACGTTATGCATTCGGTCTTTCAGGAATTATCGACCAGGATGAAGCGGATCGTTATGAATCGGTTGGAGTGATTGAGAAAGACGTAACACCTCAATCCAAAACAATCAAGCAAGAAAAATCACCCGGTCAGTTGCCACACTGCGATCCGGAACGATTTAAATCAGCACTTACAAAATGGACTGATGCGATTGATGCCGGTAAAGCCGATGTTGATTTCGCGCTTGAATTCTTGAGTAAAAAATACACGTTAACCGATGATCAAATCAAAGCGGTTAAGCAGCTATCAGCAGACCAGGAGGCCGCATAGTATGAAAACGTTAAACTTAGTTCAGGGCACTCAAGAGTGGTTGGATGACCGCTTAACAAAATTCACTGCGTCAGAAGCCCCCGCCGCAATGGGTGACTGTAAGCACTTTAGTCGCAATCAGTTACTTGACCACAAAAAAGGCTGGACCTCTATCGTTAACGACTACGTGCTTAAGTTATTTCAGAGCGGCCATGATGCCGAAGAAAGCGCTAGGCCAATTGCAGAGCGTATCCTTGACGAAGATCTTGCGCCGTTATGTGGTCAGCTTGAAGGTTCGTTATACATGGCATCGTTTGATGGCATAACCATGTTTGGTGACATCTTATTTGAACACAAACTGTGGAATAAGACACTGGCTGAAAATGTAATGAACAACTTACTTGAACCTCACTACTACTGGCAGTTAGAGCATCAACTACTGGTATCCGGGGCAGAAAAGGTTTTATTCATGGTTTCCGATGGGACTGAACAGAATATGGCTTATATGTTCTATGAACCGGTTGACGGCCGAAGAGAGCAGTTAATTTCCGGTTGGCAGCAGTTTGCGAAAGACCTCGCCTCTCACGAACTAAAGGCTAAAACAGTACCCGTAGTTGCCGAAGTAGTTCAGGATTTACCTTCTATCAGCTACAAAATGAACGGTCTTGCGCTAATCAGCAACCTGGATGAATACAAAGCCAAAGCGTTAGAACTGGTTGAGAAGTCTAAAAAGCCACTGGAAACAGATCAGGACTTTGCCAACGCCGAAAGC
>JBNKRC010000384.1:0-1135 GCA_050296215.1 Vibrio sp. | reverse complement strand
AAAAAGCATCCGACAACTGGTCATAATGAGCATGCAGGTAAACGGAACATTCAGAAAGCCCGGACAAGCGGATCCGCCGCTGTGACATTCTTTGTAATGCATAGCAGATATTGTCGAACTCGGAATAAGACTGTAACCATCTCTGCGACCAGAGCCTTTCTGCCAGATTAAGATAACTCTGAGGCAGATCCAGATTACGTTGATGGACTGTGATTGTCTGCTGACATTCGATGATAAAACACTCTAACGTTTCGTGGTGGTACTGTTGCCATTCTCTGGCTAAACAGTGATCCCAGAACATATCCAGTGCGATGGGTACATACCGCCTTAAAGGCTCGGGGAACAACTGTTTCAGCTGCTTTGAAATCAGATGCTCATCGGTAAACCGGTCAACCCGGCGATGCAAGCGAATTCCGGCGGCGATATCCGGGCTGTATTGATGATCCGGATTCCCTTTGACAAAATCTCCCAGCAGATTGCCCAGTAAGTTACTCTGCGCACAAGTAGCAATATGTAAATGAGCAAGATAATTCATAGTCCGGTTTTTCTTAGTTAAAAAGGCCGGCTGTTCAGCCGGCCTCAGTATGACTTCTGTACTAAATTATCGGTACAAAAGCGATATCAGATTTCAGGATAACCATTCGGGTTATTAGACTGCCAGCGCCAGGTATCCTGAGTCATATCTTCAAGTGTCCGCTTAGCCGTCCAGCCCAGCTCCTGAGCCGCTTTGGAGGGATCCGCCCAGCACTCAGCAATGTCGCCGGGACGGCGTTCGACCAGCTTATACGGAATAGCTTTTTCACACGCTTTAGAAAAAGCCTCAACCATATCTAACACACTATAACCATTCCCGGTACCCAGATTATAGACATGAAGTCCGGCTTTGGATCCAACTCGATTCAGAGCAGCAATATGGCCATCGGCTAAATCAACCACATGGATATAATCGCGCACACCCGTGCCGTCTTTGGTCGGATAATCACTGCCGAATACCGATAAAAATTCTCTGCGGCCGACCGCAACCTGAGAGACAAACGGCATCAGATTATTCGGGATGCCCTGCGGATCTTCTCCGAGTTCTCCGGTCGGGTGAGACCCCACCGGATTAAAATAACGCAGCAGGGTGATACTCCAG
>JBNKRC010000383.1:0-1153 GCA_050296215.1 Vibrio sp. | reverse complement strand
CGATCACATGTCTGAAGCATCGGGGAGGGAATATTTATCCAGCCTCGCTGTCAATCAGCTTGGAGGGGATATCGCCCGTTTCGGATACCAGTTTGCGCACAGCTATTCCGATGTTCGGATGCTTTACTTCCGGCTGGTTATTGCTAATTTGCGTCAGGCTTGCGAAAGTGCAGGGCATACGGTTGTGATTCACTAATGAAAATCTCAGGTGAGTATGGGTCTGTTTCACCGGAATATCTCCCCATATACAATGGCAGTAAGAGAGCCGCTGTCATTGTATATGGGGAGATAAAGTATCAGCGGCGCGACGATTAACCATCGCAATATATGCTCTGAACGCTTCAATAATAAAGAACAAACTTCTCGTTTCGAAGATGATATTGCGCCCGGTACGTTTCGCCGAGCCATCGGTATATTTTTCCCCTTCGGGCTCTTCAGGACCGTCATGGTGGAACAAATAAGGATGTGCTTCGATCAACTGGGCGATTTTTCTGACCGGTTTATTGCCTCTGCTGGTATTGCCATTGTAATGGACACAGTGATTTCTCAGTACCCGGATCCGGTCTAATAACTGCCACTCCTCGCTGTTTTTTAATCCCGGAAAGTACTTCTCTAGATAATTATTTACCTTGATAATTCCGCTGCCGGACCCGCGGGAATGATCAAAATCTTTACCTCCTGAATTATAAGGAGAATGTCTGCACATAGCCCTGCAACTCGACTTCGTACACGCTGTAGATAGTCAGAAAAGCCGACCTGCGCTGTAAACTCGGAAAATATTCGGTGACTATTTCATCCGGCTTCAGTTCCTGATTAACGAGCCCCTGATAATGTTCAAGATACTGGCTGATATTGCTTTCCTCCACGGCATAGCTTTCCCTCCGGGCATATAAGTGCGCTCCGCTCTGTTTAAACTGACTGATTTGTGAATGAATGGTCGCTTCCACCTGACTGGCAAATGAGAGCATCAGGTGATTGGTAAAATGAACAGCAGACAGGTGAGGGATCTCATGGGTATGTAACGTCACATTAACCTCCCGGCACAGAGATTGGTTACAGCAAATGTTTTTCGGCTAAAGCGCCTGCCTTTTCACCGATAAGTCTGTGAAGATTAAGGTAATCACCTAAACTAACTGTAGACCAGAAAAAACAG
>JBNKRC010000382.1:0-1154 GCA_050296215.1 Vibrio sp. | reverse complement strand
GTGAGCTTCTGGAAAACAGAACCGACTTTATCATTATCGTAGGTAAAGAAGTGCTGCCCCAAGTAAGCAAAACCCTGAGTTAAAGCAGATATACCAACACCAACACACAAAAACAGCAAGGAAAGCGTTATGTTTTGCCCCATGAAACTACTGGGAAAATCTGCATTCCAAACTTTCCCGATGAAGGCAAGTAGAGCTAAGGCGGCACCACCGTTGATAGTAGCGAGTAGCCGTATTGTTGCTTGCCCGTTGCTAATTACAGCTTTGAATAGTTCCCGCCATTCCGCCCGATCTTCTTTGTACTTTTCCACCGCTGATTGATTTTTAGCATTAAAGTCCGCAACTACAAGATCCTTGTGATGGCTTTCTTTACGATCAAGGTCATCTAGATAGTTTTGGAGTGCTTTTATAGATACCAAGGTTTCACCTTGTTCTGATAGTTTATCTAGCTCTTTCTTTAGAATTTTTATGAACATTTCAACCCCGAAACTCTTTGCCCTAACGCACGCTTAAGTCGTGAGCAACACTGCCACAACACTCAATTATTACACCGTAAACACACAAGCCAATTCAAACCAAAGCAGCTGAACGTTGCGAATCCGTCCTAAAGCGTTTGTTAGGATTCAAGCTAGCGACTTATCTAGCCAAAACTCATACTGCACTGCCATTTCATCAATTCTCGCTCCATTGATTTGCTGAAGAGAAAAAAGCATTGCGTAATTAAATTTATCAAGTGAACTACAAACTTGCGGGCTCATGTATGCAATAATTTTATTTTTTTGTACAACATAATGAGTAGATTCATAATTCTTAATTTTTGAGTGATTTTCTATATCTTTTAGGCAAGCTCTTACTCCGCTCCACATAGAGTAAAGTTTATGGTGACTTTGGTTAAGTCCCCAAATTAAACTGAGATCCATCTGTGATATATCATCCACATTTTTCTCGTTTAATAGGCTAAGCAAGAATTGACGCAATGTAAGTTCACCTTCAATCTTTTTATCCAGTTCGTAATTTAACTGAGTCAAATAATCACTTAACTCTTTTTCTTGCAAACTGACAAGATGTTGCCGATGTTGTAAAACTTGAAGGTAAATTTGGACACACAATACGGTCAAAGTAAGCAGTGCAAGTATCGGGGTATAAACGCCTCC
>JBNKRC010000381.1:0-1164 GCA_050296215.1 Vibrio sp. | reverse complement strand
CGTGATATTGAATACCAGTTGGGGCGCTCCGCTGACGCACAGAAAATGCAGGATCGTACGATTGATCTGGATATTATTTTATTTGGTGATCATGTCAGCGACAAAAAGCCCAGGATCCCGCGCGATGATATCTATAAATATCCTTTCGTTATCCAGCCTTTATATGAACTTTGTCCGGATTTGGTTATCCCAGATGACGGGCGTTCTGTGCGTGAAGTCTGGCAGACGTCTGAGTTATCGATCGATCTAACCAAAGTCGCACTTTGGTTTTAGTCATAATAATATAAATTAAGAGTAAAAAATGGATATTATTCAAAGTATTATATTAGGTTTAATTGAAGGGGTTACTGAGTTTTTACCTATTTCGTCTACCGGCCATTTAATTATTGCCAGTGACTGGCTGGGCTTGCCTCAGACTGACAGTAATAAAGCGTTTGAAGTGATTATTCAGCTTGCGGCCATTCTGGCGGTACTAACCAACTACAAAGAACGTTTTCAGCCTAAGTATTTTTCTCTGTGGGTAAGAATACTGATTGCGTTTTTACCTATCGCTGTTGTGGGTTTCGCGCTTAAAGATGTGGTGAAAGAGCTGTTTTCGGTTCCTGTGGTGGCGACGATGTTTATTATCGGTGGGGTGATTTTCCTTATCGTTGAACGCTTTCTCAAGAATCATCAACCAACATCGGACACGATTGACGACATTACCTATAAACAAGCCGCCTGGATCGGATTTGCGCAGGTTTTTGCCCTTATTCCGGGAACCAGTCGTGCCGGTTCAACCATTATTGGTGCGCTGCTGGCAGGTGTGAGCCGTAAAGCCAGTGCTGAGTTTTCATTTTTACTGGCTCTCCCGGTTATGTGTGCGGCCAGTGGTCTGGATCTGTTGAAACACTATCAGGATTTTAGCGGTCAGAATGTCTTTATTCTCCTTGCCGGTTTTGTGACTGCTTATGTTTCTGCCTGGCTGGTCATGAAAATGTTCATTGAGTTCCTGAACCGCTTTACGTTTAACGCATTCGGCATTTACCGAATCCTGTTTGGTTTGATTTTGATCGGCTGGATGTATTTTTAGGCTTTGGGTCGCACAGCTATAGTGCCTGTGATATAAGGGATTTCCCTGTTTTCCGCTTCCGCTTAAAGTAATAGTGATAGAGGGCGGTTGGG
>JBNKRC010000380.1:0-1177 GCA_050296215.1 Vibrio sp. | reverse complement strand
TGGGAGCCTGGCTTTTCGACTCGTTATTCGTCATCGTAATAGAAATCGTTGGAGCGACTATCGTAAACCTTATATTTTCCCTGCTGAACAAAGTAGGATTATTCCAATATGGCTATTATACCGATTCCGTCGATTTCCTTGTTCATCATCCGATCGCCAGCCCGTTGTTTACGGCTTACTGTGCATTTTTATGGATTGGATTTTTTGTCTTTTTCTGGGTAAAAGGCCAGACTATTGGGATGCGGATCTGGGGACTCACGATCGTAAATGAGCAAGGGGCTCCAATTACAGTTACTCAAGCGTTGATCCGGTTGTTTACCTCGGCATTCGGCCTGTCTAACCTGACCGTCTTATTCGATCCTAAAAAACGCGGATTTCATGATGTATGGGCAAAAACCCGCGTCATAGAACTTAATAAGGCTTAAAGCTTTCTTCTCAGCAGTGCGATAGCAACAAAAAGAAATACGATACCCGGGGCTATCGCACCAAAGACGGGAGGAAGCCCGTAAACCAGGCTCAGCGGACCAAAAAATTCGCTGGAGATATAAAATCCGAATCCGGCCACCACACCCGACAAGATCCGTGTTCCCATTGTGACACTACGCAGCGGTCCGAATACGAAAGAGAGCGCCATTAACATCATTACCGCAATCGAGAACGGTTGTGACACCTTCCTCCAGAATGCCAGCTCATAACGGGACGAATCCTGCTCAGACGATTTGAGATAACCGATATAACTGTAAAGCCCGCTGAGTGATAACTCTTCAGGTTTGACACTGACAACCGCTAACTTGTCCGGCTCAATCGCCGTTTTCCAGACATAGTCAGTGACGTGCTTCTTATCAATTTCAACCTCATCTTTTAACTCGGTAAAATAAGCCTGATTGATCTTCCACTGATTGGAACCCAGGTAGGTCAACTTATCACCGAACATCATTTGCTTAAGTTCCTTATTTTTGTCAAAGCTCCAGACATTAACCGCATAGAGCGTATTACCTTCCACTTTTCCGATAAAAATAAAGTCATTAATATCTCTGGCCCACACCCCGGTACGAACCGAAAGCAGATTCCCGCCGGAAAGAGACAACACCCGGATATCACGGGCAAGCTTCTGCACCTGCGGAGCCCCCCACTGTCCGATTAACATAATGATAATCATCAGCGGCACTGCGGTTTT
>JBNKRC010000379.1:0-1191 GCA_050296215.1 Vibrio sp. | reverse complement strand
TAGATGATTGTAAGGACAGATCACGCATTCGTTGCAGAATGGAAGTGGTTTCATCCATTGCGCCTTCAGCGGTCTGAGCAATCGAAATACCGTCGTTAGCATTACGAACCGCCATATCCAAGCCGTGACTTTGTGACGTTAAACGGTTAGAAATTTGCAAGCCAGCCGCATCATCCCGGGCGCTGTTAATTTTATACCCGGAAGATAAACGTTCCATCGAACGCTGATTCACATCAGCAGCAGAATTGAGGTAACGCTGTGCAGTCATTGCACTCACGTTGGTGTTGACGTTTAAAGACATATTGATCTCCTTATATAGGACAAATGTACCGCCGTGTCTCTCACCTCACATTGGTACACTCTCATTTCTCTCGTATCCTGTAACGGCGAGAATTAAAGATCCTTTAGAAGATTTTTAATTATTTTTTTAAAATCGTTTGCCATTCGACATTTTTTATGATTCTAAGCGCTCAACAAGCAAAGTTTAACTTATTGATATACAAAGATTTAACCATCTGAACAACAGAAAAATCCGACCTGCAAATTAGTGGATTTTCAGACAAAAAAAATCCAGCCCGAAGACTGGATTTTGTTTCACTTGGCAATTAACCGAGAAGGCTAAGAGCTGCATTAGGAGCTTGTTTAGCTTGTGCCAGTATTGAACTGGACGCCTGTGCCAAGATTTGAGATTTAGTCGATGCCGTTGTTTCCTTAGCGAAATCAGTATCTTTAATACGGCTCTTAGATGCATTAACGTTTTCGTTAATATTATCCAGGTTATTAATTGCATGACTGAAACGGTTCTGAAAAGCACCAAGTTCTGCACGATGGCTGTCCACGTATTTCAGTGCTGAATCGATAACGGCTACCGCTTGTTGCGAACCACCAACTGAAGTTACATCAATCTGGTCAACGGTCTCTTTAGTGGCTGCACCCATAGAAAGTTCACCGGCAAGATTGCCTGAGAATGAAAGATTACCCTGAACCTTGTTAGTGCCGGCAAAAACCTGTAGCTGACCATCTTCATTAACAGAAGCTTTCACCATATCAGTCTGACCGTTGATGTAAGTCGCCAGTTCTTCAATATCATCGCCTGCTTTAGCGTTGACACCGATGGTTTGTTCCTGACCATCAAGACCGGTATAAGTGATTTGCAGGTCATTTTTACCCTCAGCTACCTGCCAGTCTTTA
>JBNKRC010000378.1:0-1210 GCA_050296215.1 Vibrio sp. | reverse complement strand
AAGTCCGGCGGAAGAATCATGAAGGTATGCTCGAATTCACTGCCCTGAGATTTATGTACCGTCATGGCGTACGCCACCTCGTGCTCAGGCAGGCGGCTGGGTAAAATCCCCTTGATTCGTCCGTCAGGTAATTCAAAATAGACTTTTAAGCGCCGTTCCTTGCTGGCGGGATCGGCTAAACAGATCCCGATATCACCATTGTACAGTCCCAGGTTGTAATCATTGCGCGTAATCATCACCGGACGTCCGACATACCAGACTTCATCCCCCGGACGAATCAGCTTATGCTTAATCAGAGCCCGTTCAATACGCTGGTTCAGACCGGCGACACCGAATTCTCCCTCACGGACGGCACACAGTAAACGGCAGCGGTTATAGGCATCCAGAACAGGTTTAATCGCCTGTTCTTCCGATAACTGATGCGCCGGTTCGAGATAAGCACGATACTCTTCAACCAGTAACTTAAGTAATTCCGAATAACCTTCTCCGCTCAGCTCAGTGAACTGAATATCAGCGTAGCCTTTATGCAAGATCTGCTCAACCTCGTCCGGGCGGCCCTGATTCACCACTCTGGCCAGTTGTCCGATACCGGAACGGATACTAAAACGATAGCTTTTTTGCAGCATACATAAACTGTCGGCAATAACCGGAACCGTAGGTTGATGAGAATGAGCGGACAGTTCAAATCCGGTCAGTCCAGATAACAACGCTGCTTGTTCCCGGCTGTATCCTTGTTCAACAAACGAACAGATATCACCCAGTACCGCTCCCGCTTCGACCGAGGCCAGCTGATCTTTATCACCAAGCAAAATAATCCGCGCCTGCTCAGGTAAGGCATCAAATAATTTATACATCATCGGCAAATCCACCATCGATGCTTCATCGACAACCAGAATATCCAGATGCAATGGATTCCCGGCGTTGTGGTGGAAACTGACACTGTTCGGAATACTCCCCAGTAAACGATGCAGGGTTCCGGCGTGCGTAGGCAGGCACTCTTTTACTTCGGTTGATACCGGTAATTGCCCTATCGCCCGGCCGATTGATTCGGTCAGCCGCGCCGCAGCTTTGCCGGTCGGAGCCACCAGCCGGATGATCGGATTGGTCTGATTCTGCTCCCGCTGCTGAGTCACCAGTGCCGCCAGCAGCCTGGCTATCAAAACCCGTAGAAATTGAAATATGAGACTTTTATAGATAACCGATTCGCAAT
>JBNKRC010000377.1:0-1243 GCA_050296215.1 Vibrio sp. | reverse complement strand
TTTGCATCAAGGTTAGATAATGGTTCATCAAATAAGAACAGTACAGGTTTACGAACCAGTGCTCGCCCCATAGCAACACGCTGTCTCTGACCACCACTCAACTGTGCCGGTTTACGGTCCAGCAAGTGATCAATCTGCAGCATTTTTGCTACTTCCTGTACGCTCTTATCCTGAATCTCTTTCGCCACTTTGCGGATTTTCATACCGAATGCGATATTTTCCGCTACCGTCATTGTCGGATAAAGGGCGTAGGACTGGAAAACCATAGCAATATCCCGGTCACGAGGCGGAACCACGGTAACATCTCGGCCATCGATAGAAATACTGCCGTCTGTCACATCTTCAAGGCCGGCAATACAGTTCAGAAGTGTCGATTTACCACAGCCGGACGGACCGACCAAAACTAAAAAATCACCTTCGTTCATATCCACGGAGATTGATTTCAAAATATCAACACCACCAAAGCTCTTAACTAAAGAGTCAATAGATAATACCTTGTGGTTGCTCATTTGGTTCAATGCTAGGTTTGCCATTATTTAGCTCCATATTATTTCATTACGGCTCCGGTTGAGCGGCGTAATATCAGCTCAGCCGGTACCGTTTTTTGTAGTGTAAGAGGGTCGGTACCATCAATCAGACTTACAATCATCTCAGCCAACGGTTCGCATGCATCAAACCACTCCGCACGGGTAACCGTTAACGGCGGATTGAAATTTTCGGTTCGAATGTAGGACACCACATCATCATGGGCAATCACTGACAGTTCTTTACCTATTGCAATATTTAATTCATCCGCAACCTGGTACACGCCCAATGCCTGAGTTGCTGAAGTACATAGTATCGCTGTCGGTCTGGATTCCTTACCTTTAGAAAGCAATTCCATCGCGACTAAGTATGCCGCATCTTCCGTTGTCTCTGTTTTTACGATATATTCTTGATTTACTTCAAGATTCCTTTCATGCATCGCATCAAGAAATCCCTGCTCACGCTCATAAACGTAGGTCATTTTGGCCGGACCGTTTATCAGAGCGATTTTTGTGTGACCAAAATCAAGCAATAAATTGGTCGCATCATAAAACGCCTGGCGGTTATCTACTTCATAATACGGATAGTCAACTTTACCCTGAGTCTTTCCGTGCATGACGAAAGGGATATTATTTTCCTGAAGAAATTTCACCCTCTCATCATCAATTTCCGGGCTGTTAAGAATTAACCCGTCAACTGCCCGGCTTGCGACAAAACG
>JBNKRC010000376.1:0-1244 GCA_050296215.1 Vibrio sp. | reverse complement strand
CATGCAAACTGCCACCAACCATATCAATGCCAAGCAGTGCATTTTCACGATGCAGACGGACATGAACACGAAGATCCGCTTGATCCTTACTGATCGATGGGCGTGGCAGGTTCTTTTTGGTGAATTGATCGACGATGGCATCTTTAACTTTCATCGCACCATATTGGCTATTACGTATTGCCTGGTTGGTACCGTTAAAATCCACCACCAGCTTTTTACTGCTGTGAAATTGCTTTTCCCAGTTAACAGAACTGGCAGCAAGGTACAGATCCAGATCATCAGCACATGTAAATTCACTCAGTATGCGAACAAACCGACTCGCCAATCTGCTCCATAAGCAACAACGATAAATTAATTCATTCGATGCTTTAAATTTCACCCCTGCTTGCACGGGTTTTGGATTTTCAACGCCAAGCTGTTGTAGCTCATCGGCAAGTAAGTTTTCTAGGCCGTTAGAAGTAACCGCTAAATACTGGTGCATAGTGCTCTTTTCAATCAATAAAGTGACGCGAGATTATACCTGAGATTCTTCTTGTTTTGTAAAACTAAGCCGATATTTTCCATTTCTTTACTGATTTCACACCACCAGTCACTAAATCCCTCTTTCCCAAATTTAACCGATGGCCACATACATTTTTATTGGCTCAACCGGTAAGTGAATACTTATTCACGCTATATTTGGTCTATACCAAATGGTAATTTCAGGTGTAATTAAGTTACAAAATGAACCTAAATGGGGAATTTTTTCAAATATCAGGAAGAAATATTGATGCTAATTCACTCAACAGGAAGAAAAATAATTTGAGGATTTCTCGCGGGGTCTCACAGATAAGATGCAACAAATTACGGTAGCAAAAAATAAACGAAAAAAAATCGGCTCTGTGGCCGATGGAAATGAATCAATGGAACAAAAAGAAAATAACCGAAAGTGAATTCTGTTAACCAACCAGAGCTAGATTCTGAAAGGGCGATGCCTGCTGAACCTGGAAAGGTACCATTCTGTCATGCATCACTTTAATTGCTTCGCTAAATCCCAGGCTCTTATTCGAGGAAAGGTGGAATTCATCTAATTCTGCGCGCGCGCACAAACTGGCATTTTCTCCGACTTCAAGAACAATAAACAATCCCTGATTTAAGTCGTTGGTTAACTGGACAATATCCCCTACACCAGGCTGTCTCTCACCATCACCCTGATGATTAAAGAACCAGCTTTTAGGCTGTACAGGCTTGTGGAAGCGTTTAGC
>JBNKRC010000375.1:0-1252 GCA_050296215.1 Vibrio sp. | reverse complement strand
CGTAAAGTGGTTACCCTTGATGGGAAAGCTGCCCTGCCAGGAGAGGGACGTCTCTCCAGCGGTACCTGTGGGTATGCCATTGGCGAGCTTGCTGAAGAGGTAACGAAAAACCTTATCGATCTGCGCACTAAGTGGAAAGACGAGTTTGTGATCTGCTCAGTGGGCGGCATGATGAACGCCGAAGATCTGCACCGCAGGCTTGATATGGGGGCAGATTTGGTAATGAGTGCCACCGCTGCAATGTGGGACCCATACCTGGCGCAAAAATTCCATCAGTACAAATAAGCCGTTCATATAACCCAGGCTAAGGGGGCTGAATGCGCCCTTAGCCTGAGTGGCACCGATTCTGCGGATAACTGAAATTACCCGTTTCCATTAAATCTGAGGTTGTTGGTATCCGGCTTTCGCCATCTGACTGATTAAATTTTTCACTACCAAAATCAATAAGATAAATGTCACCACCGGGGTAAACAGCCACATCCCGATATGCCACTGAAACGCGATGTCAAACGTATTAAGCATAATGATCGAGCTGATTAAATCAGAGCTGATACTGGCTAACAGCCCGGCAACAACGGCCATAATACCAAACTCAGCCCATAATGTATGATTCAGAGTCCGGGTACTGGATCCCAATATCCGGTATAACATCATCTCCTGTTTTCGTTCTTCCAGACTCAGTTTGAGTAAGGTAAAGATCAATAACACCCCGGCCGCCAGACCAAACAACGCCAGAATCGACACAGACCAGACAACCTGACGCAACAGTTCCTGAATTTTGCCCAGCATAGAACGCAGATCGATCAGGCTGACGGTAGGGAATTGCTTTGCCAGACGAGTAAACTCCGTCTGCTGTGACGCTTCAATCCGGTAACTGACCAGCCAGGTAGCAGGAAATTCCTTCATCACATCCGGGGTGAAAATAAAATAAAAATTCGGCTTCATATCACGCCACTCAACCTGACGAATCGTATTCACTCTGGCACTGAAGTCCTGACCGTTAATCGCAAACGTAATCCGATCCCCGATTTTCAGCCCCAGTTGAGCAGCGACCTGAGATTCAACCGACACTCCGCCATTCCCGCTCCACTGTCCATCGAGAATCTGATTATAATCCGGCAGTGAATTTCCCCAGGTAAAATTGACTTCCCGGCGTAAGGCATCACTTGCCTGCTCTCCGCCCGCATACTGAATTGCATCTTCATTATTAATCTGAGTAATGCGGCCGCGGGCAATCGGATACATAGGCGAT
>JBNKRC010000374.1:0-1274 GCA_050296215.1 Vibrio sp. | reverse complement strand
CAAGCGCGTATTGCTTGTCGATACCGATCCTCATGCATCGTTAACGACTTATATGGGATATGATTGTGACGCACTGGAATCAAGTTTATTTGATCTGTTCCAGTTGGAGTCGTTAACGACGTCTACGGTTAAGCCTTTAATTATAAAAAGCGAAATTGAAGGTTTAGATTTGCTGCCGGGTCATATGTCATTAGCAACGCTGGATCGGGTAATGGGCAACCGTAGTGGTATGGGGCTGGTGCTGAAAAAGGCATTGCTGCAGCTTAAAGAGTATTACGATTATGTGCTTATCGATTGTCCGCCGATTTTGGGTGTGATGATGGTGAATGCACTGGCGGCAAGTGATCGTATTCTGATACCGGTACAGACTGAATTTTTAGCGATGAAAGGCCTGGAACGTATGGTCCGGACCTTAGAGATCATGCAGAAATCCCGCAAGCAGGCGTTTAAGGTAACCATCGTACCGACTATGTATGATAAGCGGACCAAAGCGTCATTACAGACGCTGAATCAGCTTAAGAACGATTATCTGCATCGTGTCTGGACTTCAGCAATACCAATTGATACTAAATTCCGTGATGCCAGTTTAAAACGTTTACCTATTTCCCATTTTGCACAGGGGAGTCGAGGCGCGTTTGCTTACCGTCAGTTGTTAATCTATTTAGAGAGGTTAATGGTCGATGAGTCGTAATCTGGCACTGTCGAGTGAACAGGCACTGGATAATTACTTTACTGCGTTACTGGATGAATCTGTCGAAGAGTTGGAGTCAGCTCAAGAAATAGAAGAACAGCCCGTTGCTGAGTTTTCTAAACCTCAGGATGTTGTACCACAATTACAAAAAACAACGGTACCTGAATCTGAGACTGCTGAGGCTGAAACGGTCGAAGCGCCGAATCTGGACGATATTCAGCGACTGCTTGATCGGTTAGAATCCACAGATCCGCTTGATGATTTAACAGAAGTCGAAGCTCTTATCGAGCAGAACACGATAAATCTGACAGCTCAGGAAACGTTATCTGAGGAAGTCACCGCTCCTGTGGAAGAGATTCAGGAATGGGACGTAACGGAAAGCGACGTTCAGGTACTGACTTCGGCTGAACCAGCGGAACTTATAAATGAAACGACAGAAACCGAAGAGGTAACGGTTGCTGAATCTCAGCCGGTTAATGGTGTCGGTGGTGCCGGTTCATTTGCACAGTGGGCATCAACAGAGCGCAATGAAGCGTTTCAGGTTCTGTTTTTTAATGTGCTTGGCGTTATGTTTGCCGTGCCG
>JBNKRC010000373.1:0-1300 GCA_050296215.1 Vibrio sp. | reverse complement strand
TCAAGCAATGGAGTAAGCCGTCCCCATCCGAGCTATCAACCTTGTCTGCCAAAACAAACATTCATAATTATTTTTCTGAATCTCTCGCGAATACTTGCTTCACCGTTGCACTGCAACAGCAGTTATTAGCATACAACCAATGCACGTATAAACTCCAATATAAATCCTCTGAACTCGCTGCGAAGATCGCATTATTTCCTATATTTCTGACTCATATAGTGTTAATTCTCATGATAACAGACCGTTATCAAACTATTAGCTTAGCGATAAGCAAAATGATGAATAAGAACTGTCAAACGTCGATTTATTGAGGCCGACACATCATGAATAGACAGGCGGTGAAAACCGCCTGTGGGTGATAGGATTTCAACGCAGGGAAAGTATTGCCAACCACTCCGCTTCAGTAACGGGCATAATTGAAAGTCGGTTGCCGCGCTTCACCAGAGGCATCTGCGCCAGTTCAGGCATTGCTTTCATCACAGAAAGAGGAATAATCCGCTCCATTTTGCTGACAAAAGCAACATCAACCATCACCCAACGCGGATTTTCCGGAGTTGATTTGGGGTCGAAAACCTCGCTGCCGGGGTCAAACGCAAAGTGATCAGGATAGGCTTCACGGACGACCTCAGCGATACCGGCCACCCCAACCTGTTTACAGGATGAGTGGTAGATCAGAACCTGATCCCCGAGACGAACTTGATCGCGCATCATATTGCGCGCTTGATAGTTTCTGACGCCTTCCCAACAAGCACGCTGCTGAACGCGTAAAGTATCAATTGAAAAAGTATCGGGCTCTGTTTTAAATAACCAATATGCCATAATGTTATGCTGTGCGAGATGATGTCTAATCAGGTTAAGGTAAGGAAGATATACCATGAAGCCCTTAAAAATTCTAATATCCAGCTCATTGATGATACTCCTGCAAGCCTGCACATCATCAATGGTGTCTTCTCCTTCCGATCACGTTGCTCTGGGGCAATCGGCAGAGATTCAGATCCCGCGAATCATGTTCCGGGGCCAGATCGTGATTGGCCCTCAGACCAGCTCATTCACCCCCTGCAACAGCAACCAACAATTTCTATTGACGCTATCGGCACAACAGTATCAGACACTCAGTCAACAGGTCGCCTCTCCTTATCAATCAATCTATGGCGAAATCATCGGTTTCCTCACTGCGCCAAGTCAGACAGGTTACAACGCGGACTTCAGAGCACGACTGATGACCCATCAGATTAACTATGTCTCACAAGATGGTGTCAAAGGTTGTAGTCAGCCCGTACAAAGCACCGAGGCTCAGGGC
>JBNKRC010000372.1:0-1302 GCA_050296215.1 Vibrio sp. | reverse complement strand
CGCGTGTCCTGGACAGTCTACGTGTGCGTAGTGACGTGATGGAGTGTCGTACTCTACGTGTGAAGTAGCGATTGTGATACCGCGCTCACGCTCTTCTGGAGCGTTATCGATAGATGCGAAGTCTTTCGCTTCACCACCGTACACTTTTGCAAGTGTAGTACAGATAGCTGCGGTTAGAGTTGTTTTACCGTGGTCAACGTGGCCGATAGTACCAACGTTTACGTGCGGTTTCGTACGTTCAAATTTTTCTTTAGACACGATCGTGTTCCTTCCTAGTTATGATTCATCTCAGGTAACGTTTATCCTGAGACGCGCCAGAAATTGCTATTTTATGCGCCAACGTCCGTCAGCGCAATAGATTCGTTATTAATCAGCTAACAACTAGCCGCGTTCTGCAATAATTGCTTCGGCAATATTTTTGGGAACCTCAGAGTACTCAGCAAACTCCATAGAGTAAGAAGCACGTCCTTGGGTCGCAGAACGTAGGTCAGTTGCATAACCAAACATCTCTGAGAGTGGTACTTTAGCATGGACAATTTTAAGGCCAGCAGGGCCATCATCCATACCTTCGATCATGCCGCGACGACGGTTTAAGTCACCAACAACATCACCCATCCAATCTTCTGGAGTCGTTACTTCAACTTTCATTAGCGGTTCAAGAATAACTGGGTTTGCTTCAAGCGCACCTTTCTTGAATGCCATTGAGCCAGCGATCTTAAACGCCATCTCATTTGAGTCGACATCGTGGAATGAACCATCGAATAGTGTTGCCTTAACATCCAATACAGGATATCCAGCTAACACACCATTGTTCATTTGCTCCTCGATACCTTTCGCTACCGGTCCGATGAATTCCTTCGGAATTGCGCCACCAACGATCTCATCAACGAAGACAAAGCCTTCACCCACTTCTGCAGGTTCAATCTTCAGCCATACATGACCATATTGGCCACGACCGCCAGACTGACGAACAAATTTGCCTTCAACTTCCGATTTACCACGAATGGTTTCACGGTATGCAACCTGAGGTTTACCCACGTTACAATCCACGCTGAATTCGCGCTTCATACGATCAACGATGATATCCAGGTGTAATTCACCCATGCCAGAGATCAGAGTCTGACCCGTTTCATCATCCGTTTCAACACGGAATGATGGATCTTCTGCTGCAAGCTTGCTTAAAGCAATACCCATTTTTTCCTGGTCTGCTTTAGAACGAGGCTCAACAGCAATTTGGATCACTGGCTCAGGAAAATCCATACGCTCTAGGATAACTTTGTGGTTTTGATCACACAAAGTATC
>JBNKRC010000371.1:0-1318 GCA_050296215.1 Vibrio sp. | reverse complement strand
AAGGGCAAAACTCCGTTGCATTATGCTCGAATCAGTGTGAATCCTGTTTTGATGGTGAAACTCTGGCTAAACCTATGAGTGTTTTTGTTCGTGGCAATCATGCGCAATTTATTGAAGAAACAAGCAAAGCCGGTTTTATGGTGCACAAACGTACCGATTACAAATCGAACGTGAAATACCACGGAGAATACCTGATATATCCGATGAATCACGGGGTTCAGCTTGCGGAAATTCCACTTAGCTTTACTCATCCTTCGTAAGCCTAATGTTATGTCTATGTCAGGCCAAAGTGGGGTAATACTTCCGAATTGGTCACTTTTGGTGTAGATTCACACCCCATGAGTAATTTTGTGAGTTAGTTAATGTTACATATTAAGGATCTCTGTAAAGGTTTTTTAGACGGTGACGAATTTCATCCGGTCTTACAGGGAGCCGATCTGACATTAACCAAAGGCCAGCAACTCGCGTTAATGGGAGAGAGTGGCTCAGGTAAGAGTACACTCCTCAACCTTATTTCCGGTCTGGATAAAGCGGATTCCGGAGAGATCTGGTTCCCCAATTTTCCGATGCATAAAACGTCGGAGCACAAACGTGCGGCGTTCCGTCGTCACAACATCGGTCATGTTTTTCAACAATTTAACCTGCTGCCTACCTTAAATATTGCCGACAATATTCGTTTCTGCCGTCAGTTGCGTGGTTTACCGGAAGATCGCGCATTATGGCGTCAGATCGTCTCTACGTTAGATTTAATGCCACTACTGGGACGTTATCCGGAAGAAGTTTCGGGTGGTCAACAGCAGCGTGCCGCTATTGCACGGGCCTTGTATATGGAGCCAAAACTGCTGCTTGCCGATGAACCAACCGGAAGCCTTGATGAACGGAATGCTCAGGCGGTGATGAGATTACTGACCTCATTAACCCGACAGCTCGAATGCACCTTATTGCTCGTTACTCACAGTGAAAAAGTAGCAAGTCATATGGAAGGGTGTATCCGGTTGCAGGGAGGGCAGTTGCATGTTATTTCCCGTAGTTAAAGCTCTACTCGGGCATTACCGGCGCCATCCTCTGCAGTTTTTGCTGGTCTGGTTAGGATTAACTCTGGGTGTCTCACTCCTTATTGGCGTCACCACCATTAATCATCAGGCGCAGTTTAGTCATGAACTGGTGCCGAATGTCACGGATAACATAGCTTTCGCTTCTCCGGGTTCGATCCCTCACGCTTTTATTACACCTTATCAGACAACTGGGGATAATCGCTTGGAGCTTGGGGCGCTAAGTCAGGCGTTTAATATGAATTTGCAGGCCATCGGATTGCTTG
>JBNKRC010000370.1:0-1324 GCA_050296215.1 Vibrio sp. | reverse complement strand
TCAAATTTGCAGGGCACATACAAATGCTTTAAAGGAAGATCAAAAACGTCATATGGTCGAAATGGCGAAAAAAGAAGAGAACCCGAATAAGAAATTCTTTTAAAACATATAACAATGGCGGTCGAGAGAGACTTGCCCCTGGCGTTAAGCATAAAGATAAAGGAAGGAAAAGTGAAAAGCCTGCTATTCATAATATTTGTATTAATTTCAAATACCTGCATTGCGTGGAAAACGGAACGATAGGAGATTTTGCAAAACGTTCATCTGTCTGGATCAAAGACAAACTTGATTGGAAACTTCGGTATCATCAAGGTACGCCTTGTGACGAATTTCAACTCAACAAGTAACAAGTACGCACAGTTGATTGGTTACACCGAGATCCACCAACCACTGACGTAAACGTTAACTTCCTGCAGTTGAAAGAATATGTTTAAGTTGAGCAATGTAGAAAACAAAGTAGAGTTCGAATTATCCATCAAGGGTTACCAGTTTCCAGAAAGCCCAAAGGATGACTGGTGTTTTGTTAAAGTATTCGTGAATGGTTTAGGTGCCTTTCAGAGCGAAAATTGCCACGTTACGCACGGCTGTGTTTTACGGAGCCATGCTTGGAGTTTGAATTTCTTGTTTGATGACTCCGGCACTGTGTGCGTTCAAAAATGTTCCTGATATTTTTTATCGTCAAAAGCACAGCCAAATCGCGCTCGGGCCAGCACCATGTATCATCTGCTGATGGCCTATCTGGTCATCTGTATGGAAATCACGTCAGCCTGAACCGCTTCACTGCCTCTTCTGAGAAGGTGAAACCGCATCCTGGTCGGTCCGGTATCGCGATCATGCCATCTTCGATTGCCATCTGTTCATTAAACAGCGGTGCATACCAGGGCATATGTTCAACCGAGATGCAGTTTGCAGCACTGCCAGCGATTGAAAGGCTGTGTTCGGTGAAGATATGGGTCGATATCGGCATATTGTAAGCCTCCGCCAATGCCGCAACCCGGCGCATTTCGCTCAATCCCCCGATGCGCTGAAGATCGGGCATCAGGATGTCGCAGGCTTTTGCCTCGATCATCGCCTTCATGCCATGTTTGGTATATTCGGTTTCTCCACTGGCGACATTCATATCCAACCGCTCGCGCACCTCCGCATGCCCAACCAGATCATAGGCAGGCACCGGTTCTTCAAACCAGAAAATATCCAGTGCTTCCAGCATTCGGCCCAGTTTCACCGCCTGTTTCGGGGCAAATGACTGGTTCGCATCCACCATTAGTTCAATATCCGGTCCCACCGCTTCCCGTACCGCCTTTACGCGCTGGAAATCCTCATT
>JBNKRC010000369.1:0-1327 GCA_050296215.1 Vibrio sp. | reverse complement strand
AAGCGGAGCCGGTAACGGGATATCAGTACCCAGAATGTCATCAACCACTTCTTTGAACTTAGCCGGATGAGCCGTACACAGGAACAGACCCGTTTCACCCGGTTGTAACTGTTCGTTCAGGGTACGGTAAGCGATCGCACCATGAGGTTCACACAGGTAACCAAGATCATTAAGCTCACGTACTGACTCTGCGCTTTGTTCGTCAGTTACGGCACCTTTACCAAGTGTATCCAGACCCCAGCCTTTAATCCGGCATAGCTCTTCGATACGGGGCCAGTTATTTGGCTGGCTCACATCCATCGCATTTGAAGTGGTAGCGATAGTTGGTTTTGGATCCCATTTACCCGTTTCAAGGTAACGAGGAACCGTATCGTTAACGTTTGTTGACGCGATGAAGCGTTTAATTGGCAGACCAAGCGCTTTAGCCAGAAGACCTGCAGTCAGGTTACCGAAGTTACCGCTCGGTACCGAGATAACCAGATTTTCACGCTCTTCTTTACTCATCTGAGCCGCAGCTTCGAAGTAGTAACAGATCTGAGCCATCAGACGAGCAATGTTAATTGAGTTAGCCGAGTTAAGGCCGATCTCTTCGCGCAGAGCCTGATCATCAAATGATTTTTTCACTAATGCCTGACAAGCATCAAAGTCGCTATGAATCGCGACTGTATGGATGTTTTTGCCTAGTGTACAGAACAGCTTCTCTTGTAGCGGACTGATCTTTCCTTTCGGATACAAGATCACAACGTTGATATTTTCCATGCCATAGAAAGCATGAGCTACTGCCGCTCCGGTATCACCGGAAGTTGCGGTCAGAATTGTGATCTTTCCGCCGTCAGATACCGCAGCAAGAGACTGAGCCATAAAACGGCCACCAAAATCTTTAAACGCCAGAGTCGGACCATGGAACAACTCAAGAGCGTAAACGCCATCCTTCACCTTGTTAATTGGTGCCGGGAACTGGAAAGCATTGCTCACCAACTCGTTTACTTTTTCTGCTGGCAGTTCATCACCAATCAGCGCTGAAAGAATCTTGCTGCTGCGAGTAACAAAATCTTCCGCCAATAGCCCATCAATATCATCAAACTTAGGCAGTTCTGATGGGAAAAATAACCCCTGGTTGCGACCTAAACCCTGGCGAACGGCTTGGCCAAAGGAGACTTGTTCATCATTTTCTTTAATGTTGTAAAGCTTCATAGCTCACTTCCTGTCAGTTTCGAACCCTGTTTGTCTATACGACAAATGTGAACGAATCCTTCTTCATTTTGTACGTAATTCTGTTCCAGCCAACGCGCAACACGCTCAGCTGTCTCTTTTTCTTTGCACACAC
>JBNKRC010000368.1:0-1329 GCA_050296215.1 Vibrio sp. | reverse complement strand
GTGTTGCAGCTCTGCCCCGAGTTGAGCTTTCTAACCCTTCAATACCACAATCGGTGTACCAATTAACCCAACGTCCAATGGATGAACGAGCCGCAGCGAGAAGCTTTGATACAGTGGTAACAGAATGGCCTTGAGAAAGGAGCAATATGGCGTTCAAGCGGCGGCAATGGTCTTTGTCTTTGGTTTTATGCATCTTTTTAGCAATACGACGTCGCTCTGCTCGGTCAGGTAATGTTAGAATCATAAGGCTCTGTGTTTTTTGTTCGTCTAATAGGTTTGGCGACATATCAGATCGCACAATTAGCACAGAGTTCCCACAAATTTATCAATGCCAGTGATCTACATTTAGGAACAGTTATTTAGTCATTTGTGCTTGAGAGGTGGCACGGGCGAGTTTTTCTTCAAGTTCCAGTTTGGCCTGCTTTATCTTCTCTATTTGTAGCTCCAATTTTGCACGTTCTTGTCCAGCCATTTTTTCCGCTAATCGCTGAGCCTTCCGAAGCTCACTTTCACGGATAGAGAGTTCTTCATCAATTTCTTCTGAGTCGTCGGTATCCAATTTTCGTTGTTCCCGAAGCAACGCTTGCTGCTTTGCTCTTTCAGCTTTTTGGTCAGCAATACGTTGAAGTTCATTGTGCCAGATTGTGAGTTCTTCTATTTTAAGACGATAGTAATCATAAGCTATGGATACATTGGTCGTTTCACCCAGTTTGGCTAGTTGTTCCATGGATCGGCGAATTTTTTGTACTGCGGTATCGTATGTTTTAACACGCATTGCTTTTCGGATAGCTTCAAATTCAGCATTAAAAGCTTTGAGCAAAAGAAGACAATAGTCATTAACCATTTTTGCTCCGTCTGCTTTACTACCAAACCAAGTCCAGTCGGTATACGAATCTGTCGCGGCACCGCGCTGAATAAGTTCAAATTGTTTGTCCCTAGCATTTAAAATGTTTTGCTTCAGACTTTCGCTGTCGGTGATTTCGAAGGTGGGAGGGATAAGACCAACATTGATGTGCTTTATCTGTTCCGATACTTCATCAAGTCTTTGAAATAGCTCACTAGCAATCATGCGGCCATTTTTTATTTTGGCCTGAATTTCTATATGCTCAGCATTAATCACTGTAAGTATTTCTTCAATGGATTTTTCAGATAACTCCTTTTTGCGGGAGTTTATATATTTTCTTACCTGTGTCAGTTTAATCAGGATAATTGCTGTAATTATTAAGCAAGCAGTCGCGATAGTAACACTGACACTTGAGATAATATGTTCATCCATTTGTGAAATTGCCTTAGTACCACAATATTAAATAAGATTCATAATCTAACATT
>JBNKRC010000367.1:0-1335 GCA_050296215.1 Vibrio sp. | reverse complement strand
TGATTTACCAATGTAACTGGTCAGCATCTCTTCGCGCTCTTCTTTGGTAACCACAGGAACCCAGTCAACCAGACCATCCATTTTTACCCATTCGGCGAATTCCGGACCACCTTTCTTATACACAAAATAGTTGGAGATTCTTCCCCAGCCATCCTGAACTTCTAACACTTTAATCGGATCACTTTTGTACAGGTATCGGTCGGGGTAGATAGATTCGTCGGGCTGTTTTCTTACTCCAAGACGCCGGGCGTTGACAAAATACTGGGTGTTCTCCCGGGATGACATTTCTGGCTCATCCGGCCTGTCGCCGTCAAGACTGCCATCACTTATTTGCGCCACATTCCGGCGTTTTGCCAGCTCCTGAGCAGCAAGTGCATCCTTCTCGGGTTTCATTACGAATATGTAGTAACCCGCACCAGCCGCAGCCAGACCTAACAATAGCAGAACAAGCATAAGTATTTTTTTCATAAGGGTCCCTTTTGACCATCTGTTTGCCAGCCGGATCAGAGCCTGTCGCTCCCGATATAAACAATAACGGCAGAGAGATAAAAAGCTTAAATCCGGTAAAACCAGACACCTTCCGAGTCATTAAAAACCGTCCGTACTTTATTTATCATAACCTAAAGACAAACTTTTATAACATCAACCTTACTGTTTATAAAACAAGTGGTATATTATTGAATAAATAGCTTAATGTCGGTGTTATTCACATTTGTATTATGATCTTTTGGTTGCACCAAAATGACGCGCAGAAAACCACAACGCACCATTATGGACCTTAAGTGGTATGTTTTGCTCCATAAAATCCCCGAATAACACCATATTGAAGTTGGCTCAAAACTTGTAAGCTAATGCACCTTAGGTGAATTGCACATAATTAGGGAGAATAAAAGATGCAAGACACATTAACAGTTGTGCTTGCCGGCGGTATGGGAGCTCGCCTCGCACCATTAACGGATGATCGTGCGAAACCAGCAGTACCATTTGGCGGAAAATATCGAATCATAGACTTTACCCTTACCAACTGTCTCCATTCCGGCTTACGTAAGATCTTAGTTCTGACTCAGTATAAATCGCATTCCCTGCAGAAACATCTGCGTGACGGATGGTCAATCTTTAACCCCGAACTCGGCGAATATGTGACCGTCGTACCTCCTCAGATGCGTAAAGGCGGGGCATGGTATGAAGGTACTGCCGATGCCATCTACCATAACTTATGGTTACTGGAGCGAAACAACGCAGATTATGTCGTGGTACTCTCAGGTGATCATATTTATAAAATGGACTATGCCGCCATGCTTGAGGAACACAAAGCAAAAGGCGCATCATTAACCA
>JBNKRC010000366.1:0-1388 GCA_050296215.1 Vibrio sp. | reverse complement strand
CTATGTCACTGTTATTGACACATAACACAACGTTTTAAACGCTAGTTTCCGAATTCAAATCCTGATTCAGGCCCCGCCGTTGATGCGGATCTGGATAGTACTTTGAACTCCGAAACTTGAATTAAAAGCAGAGTCTGGCATTCACAACTTTAGTGCCTGGCGTTAACCATCTCCGCTAATAAACAATTTACTTATTGTTTTTCTGAATATTATCATTAGTGCGGCATATCTACCGGAATCTTTATGGAATTTTTCATATTGGACTGGGGTGCAGCGCCGAAGCCAGTGTGGCAGTGGGATTGAAGGCATCTACATCCTCATCATCCACTGTGAATGGACACCTCCAGAAACTCAAGACGATCGCGCAACCTGATGGTGAAGGTGTGCGCAGGTTTGTTATTTGAAGAGTGGTTCTGATACATCCTGGATTTGCAGAGCACTGATCACTTCATCGATCGGTATCAGGAAGTTGATATTTAGTGACCCACCACTGCTGTTAAACAAACCTGACACCGCGATACCGATCACTTCACCCTGTTCACTTAAGGCTGGACCACCTGAATTACCGGGATTGACTGCAGCATCGGTTTGATAGTAGCGCTGTGCATCTTCCATACGCCGCTCTGCAGAGATGATGCCTCGTGTAACCGTGTGGCCCAGGCTTTCGTCCAATGGCGTACCAATGAGATAAACGCTGTGGCCTACACCGATACCATTCCTTGCCAATGAAAGTGCCGGCAAAGGAGCTGATTCGTCGAGTTTAACCAAGGCAACGTCGCGATGGATGTTCTGACGAATAATGTGGGCTTTTATGCGTTGTTCGCCAGCAAGTATCAACACCTCTGAAGACTTTCCCACGACATGTGAGTTCGTTATGACATATCCATCACTACTTATTACGAAACCACTCCCATGCCCGTGAGGCGACCGGACCGTAACCGTTGCGGCTTTAATCTGCTCAATTTGGTCAGTAAATGACTGTTTTTTATGAGAATATGAAAGCTTTATTGTAAGTGGCTTGTCCGAAGTAACAGTAGTTTTTGGTTCTTTTCTACCCAATGCTGCAACAAAATCTGAATGTGACAATAGATTTTTGACAGCACTATCAAAAGCACCGAGGCCGCCAAACTCCACCTCGACCGGATTATTTTTACCGTAGGTCTCATGGCTAGATCCTTCGCTCGTCGTTTCGTATATGATCTCTCTATTGAGCGGGTCATAAAGCTTCCAATCGACGCGCATATAGTCGCCCACTTCAACCTGATCTGCCACGTTGTTACGACGGCAACTGTTGATTTTGATCGCTTTTATTACCGCCGCGATCTGCAACTCTTCTGGCTGAGACTCCATACCAGAGAAGATCTGCAGTTCATCGTCGAGAACATTAT
>JBNKRC010000365.1:0-1390 GCA_050296215.1 Vibrio sp. | reverse complement strand
AGCTTCTCGGGACTTAAAACGTTTACCGCCAATACCATTGCGTCTCACGGCGATGATGAACAGACCCGTGCCGATATTGCTTATGCGTTTCAGGAAGCCGTGTGCGATACGCTGGTGATCAAATGTAAACGTGCTTTAGAACAAACCGGGCTGAAGCGGATTGTGATTGCCGGCGGGGTGAGTGCGAATGTGCAGTTACGCGAATCGTTAGGCAAACTGGCGAAAAAAGTTGGTGGTGATGTCTATTATCCGCGTACCGAATTCTGTACCGATAACGGGGCAATGATTGCGTATGCGGGAATGCAGCGCTTCAAAAATAATGAGCTGGTTGATCTGGAAGTGAAAGCGGTGCCTCGCTGGCCGATTGATCAACTGGAGCCGGTTCAGGCTTAATAAAGGAAGGTATGACGGATGCAAAGCTTTAGCATTGACGGGCAAACCATGCGCTATCTGGATGTTGGTCAGGGTGAGGTGATCGTCTTCGGCCACAGTTATCTGTGGGACAGTAAGATGTGGCAGGCGCAGATTGAGTCGCTGAGTCAGCACTATCGCTGTATTGTGCCGGATTTCTGGGGGCACGGTGAATCGGATCCGCATCCGCAGTCGATGACCAGTCTGAATGATTATGCCCGGCATATTCTGGCCTTGCTGGATCATCTGGGAATAGAGCAGTTTTCTGTGGCCGGTTTATCTTTTGGCGGAATGTGGGGCGTGGAACTGGTGATGTTAGCGCCGCAACGTGTGAAAACCCTGGCTCTGCTGAATACCTTTGTCGGCTTAGAGCCGGAGGTGAACTGCATTAAATACAACGGAATGTTCGAATTGATCAGACAGGCTCAGTGCATCCCGCCGTCATTAGCTGAACAGATCGTACCGCTGTTTTTTGCGCAGACTTCGTTGGACGGGCTTGAAGAGTACGTCAGCCGGTTTCAGAGCTATTTAGCTGAGATGCCGGTACAACAGGCTCTGGAGATGATTGCACTGGGCAAAATGATTTTCAGCCGTCCGGATCGCTTTGAACAGCTGGAACAGTTTGCCTTGCCGGTGCTGATTATCAGCGGAGCACAGGATCGTTCAAGAACGCCACTGGAATCGTACTTAATGCACGATTCCATCACAGGAAGTGAACTGCATGTATTGCCTGATGCGGGGCATACCAGTGCGGTGGAATCGGCAGATGAAGTGACGGCGCTACTGTCGGAATTTTTTAGCCGGCATCTTGGCCTGGGTCAGCTGAGCTGAAAGAAACGGATGATAAAGATCGCCAGAGCAAGCTAAGCGGGTTTCTTCTGGCCGATCTTTGGTTCGGTTCCCGCCAGCAGGCGTTTGATATTTTCCTGATGGCGAAACAGGATCAGGCAGCACAGCATGGCAACCGGCAGGGTATACT
>JBNKRC010000364.1:0-1402 GCA_050296215.1 Vibrio sp. | reverse complement strand
GGCCATTCTGAATCAGGTATTCCGTTGCCAGGTAAGCGCCTTTATAGTTATCCAGCGAGATGCAGCGGTGGGCAATTTCCGGGATGAGGCGGTTAATGAGCACCAGGCCCGGCACTTCATCGGCGTAATCAATCAGCTCCCGGTCGGATAAATTGTTTGAGTGAATGATCAATGCATCACAGCGACTGTTAACTAATCGCTCAATGGCTTTATGTTCTTTATCAGCCTGATGACAGCCATTACCGATCAACAATTGTTTGCCATATTTCTGAGCAACGGTATCGACCGATTTTATCATGGCACCGAAAAACGGATCCGAGACATCATCGACCAGTACACCTATCATATTGGTGCTCTGACTGACCAGAGCTCTGGCGGCCGCATTGGGGCGGTAACCGAGAGTTTTCATTGCCGCCTTCACAGCATCTATGGATGATCGACTGGCTTTCGGGGAATTGTTTATGACCCGGGAAACGGTTGCGATTGATACCCCGGCAACCCGGGCGACATCTTTAATAGTAGCCATCTGATGATCCGTAAATATGCTTAACTGCCATATCTTCTCCTTGTTCAGGATTGTTTAAAAAAGTCCAGGCGGCGCAATATCCAGTATTCACCCATAAAGATCACGACTAATGCTAGACAGAAAATGGCAAATGACGCCGGATCATCCGTCCCGGGAATACCGCCAACATTAACACCAAGCAGGCCGGTTAAGAAGCTGGTCGGTAAAAAGATTGCGGCAATGACCGAAAAAAGGTAAGTGTTGCGGTTCATTTTTTCGGCATGGTACTGGCGTAATTCACCTTTAATCAATTCGAGTTCGCCCAGATAAAAATCCAAGGTCTCATTAATCCGGGTAATGGTGTTGACGCTGTGGCGCAGCCGAATCTGACGCTCAAGCGCCAGGCTGTGGTCGGAATTGTGAAAATCATCAATCGCATACTGTTGCGGCTTTATAAAGCGTTTCATTTTCAGTAATGCTTTATGGGTTTGCATTAAATCTTCAGACAATTCAAGCTGATCGTCAAATTCGGTAATTTTTTTTTCTATTTTATTCAGGTAGTTATCAATATTGCCACTAAAACCATCAATGATAGCAATCACTAACTCAGACAGCGTTTTGGGGCCGTTCCCTTCGCTCAGCCGCTGACGAAGCGTTGCAACCGTTTTGGACGGAACTTTACGGGTAGAGATTAATGCGCCGTCAATATATAACAGGCGCAAACTTAACATATCGCCGGGACTGGCATCGGCGTTAAGATCGATGCCGCGCAGGATCAGTAAAAAACGGTTGTCATCATACTGAGCGAACAGCGGGCGGGTATCATGAGCTAAAAAGCTATCCACTATTGATGACGGAATTTGATTGTTTAACAACCAGTTTTTTACACCTTCGCCT
>JBNKRC010000363.1:0-1429 GCA_050296215.1 Vibrio sp. | reverse complement strand
AGTGATCGCTTTTCCTGAAACAGCAGAAAAGTAAATAGAATCCCCACAACTAAAATCGCCAGGAATACTGAATAAAATACCTTTCGGTAGCCAAGCAAAGATACCCATAGATCCACCAGGTTGATTTCATCTTCCTGAGGAGGATAGGGATAGGCCTGCACTGGATAACTCAATGCGCCTCTAACTGGTTCATTCATCTAGAAAATTTCCTTAATAATTTGATCGGTTATTTTTCGATTTAAACAGAATATTATTTAAATAATGTGGCATAACAACAAGTTGTTTTTTGTATAGCGCCACATCCAAGTTAATTCAGGAAGCTTCTTCCAGTACCCATAGAGCTCATCCCAAAGCACTGTTTAACATATTAACGTCATTATCGGCTTAACACACCTCGAAGCGAGTTATTCAATGCCTCGGTGATGGTCACCGGAACAAACTGCCCTATTAGCTCCTTAGGGCCTGAAAAATTAACCACCCGGTTATTTTCAGTACGCCCTGACAGTATTTTTTCATCTTTTCTGGATAATCCTTCAACTAGAACAGATTGAGTTGTGCCTACCATGTTCTGCGAAATTTCAGCCGCAAACTGAAGAATGCGCGATTGCAGAATAGATAAGCGATGTTTTTTTACTTCTTCAGGCACGTCATCAGCCATAAAGGCTGCTGGCGTTCCCGGTCTTTGACTGTATATAAAACTAAAAGATGTATCAAATCGAATATCTTCTATGAGTTTCATTGTCTTCATAAAATCATCATCTGTTTCACCGGGAAAACCAATGATAAAATCTGAAGAAATACTGATATCAGGACGAATTTTCTGTAATTGACGGATCTTATGCTTATATTCAACCACGGTATGCCCGCGTTTCATCTGCATCAAAATACGATCTGAACCGCTTTGTACCGGCAGATGAATATGACTGACCAATTCAGGTACTTCTGCATAGGTCTGGATCAACCGGTCTGAAAACTCCACCGGGTGAGAAGTAGTAAACCGAATGCGATCTATACCTTCTATGGCTGCCACATAATGGATTAATAGCGACAGATCGGCAATTTCGCCATCGTGCATAGGTCCACGGTAGGCATTTACATTCTGCCCCAGCAGATTGACTTCCCGCACCCCCTGCTTCGCCAGGCTCGCCACCTCAGCAACCACATCGTCTAAAGGACGATTGATTTCTTCACCACGGGTATAGGGCACTACACAGAAGGTACAATACTTGCTGCAACCTTCCATCACAGAGACAAAAGCCTTAACACCATCTGATTTCGGTTCCGGCAAATAATCAAATTTTTCAATCTCGGGAAAGCTGACATCCACAACAGGATGATGTTGTGACTGAACCTCGGCAAGCATATGGGGTAGCCTGTGCAAAGTTTGAGGTCCGAACACCATATCCACATAAGGAGCACGTTGACGAAT
>JBNKRC010000362.1:0-1437 GCA_050296215.1 Vibrio sp. | reverse complement strand
AATCCTCCGGCCAGTGTTGCGGCTTATGCTGATGAAATTCATGCCGAGCTACATCAGGTCGGTATTCAGTTTGATTATACTGATCACGGCGACAGTTGGTCGTGGCGTTCCGGTGCATTTGATTTAACTGATCTGCCTAAACCGACATTGCCTCTGCCAAATGCGGCAACGGCGCTGATGGCGCTGGGAGTAAGCGGGCTGGAAGTATCAGATATCAATATTGTGAATGGCCTATCCAATGTGAAGCTCGCTGGACGGATGCAATGCCTGGCCGGTGAGCCGCTGATCATATTGGACGTCGCACACAATCCTCATTCTGCGCACTATTTCGCGCAGCAGATTAAAACCAGATTCCCGGACCAGGCCATTCATGCCGTGATTGGGATGTTGCATGATAAAGATATCAAAGAGACCATCCATGAACTGGACACCGTGGTCGACTATTGGTATCCCGCATCTTTGCATGGTCCGCGTGCCGCTCAGGCGAGTGAAATTGCCATGCATCTGTCTGGTGATACGGAGCAGTTTTCCCAACCCGTTGATGCATTTAAAGCCGCTCTGACACAGGCAGGAAAAGATGATGTGATAGTTGTTGTTGGTTCTTTCCACACTGTTGGAGAGGTGTTGGATTACTGGCAAAACCGAGGAGAAAACAAATAGATGGCAAGCCGATTTCAGAGTCGATTAGTCGGGACGATTATTCTGGTTGCACTTGGTGTGATCATTCTTCCTGATCTGCTGGATGGAAAAAAATCACACTATCAGGATGATATAGCCGCAATTCCGCTCCGGCCTCAAATGCAGCTTGATGCGGATTCGATAGAAATACCTGCCCCGGAAACTGACGATACGCAATTGCCGGAAGCACCTGTCAGTGCTGTCGTGCAGGAACAACCACAGGCTGAACCGGCTGTCTCATCGGATAAGGTGACTACGGTAGTGAGTGATCAGCCTGCAGTGAATGATTATCAGGAGAGCGCCTGGATTATCCAGCTGATGGCTCTTAAGAATGCAGAAAATGCTGATCGTCTAGTGGCCGATTTAAGAAAACGCGGGTTTACTGCATCAACCAAGAAAGAAAATAGTTTTACCCGGGTGCTGATTGGACCGGATGTTTCGCGGGAAAAATTGGAGAAGCAACTTGTTGAGCTGGAAAAAATTACCGGCGCAAAAGGTCAGTTGATTAAATTTAAACCATTAAACCCATAAGAAAACGTTTGCGTCTGGTTTTTTTCTGATAAAATGCGCGCCAACTAAGGATACGAAAACGCTATGAACTGGTTAGACTATACAATTATCGGTGTTATTGGCCTCTCGGCTTTAATTAGTTTGATTAGAGGTTTTGTCAAAGAAGCGTTATCGCTTGTCACCTGGGTTGGCGCCTTTTTTATTGCCAGCCAGTATTATGAAAAACTGGCTTTGTACTTTACCAATATC
>JBNKRC010000361.1:0-1459 GCA_050296215.1 Vibrio sp. | reverse complement strand
TGAGTCGGATTGCCCATTGAAGTGAAGAACGCTTCTGTTCTCGCTATCGCCTGATCCGCTTTTTCTTCATCGCTGCCAGAGGTGATATTCCAGACACGTTCCGCGTATTGAGCTAATTTGCCCAGTTTTTGTGCTTTTTTGAATTTCCATACAGCAGGCATAACAATCGCCAGCGTCTGAGCATGGTCCAGTCCGTAAAGGCCGGTCAGTTCGTGGCCGATCATGTGTGTTGCCCAGTCTCCCGGTACACCGGTCGATAACGTGCCATTCAGCGCATTTGTCGCTGCCCACATCAGGTTGGCGCGCGCATCATAGTCTGTCGGATTGGCCAGGGCGACCGAACCTTCAGCAATAATGGTTTTTAACAAACCTTCGGCAAAATAGTCCTGAACTTTTGCATTGACCGGGTAGGTAACATACTGTTCGGCGGTGTGGACAAAGCTGTCGACAGCGCCATTAGCCACCTGACGGGGTGGCAGTGAATAGGTCGCTTCCGGATCAAGCACCGAAAAAACAGGTTTTACGGTTTCAGAATGGAAGAAGAGTTTATCCTGAGTTTCAGCTCTGGTTATAACGGCTCCGTTGTTCATTTCCGAACCGGTAGCCGGAAGTGTCAGCACACAGCCTAACGGGATTGCACTTTCAACACAGGAGCCGTAAGTTTTAATGATATCCCAGCTGTCTCCTTCATAGCAGGTTGCAGCGGCGATAAACTTACTGCCGTCAATCACCGACCCGCCGCCAACCGCCAGTATAAAGTCAATCTTTTCCTGTTTGGCAATAGCAACGGCTTTGATCAGTGTTTCGTAATGAGGGTTAGGTTCAATACCCGAAAATTCAATAACCGTGCAATCCGACAGTGCAGCAATGACTTGCTCGTAAACACCGTTTTTCTTAATACTGCCACCGCCATATGTCATTAGTACTTTGCTTCCGGCCAGAATTTCAGATCGCACTTGTTCGGTCTGACCTTTACCAAAATGAACACGTGTAGGTGAATAGTATGTGAAGTTATCCATTGATAGGTCCTTGCATTAATATTGTATGGGCATATACCGTTAACAAGCAGGGTATATCTTTGTTTACCCTACCATTAAATCGTATTTACTATTAGTGAGCAGAACGACAAACCTTTATGAAATCTATTTATAAGTTTATTCAGGCCTTAAGAAGGTAATAGGGTATCTTTTATGCCGAATAGCTTAGTTCTCAATAATTATTGATGACTCTTATTCATTACAATATCTAAATTTACCCATCCGATTGTTTAATCAAATCCGGCTTAAAATACGCGCAATGATACATTTGGGTGAATAATAATGAGCAAGTTAACGCAACAACGAATCAATGTGCTGGCAGTTATATTAGCCAGCTATGGTACAAGAGTTTAAATTTGCTGTTTTAGTAATAAGATCGTCTCCGGCATGTGAAATGGCAGTGACACATTTAATCATGGATT
>JBNKRC010000360.1:0-1497 GCA_050296215.1 Vibrio sp. | reverse complement strand
CACCTCTTCTGATTCCGGTTCGCTGGTTATCGATAGCATTACCGCTGGTGGTAAAATTGATGCACCGATTCCACAGCGGGTATTCTGGGCGTCGATTGAAGGTGCGATTGCTATCGCATTACTATGGGTAGGTGGTACCCAGGCCGTACAGGCTCTGCAAGCCGGGGCCATTTCGACGGCACTACCGTTTACGGTGATTTTATTAGCGATGTGTGTCAGCCTGATTATGGGGATGAGCACGGAACGCTATAAGCCATAAATAGAAGCATCAGATGATATGAATTGTAAAAACGCCTTCCGGTTTGGAAGGCGTTTTTTTGTGCTCAGAGCCAGAATTGTTCGATGGGATCGGCCGGATTAAAATGGTTGCTGATTTGTGCCTGCAGGAGTTCTGCGGTTGCAATCGCATCGGTAAGGGCATGATGCGGTGCGTATGTGGGAAGCTCATAACGGCTACGGATTGCGCCGAGCCTCAGAGAGGTTTTTTTCTTTCCTTTCAGGTAATCCAGAAAGCTGAAACCGCGTTTAATAATGCTTTCTTCGATTTCCATGGTGTCAACGATAGGGAATTCAATTTCTTCACCAAGGCGTTTTTTAACCGCTGCGCTAAAAAAGTAACGTTCGATAATGTGGTAATGGGCCACGACAATATATCCCTGCATCGCCCGAAGTATTTCAGGCAGATACGCGGAGAGATCCGGGGCATTCATAATATCGCTATGCGTGATACCATGAATGACGATCGAGGACTCCTTCAGCTGTTTTTGCGGTTTAACCAGCCAGTGTTGAGCCTGATTCAGATAGATACGATTCAGATCGAACGGAACCACGCCGATAGTAATGATTTCATCTTTATCTTTGTCTAATCCGGTGGTTTCGAAGTCGATCGCAAGAAAGCGAATATCACTTATCGGGGTACTCTTGTCCGGTAACTCAGCCTGATAAAAGTCACGTAGCAACGAGTCTGAGGTCCGGTCTCTTTTGGCGAGCTGTTTACCATTCCAATCAATGCCTGGCGTTTTCAGTAAGCGGGATAACATGATTACATCAGTGCCTTATTATTCTGATAACCATACTTGAGATAATTTTGTGCGTTACTCAGTACCAGGAAAGCATCTTTAAGATTACGCCGATCAAAATCAGAGATATGTTCCGGTTCGATATTGTTGTCCGGATCGACACCATTTTTTACATCAATCGCCTGATGGCGGATTCTTACCATAGAGATAAACTCCAGCGCATCCCTTAAATCCTGACCGCGGCCTTTGGGAAGGATTTTTGCCTCGATAATATCATCCAGACGTTCGAATGAGTTTTTCGCGTGAGATCCGATGGCTAACGCATGAACGCGAATTACGTCGGCTAATGGTGCCGTTCCGCGGCGTTTGAGGTTTATTGAGTTATTGTGTCTGCCATCTTTTTCCATGACGAAATTTTTGAAAAAGCCCAGAGGCGGAGTTCGATTCAGCGCATTACGGGCCAGGCAGGCAAGGAAGC
>JBNKRC010000359.1:0-1503 GCA_050296215.1 Vibrio sp. | reverse complement strand
CCAGTACACATTAGCTCGCGGTTCGGCATCGAACACCTTACAAGCAATATCCGTGTAAGAAGATGGGATCGTTGACCATGAGTGATAAAGATCATCCGTACGCACTTCTTTTTGGTTGTTTACAACCGAGAACTCAACATTTCCAGACGAGATTTTCAGGCCTGTTTGAGCAGCCAGTTTTTCATAGTCAACAAAACCGCATTCACCGAGTTCGATGATCGCGCCTTTTTTAAAAGGTATGTTTATGTTGAGCATGTCTATCAAGTAAAAATCCCGTCAATATCAGTTATGACACTTTATATTCAATATTAAGTGTCATTTATAGTATCAAATTGAAAAAACTCACTCAACCAAAAATGACATTAGTTTTGAATCTTGCAGTGCCAGTTCTGACACCATTGTAAGAAGATGGGTAAAAAAAGGGTATATAATGACATTCTCGATATTTGAGGATTTCATGATGATTTTTGAAGAGATTGATGGTCTCCGTAACCTATCCGAGCGCATAAAATTTGCGATTAAAGATAACGGTGGCTACGACTACATAAGTGAAGTAACAGATATAAGTGTCAGTACTTTAAAACGTATTGCAGCGGGTAAAACTGAGCCTAAATTTCGTGATGTGGTAAACATTGCCGAAGCCACAAGAACTCCGCTAATGTATCTAACATACGGGAACGGCAAAGTACTTGAAGGTAAGTTTGAAATGCTGGTTGCTGACATAATTCGAGAGTCACGCAAAAAAGACATCGACCTTACAAGCTTAAAAATGGCCATGGGAATGATATTCGGTAGTCTAGAAACAATGGATCTGGACGAGTCAGACCGAGAAAGGCTATCTGATACTAAGATCATGATTATGGATGAGTTCACGGCTCCAATCATTGGCAGAGACGATTAAAATCAAAATGAAACCATAAGCCGCTATTAAAGCTAGCGGCTTTTTAACTTCTGCACCCCACTGAGCAACGTCACCCAAGGCTAGCAAAATATGATAGAGAAAAAACTGAATCGCGCTTACATAAGGAATATTAGAAATGAATTTTCCCGGGTAGCTGAATTCTATGCGTCAGATGAAGATGATTATATTTTCAACTACTCAGGAAACCTGAGTGATGATGAACCACTTTTGTCTATTAAACACAAAACCCACAGCAATGACATATATATGCAAGCGTATTCTAGTGATTTGATTGATTGTGAATATGTTCTAGCCCCAGGTAGTCGCCATAACTTAGATTCGACATTTGCGCCTTTAGATAAGTGTACAGATATAATTTCTGATTGGTTCGGCAATGCAATAAGAGAAGTTTCAGCAATTGAAGTGGAACTACACCAAGAAAAAATAAAAAAAATACAACAGGTTATAGCTCCTTATCTGCAGTCACTAGTAACAGAACCTTCAGAAGTATTTTCAACACAGGACGTTCATGACTTAAAACAACGTTTAGATGAATTAGAGTCTCGGTTTTTTGAACATAAAGATGCCTTCGAGCTAAATCA
>JBNKRC010000358.1:0-1542 GCA_050296215.1 Vibrio sp. | reverse complement strand
CTCGATGAACTTAAAGCAGACAAACAAGCGGATTATGTCGGTGGATTTCCTCCCCATCCTCATCGTGGAATTGAAACACTGACTTATATGCTCGAAGGTCATTTTCAGCATAAAGATCATATGGGTAATGTGGGGGAGCTCCGTTCAGGAGGTGCGCAATGGATGGCTGCCGGTCAGGGGGTCATTCACAGCGAGATGCCTATTATGGAATCCGGTCAGTTACATGGATTCCAAATCTGGATCAATCAGCCGGCAAAAGACAAAATGAAGCCTGCCCGCTATCACGATTTTCAGCCTGAAGTGATATCTGAATATCACACCGAGACGGATAGTTTAGTCCGCGTACTTGCCGGGGATGTAACAATCAACAATAAGTCGCTGTCAGGTCCGCTGCAGCAGACCGGTGTGCCTCTGACGGTTGCAGACTGGAAAAGTACGACCGGGCAATCCGTGACCATAACCATGCCGGATAAATTCCAGGCCATGCTTTATGTCTATCAGGGAGAGATCGCGATTGGTGGTCACAGCGTAAAATCCGGCCATCTTGCACAACTCTCAAGTGGCGATCTGACTGAGATAACTGCCGGTTCGGAAGCGGGAATACTGATATTAATGGGACAGCCAATTGATGAACCCGTCGTTCATTATGGGCCGTTCGTCATGAATACCGCTGAAGAGATCGAACAGGCCATTCAGGACTATAATCAGGGCCTGTTTGAAACCTACTGAAAACCCGCATAAATGCGAAAAGCACCTATGATAAAGGCTACATCACTGTAGCCTTTACTGGAAAATCGGTAAGAATTCTGATCTTACAGATATTCACATAAGTAAGCAGTTGATTTTTCAACCTTAAGATCAAATGATGAGTTACCGATTACATCAAAGCTTTCACCGGCACCAAAAGTGATCCACTCCTGATCATCAACACGTTTAATGGTTAATGCGCCAGAGATAACCGTCATACGTTCCGGTGCACCTGTACCGAAGGTATATTCGCCTGCCGCCATAACACCAACAGATGAGTTCGCCCCATCTTGTTCAAAAGCTAATGACTTAACATTACCATCAAAATATACGTTTTCTTTAATCATTGTTTCGTCCTTGTAGACCGAACATTATGTTCGTTGTTACATTTTTGGCTGAATGTTTTAACCCATTCATCCGCATTAAACAAGATCTGGTCAGAAAAATTACCCCGAGTTTAGGGTTTCCCTTGATGAACAGAGATTCCTCTGTTGAAATTAGCAGTATCATTATAAGCACAACAAGAGGAATACATTTGAAACTCGTTTTAATCTTAGTAAGCCTGGTTATGCTTGTAATCAGTGGCACAATGCTTTATTACTCCCACCTGGAATCGACAAACCCGCAAATGATATACGGAGACTGGATAGAAACTCAGGTTCTGAGTGATCGCAACGAGGTACTGACGCTGAGTGAACACAGCGTATTGCGTAATGATCGCCTTGTTGCCACCAGCTTTACTTTTGACGGTTCTGAAATCCATTTTAGTACCGGAGATGGCCAGTATCGCTATCG
>JBNKRC010000357.1:0-1546 GCA_050296215.1 Vibrio sp. | reverse complement strand
GCTGGAACTGAATGGCATTTTGGGTCAGACATCGACCATTCCCGGCTCAGCCTTCCGTGATTTGCCGGCAGCCAAAAAAGCGCCATTTCGCCGCCGTAACAAACGCTTCGCTGCAAAAGGGCAAAAAGAGAAAGCCGGGGGGCAATAAAAAACCTGCCGAAGCAGGTTTTTTATTAAAATACACACGTTAAGATATCACTCGCACTCACCGCAAATAAGCTAACAACGCCTGAAGCGGATGTTTCGGCTTGATATGTTCGAAACGTTTAACCTGACTACGACATGAGTAGCCGGACACCAGGCAACGCTCGTGTGGTAATTTTTCAAAATTGCCTTTCCAGCTCAAATCGTAAATGTCGCGGGACATCTCGAACTTATCGGTTTCATGACCAAATGTACCGGCCATACCACAACATCCCACCGCAACCGGCTCTAGCTTCGCGCCGAAGTGAGTAAAGATATCAATCCACTCTTTCTCGGTGTTCGGTAGCTTGGTTTTCTCGGTACAGTGAGCAAACAGATACCATGGCTTCGCATCGCCCTCTTCACCCTGAGCAAATTCGGCCAAACGAGGCGTCATCCATTCCTGCACCGTCAGAACATCGAAATCACCGCGCTTATCGCCAAGAATTTCGTCATATTCATCCCGGTAACAAAGCACCAGTGCCGGATCCACACCCACCATCGGGATATGCAGCTTCGCCACTTCCGCCAAGAACTCTGCCGTAGACTTGGCAGTTTTGGTAAACTGCCCCAGGAAGCCTTTAATATGCTGAGCTTTACCATTTGGTTTAAATGGCAGCAGTACAGGCTGTTTACCCAGTTTTAATACCAGAGAAATAAAGTCATCGACCACATCCGCTTCGTAATAGCTGGTAAACGGATCCTGAACAATAATGACGTAGTTATCACGTTTGTTCTCAGGAAGCTGACGTAAACCCTCAAGATTAAACGCAACAACAGGCTGCTGTTGAACACGTTTGGCTAACGTCGGCACCGACAACAATGGCGCATCACGATAGCCGACTGTTTTCGCCGTCAGCGACTGAACCCATTTCTGTTCCAGTACGCCATTGACGATACGCGGTGCTTTCGCCATCAGCGGAAGCATGGTTTCAATGTTCGCCACCAGATAGTCCTTCGCCGGACGCTGATAACGTGAGTAATAGATATTCAGGAAACGCGCGCGGAAGCTTGGCACATCCACTTTAATCGGACATTGCGTCGCACACGCTTTACAGGCAAGACAGCCGTTCATGGCATCGTACACTTCATGGGAGAAGTCGTACTCTTTGTCTTTCTGAATGGTATGGCGAACGCGATCAATTAACGTCCGGATGCTGAATGAGTTGTTCAGGGTCTGGTGTTCTAAATCCAGAATATCAATCCCCTGCTCACTTAACTGACGTAACCATTCACGCACCAGACCCGCACGGCCTTTCGGCGAGTGGCGACGATCCGCCGTCACTTTCATCGAAGGACACATCGGTGAACTGGTATCGTAGTTAAAGCACAGACCATTACCGTTACATTCCATCGCCGCCTT
>JBNKRC010000356.1:0-1547 GCA_050296215.1 Vibrio sp. | reverse complement strand
GATCTTATCGTACTCTGGAAAATCAATGCCTATGAGAGGACGACTTTTTTTCTCAGTGTTTCAATGAAATTTTCAAACTGATGATAATACTTGTCGGTATTGAACTTGATATCCGATTCGTCCTTACCGTAGGCATTGGTGGCAACTTTCAGAACGCCGGTGAGCAGGCAGACATCCAGTTCTATATCGGTGATTTTATTGAACGGAATATGCAGGATCTTGTATCCCATAATATCTTCGGAGATTTGGATAAAGCCTTCTTCCGCAATAATCAGCCCGTAGGAGGTCAGGACCAGTAATTTCGCGGCAGAATAGACCGGAGATTCATTTTTCTCTTGCAGATATTCTCTTTCAAGCAGAATAAGATCCAGTACCTCTTCATCGGGAAGCAGGTAAGTCTCTTTCTTGAGCACTTTCTTGAATATGTAAGGAACATCAAAGTCACTTTCAAGAACACCAGTAATTTTTTTTGCCACGTCGGTCATAATAAGTTCCTTATGTGATTGTATTTAATTAAAGAATAGTTGTTGTTAACTATTTATCCAGACAGAAAGGCGCTATATTCTGCTTATGTTAATAAGAGCAGATTTTATCGACGTGGATTTCCGGCAGAGTTGTGACCCGAGATATTTCAGAGCGATCGTTTAATCATTACCTGAGACTTCGGACAACACGTCGGTCAAATGTTTTATGGCTGTTTCCTGTTCGGAACAGGGGAGCGATTCGTCTTGTGCGGCGCAATATTTAAAGCGATCGATGGCATAGTTAACCGCATCGGTTAATTCATCCCGCTGTTTTGACAGATCCGTTATCAGTTTTTCACTTCTCTTGAGGTTTGCGCCGGAAAAGACCCGGAAATATTCACCGGTAATGGCCAGTGCCTGGCCAATCAGGTGATTAAAATTGTCAACATGATTACCGCGGCTAACGGTTATGTGGGGACTGTATTCGTGATCGTAACCATATCCCAGGTGCTTATAGTATCCATGTCTTTTAAAGGCTAATTCACAATCAACTTTTAACACCGTTACGTTGGCTTTTTTCCAGTACTCAACTCCGGTGACCAGTGCAATATCCGAACCCTGCCATGTTTTAATTTTCCCCAGTAATTTATCGGCTTCGCAAAAACACAGAGTAATATGGTAACCACCTTCGACTTCAAGAGCGGCTGTTACCTGAGAATGTCTGATTTTTTTTGTCATGATCGTGCCCGCCTTCGATGTTTACTCTTAATCAGTCCGATACCGGATAAAACAGACTGATAACACAGATTCTGCGTTCTGAATGATTACACCACTCATGTTTAAGTTTAGCAGCGGGGAGGAAGGTGCCAGCGATTTAATTTGTTCAGTATCAAGAAACTGAACATCAACCTGTTTTTGCTCTGTACTTTTGGGCGATGCCCTCAAGATGCCCTCAATATTGAGATGATGTGTAATGAGGCCGGCATTCCGGTTCCAATCGATTTCTTTCGGCTGTAGAGTGTTGTTCTTTCAAGAATCAATCTACGATATTAAGAGGTGCTCACCAGTTCGGGAATGGTGACC
>JBNKRC010000355.1:0-1572 GCA_050296215.1 Vibrio sp. | reverse complement strand
CCACTTATAGAATACTATGGAAAAGAAGCGGAAACAGGCAGCACTAAATACCTGAAATTCGACGGTACTAAGCAAGTTGCTGAAGTAAGTGCAGATATTGAGAAAGCATTAAGTTAAGCCGATCAAGCTTTTTGTTTTAAATAAGAATCAGCGGCCGGTCGGCCGCTTTTTTTGTCTCTACACCATGCTAATATTACAGTGAATGAGTTGAACGGATATTCCACAATAGTGTGAGTGATATGAAATATGCAAAAAAACAGGGAGTGTTACTGGTTAATCTGGGAACGCCGGATGAGCCGACAGCTCCGGCGGTAAAACGCTTTCTAAGCCAGTTCCTGCACGATAAGCGAGTGGTGGATACCAGCCGTTGGTTATGGTGTCCGTTGTTGCATGGCATCATTCTGCCTTTGCGTTCGCCGAAAGTGGCTAAATTGTATCAACAAATCTGGATGGATGAAGGTTCGCCACTGATGGTCTATTCACAGCGTCAGAAGCGGGCTTTGCAAGCCCGGTTAAGTATGCCGGTGGAATTGGGGATGACGTATGGTAACCCCGGCTTGGATGCGGGCATTACCCGCCTGCTGGAGCAGGGGGTTGAATCAATCATTGTGTTGCCGTTATTCCCTCAGTATTCGGCTACCACGACAGCTGCGGTGTATGATGGTATTGCACAGGTACTGGCAAAGCGAAAGGTTGTGCCTGAATTAGCCTTTATTCGTGATTATTGTCAGCATCCTCTTTATATCGAAGCTCTGGCGGAAAGTGTGCGTTATTCATGGCAGGAATACGGGCAGGGCGATTATTTACTCTGTTCGTATCATGGTATTCCAAAACGCTATGCTGATAATGGTGATATTTATCCGCAACACTGTTTGCTCACGACACAACTGCTCGGTAAGCAATTAGGTCTGAATGCCAATCAGATAGGGACCACTTTTCAGTCCCGTTTCGGCCGGGAAGAGTGGTTGAAGCCATATACCGACCAGGAACTGGCCGTGCTGCCGGGCAAAGGAATTAAAAGAGTGGATATGATATCTCCGGCGTTTTCTGTTGATTGTATTGAAACACTGGAAGAGCTTGCTGAACAAGGGCGGGAAACGTTTATTGCTGCAGGCGGTGAGCAGTATCAACTAATCCCCTGCTTGAATGATTCGGCTGCACATATTGAAATGATGGCGGAACTGATTAAATCTAAAGCAGGTAGTTGCGATTAGCGGCTTTACGGCTATACCTGACATGATTTAATTGTTACGGTTAAGCCGGGAATAAATATAATAAGATGATGGCTAGTGAACATGAAACAATGGTACTTACTTTACTGTAAACGTGGCGAGCAACCAAGAGCAAAAATGCACCTTGAAAATCAGGGGGTCGAATGTTTTTATCCTGAAATTGATGTGGAAAAGATTCTGCGCGGGAAAAAACAAGTCGTCCGGGAGCCATTGTTTCCTTCCTATATTTTTGTCAGTTTTGATTTTAAGCAGGGGCCAAGTTTTACTACCGTCCGTTCAACCCGCGGAGTCAGCAATTTTATTCGTTTTGGGTCTCATCCAAAAATAATTGCTCCCGAGT
>JBNKRC010000354.1:0-1576 GCA_050296215.1 Vibrio sp. | reverse complement strand
CGTTGTATCCGGATCATTCATATTATTGGTATAAAACGGAAACCATGACGCAATAAAAAAGGCCCGGAAAAAACCAGACCTTTTTCAGAATAACCGGATAGCCGGCAGTTAACCATTAGCTTAATTTAAACGTCGCCACTTTCGCATTAAGCTCAGCAGCTTCACGTTTCAGATCATTAGATTGATGCAGGCTCTCTTCTGCCCCTTTCACCAATTCTTCAGTAACATCACGAATAGAAGTCACATTTTGTGTGATTTCATTGGTTACATGACTTTGTTCTTCCGCTGCCGTCGCAATTTGAGTTGCCATATCACGAATGACCATTGCAGTAGAGTTAATTTCTTCCAGAGCAATACTCGCCCGGTCCGCATCTTCTACTGAACTGCCTGCCAGATTCAGACTACTTTGCATCATACTTACCGCACGTTCCGTAATACCCTGTAAGGTATCAATGGTCAGTTTAATCTCTTCAGTGGAAGAATGTGTTCTCTGTGACAACACGCGAACTTCATCAGCAACCACGGCAAAACCACGTCCCTGCTCACCCGCACGTGCCGCTTCAATCGCCGCATTGAGTGCCAGCAGGTTGGTCTGTTCCGCAATACCTTGTATCATCCCCAAAACCGTCGAAATCTCTAATGCGTGCTGATTCAGCTCTGCAATAACACTGCTTGCTTCTTCTAATTCAGACGCCAGGCTGGTAATTGATTTTTTAGTATTCAGTACCACCTCACGACCGCTTGCGGTACTTTCCGCTGAGTTTTGCACCGCTTGTGCCGTTTGTTCTGCGTGGGAAGCAATTTCCTGTGTGGCAGAAGTCATTTCGGTAACAGCAGTAGCAACCATGTTGATTTCCTGTTGCTGGCGTGAAAGCTCATCTGCCGTCAGATTTGAACGTGCCGCACTTGAATGCGATTGTTCAGTAAGATTTTGAGCCTGCTCGCGAATATGTAAGATCAATGTCTGCAGCCGGGTAACGAACTCGTTAAATCCATTGGCCAAACGGCCTACTTCATCATTACTTTCAACGGCAATACGTTGTGTAAGATCACCGCTGCCGCTTGAAATTTGTTCAAGTGCATTGGCGACATTGGCTAAAGGCCGGAACAAAATTGTACATAGGTAAATAAAAATAATAATACCGATGACGACAAACACAGCGGTAAAAATAAGCTGGCTGAATAAGGTACGATACACAGGAGTAACAACAGAATCATAACTGACTAATGTCACCGAAGTTAAATCTGTACCAGTCACTTTTTGGCTGTACAGAATGTATTCTTCGCCGTTACGCTGAATAAATTTCTCGTGACCGGAGCGGGCTGTACTTACAATATCACTAAAGCTGACACCAAGAACCGAAACATTCTTATTAACCAGTTTCATGTCAGCATAGGCAAAGATATTCCCTTTATCATTAACGATGAACATGTTGCCGTCACCCGGAAGAATGACTTTATCCATTGTATCTAAGATATCTTCGATCCGGACATCTGCACCCAGAACGAGTTGTTTCCCGTTGACTGTTACCGCTTTACCTAAAGAAACCACGGTCGCACCGGTTGCTGATGCCAC
>JBNKRC010000353.1:0-1586 GCA_050296215.1 Vibrio sp. | reverse complement strand
CCGCTAACGGCAGCCGCCCGATCGCGGCTAATAATATTGCCGTTCTGGTCAGAACCGGGCGGGAGGGCCGGCTGGTTAAGCGGGCTCTGGCTCAACAGGGGATCGCGAGTGTTTACCTGTCTAATCAGGATAGTGTTTTTGCCAGTGAAGTTGCTCCGGATCTGCTGCGTCTGCTTCAGGCGGTACACCTGCCTGATAATGAACGCCGGGTACGGGCCGCTCTGGCGTCAGGGCTGTTCGCGCTGCCGGTTGCCGGGTTAGATGAACTTAATTATGACGAAGTGGCGTGGGAAAGCGTCAATCTGGAATTCAGGGCCTATCGGCAGCTGTGGCAGCAGCGCGGCGTATTGCCTATGTTGCGGGCCGTATTAACTCAGCGTCATTTTGCTCAGCGCTGGCTGGGCGAAGCCGATGGCGAACGACACCTGACGGATTACCTTCATCTGAGCGAACTGTTGCAAAGCGCCAGTCTGGAGATGGAGAGCGATGTGGCACTGATTCGTTGGTTGTCCCAGTCTGTTGAAGATGCCTGTAGCGGGATCGGTGCCGATGACGAACAGATCATGCGCCTGGAGTCAGAAGCAAATCTGGTACAGATCGTCACGATTCATAAATCCAAAGGGCTGGAATATGACCTTGTTTTTCTGCCGTTTGTGATGAATTACCGCAGTGTCAGCAGCCGTGATACGGATGCCAGATATCACGACAGCGGAACCGACGAAACCATTATTGATATTGCGCCGGATGAACAGACACTGGAACTGGCCGACCGGGAGCGCTTAGCCGAAGATTTACGCCTGCTTTATGTCGCGCTGACCCGGGCTGTCTATACCGTTTATATCGGTGTTGCGCCGTTGCTGAAAGCGAATGCCAGGAAGTTAACCGGCGATAGTGCTGCGCATCAATGTGCGATGGGATACCTTTTACAGGACGGGCAGGCCGGTGATGCCGTCTGGTTCAGACAACGGTTACAGGAATATACGGGCCAGACCGGATCGGTTAGCATCAGCGAACCGCCACTTCCGCATCAGGAAAGATATACACTGCCTGAGACTGAGTTGCCCGAACCGGTCTTTTCCCACTTTGAACGCAGGCTGGATCGCTCCTGGCGGATGACCAGTTATTCGAATTTAGTCAGACAGTCGGCTCATTCCTCGGCACTGGATGCCGAGCTGGAGGTGTCGGGATTTGATGTGGACAGTGCCGGTGAAACGAACGAACTGAGCTGGTCTGAAACGGAAAAAAGCATTTTTACCTTTCCGAAAGGGGCTCGTCCGGGAACGTTTTTGCATTCGCTGTTTGAACTGACCGAATTCACTCAGCCAGCCGGCAGTGAGCATAACCAGCGGGTTATCCGTCAGCTGATGGAGCGGGAACAACTGGATCCGCTGTGGGCCGAGGTGCTCACTCAGATGATCGATCGGGTCATGAAGACACCGCTGGATGGAAAGCAGCTGACACTGGGTAGCAAAACGCCGGAGCAACGTTTGGTGGAAATGGAATTCTTACTGCCGGTTTCGTTACTTAACTCCCCGGCCTTAAACCGGATTATTCGTCATTATGATCCGTTATCCGCACATGCGGAC
>JBNKRC010000352.1:0-1595 GCA_050296215.1 Vibrio sp. | reverse complement strand
ATCTTGTCAGCGTCGCGGTACTTGACGCCTTTTTCCATTTCAATTGGTTTACTCATGATCGACTGCTTCTGTCCGGAATTCGACATGCTCATAGTCCAGTAATGCTACAAGCTCTGTTATTAATTGTTGGGCCACATTGTCTACCTTGTCAGGGCCGCCTAACTGGCTAACCTGAACCATTTCCATTCCCTGATATCCACAAGGGTTGATTCTCAGGAAAGGAGATAAATCCATATTGATATTCAGGGCTAAGCCGTGAAATGAACAGCCTCTGCGGATACGCAGACCCAGTGAGCAAATCTTTTTATTATCAACGTACACACCGGGAGCATCCGGACGAGCTGCGGATTCAATATCAAAGGATTTAAGAGTATTGATAACTATATTTTCAATATGGGTCACCAAATCTCTGACCCCAAGATTTTTGCGTCGCAAGTCAATTAAGAAATAGACGACTAACTGTCCCGGGCCATGGTAAGTCACTTGTCCGCCACGATCACTCTGGATGACCGGGATATTGCCCGGGTTGAGTATGTGTTCTGCTTTACCGGCCTGACCCTGGGTGAAGACTGGATTATGCTCTACCAGCCAGACTTCATCTACCGTTGTTTCATCACGTGAATCTGTAAAATCATGCATAGCTTGCCAGACCGGCTGATAATCCTGTCTGCCGAGATGTTTAACAACAAGACGTTGGGGCATTGTTTGACTCTTTAAATTAGTAAAGTAATTACATTATAAACTCATTTTTCGGGGATAAAAGCTACTTAGTAACGGTAAATGGTACATAAATGGTAAGGAATAGTGTAACTAATTGTTATAAAAAGAAAAGCAGCCAGGGCTGCTTTCAAAAAAAGTTTAACAATTAAAATAAAATTGTGATCCAGATGTGGGTGGGCTCTGGTATTGCTTATAGCACCATACGAACAATTTCAATATCACCCAGCTCTTTATACAGAATCTCAACCTGTTCGATTGAAGTCGCAGTAATACGAATTGATACAGAGTGGTAGTTACCTTTCGCACTTGGTTTGATGACCGGGCTGTAATCGCCGGGAGCATGGCGCTGGATAACTTCTAAAACCAATTCGGGAAGTTCTGGTTTGGCGTGCCCCATGACCTTGTAGGTGAAAGGACAAGGAAATTCGAGAAGATCTTTTAACTTCGCGTCTGAGTTTATGGTTAGCATGGATAAAAACTCCTAATGAGGCGGACTACTAGGTTGGGAATACTACTGATTTATGCGATCGATCTCAACAAATATGATGAGTCTGAATAAAAAGCCACAAGATGTGGCTTTTTATCCGTTAGCGTTAAGTTTAAAAAAGACCTTTAAACAAAAGCACGATGTAATCCCATAAGCGGCTGAAAATTCCGCCTTTTTCAACATCTTCTAAAGCCAGTAACGGGTACTCGGAAACGTCTTTTCCATCTAACTGATAATAAAGTTTACCGACGATATCTCCTTTCGCAATTGGAGCTTCAAGCGATTTTTCAAGTACAAAACTTGCTTTTAAGTTTTTCGCCTGACCACGAGGCAGTGTTACATAAGTATCTTTATCCACACCCCGAGCAACTTCATCTTTATTGCCCAT
>JBNKRC010000351.1:0-1615 GCA_050296215.1 Vibrio sp. | reverse complement strand
ATTACACCTAAGATCTGTGATCTGTTTGGATCTCAGATAAGGCTATTGGATGTACCTCTACACAATTTCGGCCTGAAAGGCTCATTTTGGGGCGAGGTCGTGACAGTACGGTGCTATCAAGACACTTCCAAAGTATTAGAAACCCTGAGTAAAAATGGTAAAGGCAAAGTTTTGGTTGTTGATGGCAATGGTTCATGCCAAAAAGCGTTGTTTGGTAAGCAGCTTGCCTTTTTAGCGATTGAAAACGAATGGGAAGGTGTCGTTATTTACGGTGCCGTCAGGGACGTTGCGCTATTATCAGAACTGCAGCTTGGAATAAAAGCACTCGGTTCATGTCCATTCAGAACCGACCGGCACGATTCAGGCCAGGTCAATGTCAGAGTGTCTATCATGAAACATCAGATTCTGCCAGGAGACTATCTCTATTCCGACTGGAACGGCATTGTTTTATCTGAAACAAAACTTGATGTAAAACTTTAACCTCAGGGTCGTTCGTATTTATTGCAAAGCAGCAGCTAAAGTTGCTGCTTTGCTTTTTTGCGCGATATAACACATCAGCTAAAAACCACACGAAAATAGACATTTTCGTTGACTAAATGCTGTAACTAAGGTAAACGTAAGGGCAGAAATTAATTCGCTAATAAGTTCAGATGAAATTAAGCCGCCATGTAGTGATTACCACCATTATTATTACCACCGACATTATCGCTGTTGGGGCAGGCTGCTGAGCGAAAAAACTTCAAAAAAAGGGCCTGCAACAATATGCAGGCCCTTTTTTTATACCTAATTAAACTGGAGGAAGGGATGCGTGTACTAAAGTTCGGTGGATCGTCATTATCTGATGCCGATCGCTTTCTGAGAGCTGCCCAAATCGTTGCAAATAATGCCCAGCAGGCTGATGTGTCAGTTGTATTATCTGCTCCGGGAAAAACAACTAACAAGTTAGTTGCAGTGATTGAAACGGCATTACGCAATGGTGATGCGGATAAACAAATCACGGAATTAGAAGAGTCGTTTGAGCTTCTTTTTAATGCCATTAAACAGGAATTGCCTGATCTTGATGGTACTGGTTATTTTGGCCAGGTTAATCAGTCAATGGGGCAGTTACGTCAGTTCGTTAATGGTATTAGTCTGTTAGGTATGTGTCCTAATAATGTGAATGCCAGAATTATCAGTAAAGGCGAACGCATTTCCATTCAACTGATGAAAGCAGTATTAGAAGCAAAAGGGCACGCGACCCATTTTATCGATCCAACTAAATATCTTGTGGCGAACGGTGACCATCTTGAAGCTATGGTTGATATCGATGCATCTACTGAACGATTTACACAGAATCCTCTCCCTTCCGGTCATGTGTTTATTATGCCTGGCTTTACTGCCGGAAACGAAAAAGGCGAATTAGTTTGTCTCGGCCGTAACGGTTCAGACTACTCTGCAGCCGCTCTGGCTGCCTGTCTTCGTGCCGAATGTTGTGAAATCTGGACTGATGTTGATGGCGTATACAATTGTGATCCTCGACTGGTTCGTGATGCGCGCTTACTCAAATCGCTGAGCTATCAGGAAGCGATGGAATTGTCTTACTTTGGTGCTTCTGTCCTCCACCCTAAAACTATCG
>JBNKRC010000350.1:0-1625 GCA_050296215.1 Vibrio sp. | reverse complement strand
CATAATAAAGAGAGAGGAATAAAGCTGTTCCATTTCCGCCTCACAGGTTTAGGGTGTATGAATAGGTTTCTGATCCCCTTATCAATGGCAGGATAAACCTGCCATTAACAGGAAAAATCAAATGCGATTATTTAAGCGCATCCCAGGTTTTCTGAATGTCGTCACCAACAGCTTTGGCAGATTTACCGCCGCTGTAATCAACCATGCCAGTCCAGAATGCGCCGGCACCAATCTTACCAGGCATCAGGTCTGAACCATCGAAGCGGAATGTGGTCGCATCCAGCAGAATCTGACCTTGTTTTTTCAGCGTTGGGTTAGCATACGCCTCAACGTTAGCGTGTTTGAACGGAGTCAGGAAGCCTGACTGAGCCATCCAGATTTCATGAGCGATTGGCGTTTCCAGGAACTTCATAAACTCACGAGCCACTTTAGAATCTTTAGTGATACTCCACATCGTACCTGCACCCAGGACTGGTTTACCTAAATCTTTAGATGCGTAGGCAGGGAAGTAGAAGAAGTCAACATCCGTTCCCAGCTTGGTTCCTTCGGGGAAGAAGGTAGGAATAAAGGATGCCTGACGATGCATGTAACATTTTGGCGGTGAAGTGAACAAACCTTTTGGCGAATCACGGAAATCGGTTGTCGCTACGGCTCGAGAACCGCCATCTACATATTTATCATTGTTAATAAACCAGCCGAACTCATCGATTGCTTCAGTTACTTTTTTATCGTTGAATTTCAGTTTGTTTGTCACCCACTTATCATAATCCTGAGGTGATTGAGTACGAAGCATCATATCTTCCACCCAGTCAGTTGCCGGCCAGCCTGTCGCACCACCAGAACCCAAACCAATACACCATGGTGTTGCACCATCTGCCGCAATCTGTTTGGTTAACGCTTTCAGCTCTTCCATAGTTTGAGGCACTTCATAACCAGCATCTTCGAAGTTCTCAGGCACAAACCAAACCAAAGATTTCAGATCCACTTTATAGAAGAAACCGAATAGCTGTTTCTTACCGGCTTTATCCGGGAATGTACCAAGGTCAACCCATGATTTACCTGCAGCGTAGTTGTCTTTAACCCATTTACCGGTTTCCTTGCCCAACGGAACCAGATAACCCTTCGATGCGAGATCAGCAGCCAGACCTGGCTGAGGGAAAATAGCAATGTTTGGTGCACTACCCGCTTGTACATCGATCACAATTTGTTGTTCAAAAGAATCTGATCCTGAGTAGTTAACGGTCGCGCCAGTTGCTTCTTCGAAGTAAGCAATCACACTTTCAATTAGATCCTTATCTCCAGTCAGCCAAGGACCAAAAATAGTTAATGTTTGCCCTTTTAAATCAACCTGTTTCAGTGCTTCATAGCTGTCCCAGTCGAAGCGTTTATCAACTCCGGGTTTAAATTTCAGATCAGCCGAAAAAGCAGAAGTTGATACTGCAAGGGCAATTGCAGTAGCGAGCATTGTAGTTTTTTTCATTGGCGAGACTCCGTGTATCAAGCTCTTGTGTAGTTGTAGGGTTATTTTTTATTGGATGACTTTATTAACTTTCTTAAACGATTAAGTAGTCCCATTCAAAATAGTCACTGTTTTACATTTGCGCTAATAATTAATTTTGTATTGA
>JBNKRC010000349.1:0-1628 GCA_050296215.1 Vibrio sp. | reverse complement strand
CTATCACCACGTATTTTCTTTAGTATAGATATCGCCACAAGGTTAACGCAAAAGCTGGCAGACCATTCGTTAGCCAGTATCTCTATTCGAATTCTGGAGGGAACATAAAATCTGATTGAGTTTATCGACTGACAGAGTCATAGTTTTTCTTCTGTAAGGAGGTTTTATGGACTGGTTAATTAATAAAATCGCAGAAGAAAAAATTTCGCAGGCGCGTAAAAACGGTCAGTTTGAACACCTGCCGGGGAAAGGACAGCCCCTGATATTGGATGACGATAAAGATGTGCCCGAACAACTGCGTGTCGCTTACCGGGTTTTAAAGAATGCAGGTTATTTACCACCGGAACTGGTCATGCGCAAAGAGGCTCTGGAACTTGCCGATCTGATCGAGATTTGTCACACCAGCCAGGATCACGCTCAACTGGCAAAATCCCAACAAAAACTACAACGCTTAGAATTGAAAATGCGGATGTATGGAATCGACACCCGCTTTATTTATCAGTATTTACAGCACCTGACTGAAAGCCCGGACACAAAGAAATAACGTCTGCCCGCAGACACTATTTAGGTTGCAGAAACTTAGCTTTTGCAGACACCGCAACCTCATTATTTACGACTAAAGAAGCTGACATAAGAAATATACCGCGTTTCTGCTGAAGTAACTCACCACGCACTTTTACTTGCGAACCAACATAAATCGGATGGTGATAACGTACAGTCAGTTCTGCGGTCAAAGCCGGGATATTCCGGTTCAGTAAACAATGAGTCATTGCGGCATCAAGTAATGTCCCCGCAATACCGCCATGCAACAGTCCTACATAACCCTGATGACTATTTTCAACCAGAAAGTCAGCACACACGCTGTCATTACCGGTATCTGAAAACTCTATTCCTAAGCCCGCAGGATTACTCTGTGCTTCACCACAAACAAAACAGTTGCGATGAAGATCATGTGCATCCTTTTGGTTTATTATATTCATCGTTTACAGCACTGCCCTTTGCCATGCTGATGTCGGGCATGGTTAGCGGAACAGCAACTATGTTTGCCAGATTTACCGTGTTCACGGTTATGCTCATGGCTACAACACCCGCCCTGCTCCTGTTTCTTGTGGTAATTAACCGACTCACGACCCTGCGACATTTCAGTTAATTCAGGAAAGCCAGATAGTTGTCCCCAAATCGCTGCCATATCCGTGCCGCGAAGATTAGCCTGCTTAACCGACATCTTACTATCGAGTAATTTACCGAGCATTCTTTCGCCGATATTTTTGACAACAACCAGACTAACCTGATGTGATTTAAGTAATTCTAATAACTGGCTTTTTTTGTCGCATCCAGACTCTGATGCGGGATTAATGAATTGTTTTACCATAACGCCCTGTTGGTCGAAAATCGCAAAACTACTTGCTTTAGTGAAATGACTGGCAAGAGAGGTGCCTTGTAATGGCATCGCTGTATACATAGTTTCCTCCGAAAATTTAATTTATGTAATTAGCATATACAAACTATAGACCCATATTTAGCATATGCCAATTAATCATGGATTGACCACAGATAGGCAACACGTGAGTTGAATTGACATTTCATATGACTATCATATAAATCTACCCCTTGCCACAATTCTTTCA
>JBNKRC010000348.1:0-1641 GCA_050296215.1 Vibrio sp. | reverse complement strand
ATCAGCACCAGTCGGTTTAGGAGGTGTATATGGAATTTGATTTAAAATTTGCATTAGTGGTGGTGGGAATTGCATTTGCAAGCTTTATTGCGTTTGGCATTATTGCCATAGCTTAGCGTTCTTATCATGCCGGAATAGAATTTATTCAGGATAAAGATTAGCTGTATAGGTGCAAATACACGGATTGTATTGCGCCTGACGGCAAATTTTTTACTGCTAATGTGTTGGAATGAACTCTTTTGGCAGGAAGCTGATTTGCCGGTGAAACCATCCAAAACGGACGAATCTTATGATTCGGAAAATCGTATTATCACTCAGCGTATTAGTGTAGATTTGAATTTCCACACAAACTTGCATCATCAAGCGTGATACCTGTCACGCTCAGCTATCAAAGGACTTCACAATTACTTCGCAAAGTAAAAAAATTAGCAGGTTGTTGTTTTTTGGAGCGTACTATGTACATGGCTCAACCAGGCCATATTGACCACATTAAGCAGGTCAATGCTGGTCGTGTGTATAAATTGATTGACCAAAAGGGTCCGATATCTCGTATCGATTTATCGAAAGAGAGTGAATTGGCTCCCGCGAGTATTACCAAGATTACTCGCGAGCTTATTGATGCGCATCTTATTCATGAGACGACTGTACAGGAGTCCCTTAGCCGGGGCCGTCCTGCGGTCGGTCTGCAGACCAAAAATCAGGGCTGGCAGTTTCTTTCCGTTCGCCTGGGCCATGGTTATCTTACATTAGCTCTGCATGAACTGGGTGGAGATGTTTTAATTGATACGAAAATTGATATTCATGAAAATACTCAGGATGATTTATTAGATCGGTTATTACATGAAATCGAAGAATTTTTTCAGACTTATACTTCTGAGCTTCAGCGAGTCACCAGTGTTGCCGTAACGCTCCCCGGTCTGGTGGATTCTGAAAAAGGCGTTGTGGTAAAAATGTCTTACTATAATGTCACTAATATGGAATTGGGTGCCGAAATATATAAGGCAACCGGATTACCTGTTTTTATCGCGAATGATACTCATGCATGGGTTCTGGCAGAAAAATGGTTTGGTCATGCAAAAGAAAGCGATAATACCATTCTTATTTCCATCCATAATGGCTTAAATGCCGGCATCATTGTTAATGGGCGAGTCTTACAGGGGAAACTGGGTAATATTGGTGAGTTAGGGCATATCCAGATAAACCCCCACGGAGAGTTATGCCGCTGTGGTAACCGGGGATGTCTGGAACCGGTAGCAAGCGCCTCGGCACTGATCACCCAGGCTGAGCAAAGAATTAAAAGTGGTGCGATGACATCGCTGGCGCAACTTTCTGGTATCGGCGTTGAAGATATCTGTGCCGCTGCGACAGCGGGTGATGAAGTTGCCATTGAGCTGATAGAAAAGTTCGGAAGTTATTTAGGGCAGGCTATCGCTATTGTGGTTAACTTATTCAACCCGGACAAAGTGTTAATTGGCGGGGTAATTAACCAGGCAAAAGAGATTTTATATCCTCAATTAATGGAGGCATTAATCAGTCAGTGTTATCCTGTTTACCAGGCTGAAGCTGAAGTGGTTGAATCGAGATTTTATAATCAATCGACAATGCCCGGGGCTGCTTTGATTAAACAGGCACTTTATGACG
>JBNKRC010000347.1:0-1643 GCA_050296215.1 Vibrio sp. | reverse complement strand
TCGGTTTCCTGGGTCCGTTCATCCATCAGACCTCCGAGCACTATCATCTGCCCATCCTGAACTAATACCGATGTATTGAGCTGACGTTTGGCAAAACGCACGTCTACGGCCCCTTCTGCCGCCGTCACATTAGAAACTTCCTGCTCAATATTCAGCTGAACCGAATCACCTTCGTTAATCTGCGGTACCACTTTGAGCTTGATACCGACTTCCTTACGGTCGACGGTCTGGAATGGGTTACTGTTGCTGGCGCTTGAGGTTGATCCCGTGAGAACCGGAACTTCTTCCCCCACCACAAATGAGGCTTCACCATTATCCAGTACCGTGATACTTGGTGATGACAAAATGTTCGAATTCGAATCGGTCGATACGGCACTGATTAACGAGGTCCAGTCCCCCATAACAACGCTGACTGCGGCACCTTCTACGCCACTTAACGCATCAGCAAGCGTACTGAAATCCCCGGAAGTAGTCGTAGTGTAAGGATGACGAACACCCGAACTATCATAGTAATATTCGGTCGAGGTCTGATCTTTGGCATTTTCCAGGCCAACCATCACATTGCCAATTGAGGTACCGGTATTACCGAACTGAACGGCGGAACCACTCTCAATAGAACCCCACTGCACACCTAAATTAATTCCCTCACCCTCAGACATTTCAACAATCAGTGCTTCAATCAATACCTGAGCCCGGCGGATATCCAGTTGTTCAATCACATCCGTCATGACTTTCATAATGTCCTGTGGTGCGCTGAGTACCAGTGAGTTAGTTGCAGGGTGTGCGCTAATCATTACCTGACTACGGTTCGCATTTGACGTTTTTCCGCTGCTGCCTTTTTCAGCCTGGATATTGTCTGACACCCCCTTAAGCACATCGACCAGCTCTTCAGCTTTGGCATACTTTAAGTACACGACCCTGTTATTACTTTTGGTTGCCATTTCAACATCGAGTTGTTTAATCAACCTGGTTAAACGGGCCCGGACCTGAGGTTCTCCAGACAACAGAATCGAGTTAGTCCTATCATCAGCGACCAGCTTAGGCTGTAAATTTTCCGGAATACTTTTCGCGTCTTTACTATGGTTTAATGCTTCGACAATCCGCACAATTTCGGCTGCTGATGCATTTTGCAGCACAATAACATCCACGTCTTTATCACCCACCTGATCAACCCGACGGATGATATTCACTAAGCGGTCCACCACCGCTGCGCGCCCGGTCAGCAGAATAATATTTGCCGGTCCATAATGGACAACATTCCCCGCTCCGGCATTATTCACCAGTTGGCGCAATAAAGGAGAGAGTTCTTTTACCGACACGTTATGCACCGGAACAACCCGGGTCACAACACTATCGCCGGACTCATTCTGATTTTCATCCAGAACGGGAACCGCGGATGTCTTTGCATCTTTCGCCCTGACAATTTTCAGTACGCCGTTATCCATTTCAACGACGGCGTAGCCATAAACCTCAAGAACATTAAGGAAAAAACTGTAATATTGCTCTTCATTCAGTGGTTCATAACTCCGGACATCTATTTTCCCCCGCACCGACGGATCAATAATTACCGTCTTCTGCAGGTTACGCCCCACAATGTTGATGAACTCCTGAATATCAGTGCCCTTGAAACTGACGTTATACTC
>JBNKRC010000346.1:0-1658 GCA_050296215.1 Vibrio sp. | reverse complement strand
CAAATTCGGTAAGTGTTCGTGCTAAGCGTCGGGTGAATGCGAGACCAAGGTGATGTTCAGACATTCCCTGATTATGGATGGCCGGATAGTGTTTTTCGCAGATGGCTAAGCAATCCGATTGAAATTCATTAACACTTTGAATGACGATATCCAACAACAACGTTTATTCTCCCGAAATATCAGCTCAGAACCGCGGTAATATGGAATAACAGCTTGATGTATCTCGCTATATTCTTAAGTTCGATTATGCACTATGGCGTCAGTATGGAAAGAAAAATGACGGCTCTGTTTACCGGTTTCTACATAAAGAGATTTAAAAGTATGAGCAAGATCATCTATGTAGTGGAGGAACACTTCGCTGCTTTTGTCATTATGACCGACAGAAGCAGCGAAATGAAGTTTTAAGAATTAAGAACGGGCGGAACGGCCCCAAAGGTCATATTCATCTGCATGTTCAACAACGACCTCGATAATATCACCGGGTTGATGATGAGTTTCACCGTTCAGATAAATCACACCGTCAATTTCAGGCGCATCGGCAAAAGTTCGTCCGATAGCGCCTTCGTCATCAACTTCATCAATGATGACCTGCATTGTGCTGCCGATACGTTTTTGTAATTTTTTTGTGCTGATTTGTTGCTGAAGCGACATAAAGCGTTCATATCGCTCTTGCTTGACTTCTTCGGAAATCTGGTCAGCAATGTCATTCGCGGCGGCACCTTCGACCGGTGAATATTTAAAACAGCCAACCCGGTCGAGCTGTGCTTCCTGTAACCAGTCAAGCAGGACTTGAAAGTCTTCTTCTGTTTCTCCGGGGAAACCAACAATAAAAGTGGAACGGATCACCAGTTCAGGACAAATTTCGCGCCATTTCCTGATTTTATCTAAGGTTCTTTCTGCCTGACCCGGACGTTTCATCATTTTCAGAACTCGTGCGCTGGCATGCTGAAAAGGAATATCCAAATACGGAAGTATTTTTCCTCCAGCCATTAGCGGAATCAGATCGTCCACACTTGGATATGGGTAGACATAGTGAAGACGTACCCAGATACCTAATTTACTCAGAGCCTCACTCAGCTCTTTCAGGTTCTGACGAACCGGGCTGCCATTGGAAAAACCAAGGCCATGCTTAAAGTCAACACCATAAGCACTGGTATCCTGACTGATTACCAAAAGTTCTTTAACTCCAGCTTCTTTCAGGCGTTGTGCTTCAGTAATAATTTCGCCAACCGGGCGGCTGACCAAATCTCCCCGCATGGATGGAATAATGCAGAAGGTGCAGCGATGGTTACAACCTTCAGAAATTTTAAGATATGCGTAATGTTTAGGTGTTAACTTAACCCCCTGAGCAGGAACCATGCTGGTAAACGGGTCATGTTTGGGTTGTGGCACAAAGTCATGTACCTGAGCAACCACATTTTCATAAGAGTGTGGTCCGGTGATTGCCAGCACATTTGGATGGACCTGCCGGATTTCATCTTCCCGGGCACCAAGGCAGCCGGTTACGATCACTTTACCATTCTCTTTTAATGCTTCGCCGATAGTATCCAGTGATTCCTGTACCGCACTGTCAATAAAACCACAGGTGTTGACGATGACCACATCAGAGTCGTCATAACTATTGACGATATCATATCCTTCCGTTCGCAATTGAGTCA
>JBNKRC010000345.1:0-1669 GCA_050296215.1 Vibrio sp. | reverse complement strand
CAATACCTTGCTCAATACCACGCGCTAAAATTTTAGTGTTGGTTACGAACAGGTCATCACCCACCAATTGGATTTTGTTACCCAAAATCTTAGTTTGATATGCCCAACCTTCCCAATCAGATTCGTCCAAACCATCTTCGATAGAAACGATTGGGTATTGAGTAGTCAGGTCAGCCAGGTAGTCAGAGAAACCTTCTGAAGTGAAAGTTTTACCTTCACCAGTCATTTCGTACATACCAGTTTCTTTGTTGTAGAACTCAGAAGAAGCACAGTCCATAGCTAGAGTAACGTCTTTACCTAGCTCGTAACCAGCAGCTTCAACTGCTTCTTTGATTGCAGCAAGAGCAGCAGCGTTAGATTCCAGGTTAGGAGCGAAACCACCTTCGTCACCAACAGCAGTGTTAAGACCTTTAGCTTTAAGAACTTTAGCTAGGTTGTGGAATACTTCTGCACCGATACGTAGAGCTTCTTTAAGAGTAGAAGCGCCAACTGGTTGAATCATGAATTCTTGGATATCAACGTTGTTGTCTGCGTGCTCACCACCGTTGATGATGTTCATCATTGGTAGAGGCATAGAGTATACGCCTGGAGTGCCGTTTAGTTCAGCGATGTGCTCGTATAGAGGCATGCCTTTAGCAGCAGCTGCTGCTTTTGCGTTTGCTAGAGAAACAGCTAGGATAGCGTTAGCACCGAAGTTGTTTTTGTTTTCAGTGCCGTCTAGGTCGATCATGATTTGGTCGATTGCAGCTTGGTCTTTTGCATCTTTACCAAGTAGTGCTTCAGCGATTGGACCGTTTACAGCAGCAACAGCTTTAAGAACACCTTTACCTAGGAAACGTGATTTGTCGCCATCACGTAGCTCAAGAGCTTCGCGAGAACCAGTTGATGCGCCTGATGGAGCAGCAGCCATACCTACGAAACCGCCTTCTAGGTGTACTTCAGCTTCTACAGTTGGGTTACCACGTGAGTCGATGATTTCACGACCTAGAACTTTAACGATCTTAGACATTAATGTTTCCTCTCGTTGAATATAAATGTCAAATTTAAAGGGTAGCGGCATTCATACAGCTACCCGGGTCCTTTTACTGCTTATTGTTTACTCTGCGCGTTGGTGTTCGCCTGCGGCTTTAACAAAGCCGGCAAATAACGGATGACCATCGCGAGGAGTTGAAGTAAATTCTGGGTGGAACTGAGCCGCAACAAACCATGGGTGATTTGGAAGCTCGATCACTTCAACCAGTTTCTTGTCCGCTGACAGACCAGATACTTTTAATCCGGCTTTTTCAATCTGTGGACGAAGAACATTGTTCACTTCATAACGGTGGCGATGACGCTCATGAATCGTCGCGCTGCCATAAAGTTCGTATGCTTTTGTCCCTTTTTCCAAGTGACATAGCTGAGAACCCAGGCGCATCGTTCCACCTAAATCCGATTGTTCAGTGCGCTCTTCAACCGAGCCGTCTGAATCAACCCACTCGGTGATTAAACCAACCACCGGGTATTTTGTATCTTTATTAAATTCTGTTGAATGTGCACCTTCCATACCAGCAACGTTACGAGCAAACTCGATAAGCGCTACTTGCATACCTAGACAGATACCTAGGTAAGGAACCTTGTTTTCACGTGCGTATTGGGCAGCCATAATCTTGCCTTCAATACCACGGTCACC
>JBNKRC010000344.1:0-1682 GCA_050296215.1 Vibrio sp. | reverse complement strand
GTTTGTTCTGAAGTTCCTGCGGTAACTGAGGCTGCGACGACTCTGACGTCGATGCCACCAATCCCTGTTCAAACAGGGTAATTCCGTCGGTCATACCATGTAACTGAAACACACCGTTACCATATGGCGTAAACTGAGCCATGCCCCGTGGCGTACCCCGTTCGCCATGGAATATCACTTCAGGCCACTGTGCCTGATGATCCTTCCAGCGTGCAACATAAGCTGACTTAAATTCGACCATCCTCTGCCGTTTTGCATTGATCTGATCATCAATTTTTCCGGTCTGATAACCACAGGCATTAACTAAATACTTACAACGTAACGAACGCGGCCTTCCATCCTGAGCGGTGTATTCAATCTGCCACTCATCTTTTTCCGGAAGATAGTTGGTCTCCGTTACGGTTGAATGGGTATAAACCGAACAATTGTCCATCTGTTCAAGTGCCAGCATAGCCGATGCTGCCAGACGAAACACACTCCAGCCATATTCATGAACGACCGCGACAGGGAATTTGAGCTTATCAAGATTGGTATAACGGGCGAACGGAATCATCCATTCATCAAATGACGACGGAGACTGAGGGAGATCTTTTTGCTTTAACGATTCTAACTGCTCACGGGTGTAAGTCGTAAAATAGTCGTCAGCGTCCCCCAGGACCTGATTGCGACTATCACTTTCGACCAGTTGCCGATAGGCCTGTCTGATGGTCTTCAGACGCTCAATAATCGTATCCGGGCTGCCTTTATCCTGAAGCGGAACCGCCAGAACGGTCGGGCGTTTGTTCACCGTATGGGGGAATAAACGAATCGACTCAACCGACTGTTTCAATAAGTCGATACATTGTTGCTCGGATATGTCCCGGTATAAATTGCCCCCGGCATGCAAATGGCAGATTGGCGGTCCGTTGACTAATCCCGGTCCCTTTTCAAACAGAGCAATCTTTACTCCCAGTTCCGCTAAATGTACGGCGGCGGTTGAACCGGCCACGCCGCCGCCAACAATGGCAACTGTAGTATGAGTTTCGCCTGAGCTTTTAACTGACATAATCGTTCGTTTACAGAATGTATTTACGGCCATTGTAAAACGGAAAAGTCGTTAATCAAGTCACAAATCCTTGTTGATCTTTTCTCAGCAATTTCATTCGTAACCGAGAAGATATTTTTAAAAAAAAATACTTGACTAACAATATACAAAATAAGGACTTAAACCCTCATAAGATATCAACATCGCGCAAAGCTTTGAGCCACATGGCATATATGGATATTGATCCTTTTGTGGTTATTCACTTATCCCAAACTTTATCCACCGATTCTGTGGATAACTGAAATTGCCCGTTTCCATTAAATCCGAGGTTGTTGATATCCGTCTTTCACTATCTGAACAATTAAAATTTTAACTATCATAATCAATAGGATAAATGACAATGCCGGGGTAAACAGCCACATACTGGTATGTCACTAAAACACTCAACCAAAGGCAACGTTTATAGCAATCAACCCTTTTCATTCAAACGAGACAGAAAGCCAGCACCGGTGAAATAATCAGCATATATCCAGTTTACTTCACCAAAACCGAAGATTCCTTTGCCATTGAACTTAATCTGACCTGCCGCTCAGACAGTTACCTGTTCCGGGAAAATCAGGCATTACGTCACTTTGTCTTAGAGCAGAGTCAATAACAC
>JBNKRC010000343.1:0-1717 GCA_050296215.1 Vibrio sp. | reverse complement strand
TGTCAATTGATTCATAATGACATGAGTGAGAACATGGACTGACCTTAATCAAGCGAATCGCGATGTTTACAAAATCCATGCGCCCAATTTATTGGAAATTTCAGTCCGCCTAATGTCGACCATACGCGTTAGTATGCTAACACTGCTCACCATGATTGCATTTGCGGGTAACTCCATACTTTGCCGGATCGCACTCAAAAATACTGCCATCGATGCTGCCAGCTTTACTTCAATACGGCTGATATCAGGTGCTGTGGTACTGTGGTTAATTGTCAGCCTGACTCGTAGAAACAGTTCCAGCCAGGGAAACTGGGCTTCCGCCTTTGCACTATTCGCCTATGCAGCTGGTTTTTCATTCGCATATATCAGTCTGGCAGCTGCGACTGGGGCTCTGATACTTTTCGGTGCTGTACAGGTAACCATGATCGGTCATGGGATCTGGGCCGGAGAGCAACTTCATAAACAGCAGTTTTTGGGCTTGATACTTGCGTTTGCGGGACTGGTAGGTTTGTTACTGCCCGGGCTTTCCTCCCCTCCTCTGTTTGGATCGTTGCTGATGTTAATTGCAGGTATCGCCTGGGGTATATACTCCCTACGTGGTAAAGGTGCCGGAGACCCGACCTGTGTTACGGCAGGAAATTTCATGCGCGCCACTTTATTTGCCGTTGTCCTGAGTCTGGCACTGATTTCAAGAAACAACCTGAATTTGGCTGGAGTCTGGTACGCCATTGCATCAGGAGCTATCGCTTCAGGGATGGGGTATGCAATCTGGTACTCGGTATTACCGCAGTTGAAGGCAACCAACGCAGCAACGGTCCAGCTTAGTGTTCCCGTCATTGCCGCACTCGGCGGCATTGCCATTCTCGGTGAGCCGGTGACACTCCGCTTCCTGTTGGCATCCGTGGCTATTCTGGGTGGTATCGCGCTTGTTATTCTGCGCAAGCCTGATTAACCAGCATATTCCATTCACAATGATCTACCGGGTGATGCGATATGGATACTCCGGCAGGATGACTCTTGTCATATTTTCATACAAGTACAATCAAGGATTAGCTCCCGGATATCCCTGTACTTTAACCTCTCCATTCGGTCGACAAATTTTACAACTCCATACTCCTTAGCGTTGAAAATTTTTACACCAGAACTCATTTTCTTGCTCTCCATATAAACTGCCACCATGTTTTTAATCATTAATTTACTATAGGCATATATATTGCTTTTAGCAGCTTTGTTTTTGTTTAACCCCAAAGGAAGTAACTATGAAATATCCTTCAGCGCTAACTGCGATCTTTACACTCGCATGCTGTTCCGGCGTAGCCTCAGCTTCTGTCATAGAAGATTATAATATGGTCCTGTTTAACGACTTTTCTCCATCCGGTGGTAGCGGCCATATCCATGGCAAAGCCTTTATCGGTGGTGACCTCAATGGTTCGACTCCAGAGTTTGGGGCAGACCTGAACAAGTCAATGACTGACAACTCACTGGAAGTAGCAGGTAATCTGAACGCTGGGCAGGTAAAGGTACAGGCTGGCTATCTGGCCTATGGTGGTTCTAATAATCTGGGTAGTATCAACTGTAACGGTAATGGTCTGACTAACGGTAATGCCTGCCTGAAACCTGTTTCTGGTCTGGACTCTAAGGCTGCCAACCTGTATTCAGAATTCAGCGCTGAATCAGCTTACTACAGCAGCTTATCAAACACCGGTAGTGTGACTGG
>JBNKRC010000342.1:0-1719 GCA_050296215.1 Vibrio sp. | reverse complement strand
CGGATATTTAACAGCTCGTTATAACATTGGAAATAAAAACGGGGTCTGCGAAAATACTTACAGACCCCGTTTTGAATCGTGCCGGAAAAGCAAAATCTAACTTCTCGGCTGCATAAAGGCCAGTAACCGGCGTTCCGCACGTTTAAACACCCAGATTGTGGTAAAAGTCAGACACATATAAAACAGTCCGGCGGTTAAGAACGACTCGAATGGCGCATAATAGCGGGAGTTAACCAACCGGGCAGCGCCGGTTAAATCCATAATCGTCACAATCCCGGCGACTGCACTGCCGTGAATCATAAAAATAACTTCGTTACTGTATGCAGGTAAAGCCCGGCGCAACGCACCCGGTAAAATAATTCGTCTGAATGCCATCCAGTGACTCATTCCGTAAGCTCGTGCGGCTTCTACTTCGCCCTTTGGCAAACCATTCATGGCACCGCGAATAATCTCCGACGTGTATGCGGACGTATTCAGAACAAAGGAAACCAACGCACAGAACCAGGCAAATTCCCATAATGTCCCTTTCACCGGGAAAAACTGATCCATTCCATAATAGATAAGGTAGAGCTGTACCAGTAATGGTGTACCACGGAAAAAGTAGATATAGCCCCAAGCCGGCAGATAAATCACCGGATTCTTGCTATTTCTTGCAACAGCCAGCGGAATGGCCAGAGTTAATCCAATCATCAGCGCCAGCCCCACCAGCCACACCGTTGTCCATAACCCGCCCAGATAAATAGGCAGGCTATCGATAATAAGTGAAAAATCCATACTACCTCACGTGTGCACTGTATTTTCGTTCAACCAGTTTAAGCAACCCGGTCGATAGCGATGTAAATAAAAGAAAAATAATCGCCACTGCCATATAAAATGTAAATGGCATCTTGGTGGAACCAGCAGCCAAAGAGCTTACCCGGACCATATCGTCCAGGCCGATGATAGATACCAGCGCTGTTGTTTTAAGTAATACCAACCAGTTGTTACCAAATCCGGGCAGTGCGTGGCGGACCATCTGAGGAAACAAAATACGTCTGAATGAAAGCCATGAATTCATGCCATAGGCTTTTGCCGCTTCCAGTTCACCACGGTCTACCGCCAGAATGGCCCCACGGAAAGTTTCAGCCATATACGCTCCGAAAATAAAGCCAATCGTCAACACTCCTGCGATAAACGGACTGACATCAACATAATCCGGAAGATATTCTGTCCATTCATGAGCCGGATTTGAGCTCATCATCCAGTTGTTAATCCACTCGTTGACAGCGTAAAGCGTGTTATTAAGAAGAATCTGTCCGCCGAAAAAAATTAACATCATCAGAACCAGATCCGGAATTCCCCGTATCACAGTCGTATATAAGGTTGCAATAAAACGGGCCCAGCGATACGGGGCCAGTTTAGCGATGGCTCCGACCAACCCGAGCAGCATAGCAAGCAACAAAGACAGCAGGGCGACTTCAATCGTCAGAAGTGCGCCATGAAAAATAGAACTTTCGTAACCTTGTAAATCCAGCATAAAAGGATATCAATTACCGTTTAAACGAATAAGGGAGAGGTCACCCTCTCCCGAGCATAGTAAACCGCGAGAAAATTACTCGTCGCCGTATACATCATAGTCAAAGTATTTAGCTTCGATCTTTTTGTACTCGCCATTTTTACGCAGTGCTTTAATCGCAGCATTAAGTTTGGCCGTCAGATCTTTATCTTGTTTACGGGTAG
>JBNKRC010000341.1:0-1724 GCA_050296215.1 Vibrio sp. | reverse complement strand
CCGATCTCTGCTTATCCGTCAGGACGCTGCCGCCGGTAAAATAGCTTTGACAAGTGGTGTTATCGATATAGGTTAAATTGGTCTGCAGCAATTCTGAGCCATTCGTGTTGTCATCAGTTTTGCCGTGTCCGACAGTAACAAATGTATTCGCGGACGAACGGTAACTCTCATCCGTTGCTCTGTTTACCGTTCCCAGAATATTCAGTGACGATTCCAGTTTGATAATTGCAATATCATTGGCCCATAAAGACGTTTCAGAATCTGCATAATCAGAACGATAATAAAACTCGGCAGCCCGTCTGGTTTCTAAACTGGCCGGAAAATTGTTTTCATTATCCGTTTGCCCGACAACCGTAAACAGCATGAAATCTTCGTTCGGGTGACCACTACCATCGAATATACAGTGGGCCGCAGTCAGCACATACTGGTTCGTCAGCATAGTCGCACCACAATAACTGACCGTACCGTACATTCCATCATATTCGATCCGATCATAAAACAGACTGGCAAATGAATTAAACGTATTTACTGAGGCCGTTGTGCCATTAACGATGTAAGTGGACACATCCAGACCGGCAAAGCCAAAAGTTGGCAAAACCATCATCGAGGCCGCGAGAATCTTTTTCAGCTTAAGCATTATCAATAAACCAAACCAACCATGTTTATTTAATAATACGTGAGCCAATAAAAAAGGGGAACATAACTGATCCCCTTTTATTCCTGGATTCCCAATTTCAAAACTCAGTAAATTGCGAAAGAATTAACCCCGATAATATCGTTGCGGTACAAACGGCATTTTTGTGACCGTCATAGGCAGCATTTTCCCGCGGACCTCCGCCTGCACTTTGGTCCCTGTTGAGGCAAATGCACTCTTGATATAAGCCATTGAAACCGGAACACCAATTGTCGGACCGGACGTACCACTGGTCACCACGCCAATTTTATTTCCGTCAAGATCGAAGAGTTCCGTTCCTTCCCGCACCGGTGCTTTGGTTTCACCAACCAGACCGATTCGTTTGCGCTCAGCGGACTTATCGGCCTGCTGCTCATGAATAATATCCGCACCGGGATATCCCCCCGGTCGGATACCGTCCGCGCGACGGGCGGGGCTAAGTGCCCAGATAAGGTTCGCTTCAATCGGTGTTGTCGTCTCATCCAAATCATGACCATAGAGACACAACCCGCATTCAAGACGCAGAGAATCGCGAGCCCCGAGACCTATCCATTCAACCTGTTCAAATTCAAGCAGACGTTTTGCCAGGATCTGAGCATGTTCAACCGGCACCGAAATCTCGTAGCCATCCTCACCGGTATAGCCGCTACGGCTGACAATGCACTCGATGCCATCAATATTCACGCGATCAATGTCCATGAACTTCATATCCGCAACCGCCGGAGCTAATTCGGCCAGCACATCAACCGCTTCAGGCCCCTGCAATGCCAGCAGAGCTCTGTCCGCCAGTTCGGTGATACTGACGCCTTCAATCAGATGAGCATTCAGATGGGCAATATCACTCTGTTTACATGCGGCGTTAACCACAACAAACAGGCTGTCGCCCAGATTTGCGACCATGAGATCATCCAGAATCCCCCCGTTATCATTGGTGAAGAATGCATAACGTTGTTTACCCGGCGGCAAATCAATCACATCAACGGGAACTAACGATTCGAGCATGGCGGCAGCGTTTTCCCCCGTCAGCATCAGTTGCCCCATATGAGAAACA
>JBNKRC010000340.1:0-1726 GCA_050296215.1 Vibrio sp. | reverse complement strand
CACCCGCACGAACTTCTTTAATCTCTTCGCGTTTGTTGGAGTGCATCTGCACAATACGTCCAACACGTTCGCGTTTCTCTTTTACAGAGTTATAAACTGCATCGCCAGAGTTCAACACCCCTGAGTAAACACGAACAAAAGTCAGCGTGCCCACAAACGGGTCGGTTGCAATCTTAAATGCAAGCGCTGAGAACGGTTCATTATCATCTGCATGACGTTCGACTTCGTTGTCATATTCGTCATGACCTTTGATTGACGGAACATCAACCGGTGATGGTAAGAACTCAATTACCGCATCCAATACCGCTTGTACCCCTTTGTTCTTAAAGGCACTACCACAGGTAGCTAATACAATTTCGTTATTCAGAGTACGGGTACGAAGACCAAATTTAATGTCTTCTTCTGACAATTCACCTTCTTCAAGGTATTTGTCCATCAGCTCTTCATTCGCTTCAGCGGCAGATTCAACCATATGGCTGCGCCACTCTTCAGCAAGTTCAAGCATATCTTCCGGAATATCTTCATAGGTAAATGTCATACCCTGATCTTCGGCATTCCAGTTGATCGCTTTCATCTTAATCAGGTCGATGACACCTTGGAATTCTTCTTCTGCACCGATATTCAGTTGAATAGGCACAGGATTCGCACCGAGACGATGTTTAATCTGATCCACAACGCGTAAGAAATCTGCACCGGCACGGTCCATCTTGTTAACAAATACCATACGAGGAACATGGTATTTATCAGCCTGACGCCAAACGGTTTCAGATTGAGGTTCTACACCTGAGGCACCACAAAAAACAACCACCGCTCCGTCAAGTACACGCAATGAACGCTCTACTTCAATCGTAAAGTCAACGTGTCCGGGAGTATCAATGATGTTAATTCGATGATCGGGAAATTGAGCCTGCATACCACGCCAGAAGGTCGTAGTCGCTGCTGAAGTGATAGTGATACCACGCTCTTGCTCCTGCTCCATCCAGTCCATGGTTGCAGCACCGTCGTGTACTTCACCGATTTTATGAGAAAGGCCTGTGTAGAACAGAATACGCTCGGTAGTGGTTGTTTTTCCTGCATCTACGTGAGCACAAATACCGATGTTACGGTAGCGCTCGATAGGAGTTTTACGAGCCACGATTGTATCCTCTTACTAAGGTTAACCTTAGAATAGCAAAGTGCTGCGAGGAACCTCGCAGCACTGAAGGTATTACCAGCGGTAATGTGCGAACGCTTTGTTCGCTTCAGCCATACGGTGAACGTCTTCACGTTTCTTAACCGCAGAGCCTTTGTTTTCTGACGCGTCTAGCATTTCAGCAGCTAGGCGTGCAGCCATAGATTTTTCACCACGCTTACGCGCAGCTTCAACCAACCAACGCATAGCAAGTGCGTTACGGCGAACCGGACGAACTTCTACAGGCACCTGGTAAGTTGAACCACCCACACGGCGAGATTTAACTTCGACTGCTGGGCGAACATTTTCAAGAGCTTCTTCAAATACAGCTAAGTGATCTTTACCAGATTTCTCAGCCATTGTGTCTAGTGCAGTATAAACGATTTTTTCTGCAGTAGATTTTTTACCGTCAACCATAAGGATGTTAACGAATTTTGCCAGCAGTTCAGATTTGAACTTAGGATCTGGAAGGATCTTACGCTGACCAATAACGCGACGACGTGGCATGGATATTCTCCGTTGTCTTCTTCAGGTTATCCAAAACTTTTCAGTTTT
>JBNKRC010000339.1:0-1758 GCA_050296215.1 Vibrio sp. | reverse complement strand
ATTAAAATGGAGCGTTTACCATTTAATTTTGTAATGGCAGTGAGATATTTTTGTTATTAATGATAAAAATATCAGATTTGGTTTAAGCGTTAATTGTTCGCTATGTATTCTTCTGGTTGCCGTCTAACGTGAACTTCAGGCAACTTCGCGAGGCACTTCTTAACGGCAATCAAAACAGCCGTGGTGACGTGTATGCTTGGCATGGCCGATATTCTGCCACCCAGCTCATTGGCTTCGGCGGTATAGATCCTCCAAAGTTCATTCCGAGTGTGAATAGCCCGGACATTGGTGGCCAGCAGCCACTCATTCTGATGATTCAGTCTCGTCATTAAGTTTGTATATAACTGGCTATCCGGATACTACATTCAATGCGTTATTTACCGGTAATATATGAGGGTGCTTTATTAAAGTGAGTATCAATCATACGCTGAGTAATCGGATGTTGCGGATTACTTAACACGTCCTGCGTGTAGCCTTTTTCGACTACTTCACCATCGTGCATAACAATGACTTTATCGGTAATGTGTTTAATCACTCCGAGATGTTGTGATACGTAGATAAATGACACGCCCATCTCTTCCTGAAGTTCCAGAAGAAGATTGATGATCTGCGATCTCATTGCCATATCTAAACCATTAAGCGCTTCATCCGCAACAATGATAGAGGGTTGCAGAATCAGCGCCCGGGCTAAGCAAACCCTCTGTTTTTGCCCCGTAGCGAGCATTTGCGGATAATAGTAGGCATGTTCAGGGAGTAATCCTACCCGAACCAGTGTTTCCTTTACCCGTTTGATTCTGGCTTCCGGTGTCATCTCGGTATTCCGTTTCAGCGGACCTTCAAGAATCCGGCCGATTTGTATCTTGGGATTTAACGAGGTATTGGGATCCTGAAATATCATCCGGATCAGCTTACAGCGGGTCGAGTAATCGCCATATATCATGGGTTCACCGTTGACCAAAATTTCTCCGCTCGAAGGCTCTATTACACCGGCCAGCATACGGGCCAGAGTGGATTTACCGGATCCGTTCTGACCGATAAAGCCAATGGTCTGGCCGGCTTCAAGAGTAAAACTCACCGGTTTTACCGCGTGGTGGATACGTTTACGGAGTAGTGTCGATCGCGTGAAAAAATTTTTTGATAAATCTTTCACTTCTAACAATGCATCGCTCATTGCTGATTATCCTCCGGCGTATTAAGCGGAAAGTGGCAGGCAAATTTATGATTTTTAATTTTTCGTGAGCGTGGGGCATCTACACACTGGCGCTGCGCATATGGACAGCGCGGACCCAGACGGCATCCGATAGGTAAATGTTTTAGCGGCGGAATTGAACCGGGCAGTGATTCTAACTTTTGTTTATGCGGAATATCCTGGCTGAAATCTGGCATCGCAGTCAGTAACGCGGCCGTGTAGGGGTGCTTCGGTACCGAGAGAATCGTTTCGGTATCGGTGGATTCTACGGATTGTCCGCAGTACATCACCGTGATCCGGTGAGCCCACTGAGTAATGGTTGTCAGGTCGTGGCCAATCAACAAAATGGTCGTGTTATTGATCTGGTTCATCCGGCTCAGCAAGCGCAAAATTTGTGATTGCGTGATCGGGTCAAGGTCATTGGTCGGTTCATCTGCGATCAGCAGTTTGGGTTTTGAAGCAATCGCCATTGCAATCATGACTTTCTGACATTCACCGTCGGTCAGTTCGTAAGGGTAACTTTTTAATACCCGGCTATGATCCTTAATCCCCACTTTGTGCAGCAGCGC
>JBNKRC010000338.1:0-1788 GCA_050296215.1 Vibrio sp. | reverse complement strand
ATATTATAGTTTTAAATACGGAACCATTTCTACCGAAGATCTGCTGAAAGAAGCTTCGGAAAAGGGGTATAGTACCCTTGCGGTGACTGATATCAACAGTACTTCGGCTTGTATTGATCTGGTGCGTCGTTCAGCTGAGTTTGGGATCAAGCCTGTGGTGGGTGTTGATTTTCGAAATGGAGTGGATCCAATGTATGTGGGCATTGCGCGTAATAACGAAGGTTATCGTGAGTTGTGCGAGCATCTGACCGAGCATCGTCATTCGGGAGAAGAACTGGATACTAAGGCACCCGAGTTTAAGCATGCTTATGTCATCTATCCGTTTGCAAATAAAAAGCGAGAGCTACGTTATAACGAGTTTGTGGGGGTGCGGCCCGATCAATTGAAGAATTTGCCTTTCTCTGCATGGAAAGACCAGAAAAGTAAGCTGGTGATTCAGCATACAGTAACTTTCCGAAATAAGCATGATTACAATGTGCATCGTTTGTTGCGGGCTATCGACTTGAATATCTTGCTGAGCAAGTTGCCCGAAGAAGAACAAGGAACGATGAATGAAAAGCTCTTGTCGAAAGATGAGTTGATCAGTTTATTTGGCAGATATCCGGCTATATTGCATAACACGCAAAAGCTGATGGAATCGTGCAGTATCGATTTTGAGCTGGGTGTTAATAAAAACAAACGCTATTTTCTGGGCTCCGATGAAAAGGATTTTCAGTTACTGAAAGATGAATGTGAAAAAGGCTTGGAATATCGTTTCCCCCATCGCCCTAAGGAAGTAATCGAACGTATGAATAAAGAGCTGAACACTATTCGCGAGTTGGGTTTTTGTGCTTATTTTTTGGTCACCAACGATATTGTGAAATATGCTCGTGATCAAGGTTATTATTATGTGGGACGAGGCAGTGGGGCCAATAGTCTGGTGGCCTACTTGTTGCGGCTTACCAACGTTGATCCTATCGACCTGAATCTTTATTTCGAACGTTTTATCAACCCGTATCGTACTTCGCCACCCGATTTTGATATCGACTTTTCATGGACCGATCGTGATGATGTGACTCGCTATATTTTTGAGCGCTATGGGTACGATCGTGTTGCCTTGTTGGGAACTTATATCACCTTTAATCATAAATCGGCTTTCAGGGAGATTGGAAAGGTGTTTGGTTTGCCTGATGAGGAGATTGTGGCACTGCAAAAAGATCCTTCGCCCAAAAACTACGGGCAGTACGGCAAATGGGTGATTCAATACAGTAAATACATCGATGGATTTCCCAGTCATTGCAGTATTCATTCCAGTGGCATCATTATTTCCGAAAAGCCCATATCGTATTATTCGGCTACCGAGATGCTGCCCAAAGGCTTTCCGTCAACACAGTTTGATATGTATGTGGCCGAAGATGTAGGTCTGCATAAGTTCGATATTCTTAGTCAGCGGGGATTAAGTAAGATTAAAGATGCATTGGATATTATCAAAGAAAATAAGAGCATTGAAATTGATATTCACGACATCAAAAAGTTTAAAGAAGATGAGTTGATCAAAGAGCATCTGAAGGTGGGGAAGGCCATTGGTTGTTTCTATGTAGAGTCACCAGCCATGCGAATGTTATTAATCAAATTGAAGGCTGATGATTATTTACGACTGGTGGCAGCCAGTTCCATCATTCGCCCCGGAGTGGCAAAGAGTGGTATGATGCGCGAGTATATCCTCCGGTTTCAGGATGAGAAACGGCGCGAAAAAGCCAAGCAGGATCTTCCGCAGTTGTACGAAATATTGGATGAGACCTATGGTGT
>JBNKRC010000337.1:0-1792 GCA_050296215.1 Vibrio sp. | reverse complement strand
CCACTATCAAGAAAATCAACAGAGCCGAGACCTGCAGCAACCGGAGCTTCTGCCTTCGGCGATTTTATTGCCGCCCGCAGCTGATAATCCCCACAATTAATAACATCGCCTGACATTAACTCATGCGAATTACCTATCCCCAGCGGGGTCTGATTTTCATTAACGAAGGTGCCGTTCGTACTGTGATCAATAATCAGGAATTTTCCTGAGATAAACTGAATTTCAATGTGCCTGGAAGAAACGATACGGTCGGTATCCGGCAGAACCCAATCGTTAGCATCGGACCGTCCGACATAGCCGCCGCTCTGCCTGAATAATTTTGTGTGATTGAGCATATTGGCGTGCGGTGGGCACCCAACCACGGTCAGAACCAAATCCATTTATCCACCATCTGTTCCATAAAATCGGCCGGAATCCCATGCTGTAGGCAGCGATAAAGGGGGAATCAGGCTTGATGTGTCTGTATTTTCCGGCTTGAGGCGCGGGAATAACTCCTATAGTATCGGCGCGGTTTCACGAGTTCAAGCTGCGCGAGAGTGACCCAAAGGATGCCGGTCATCAGAGCTGAACCATTCAGATGCCATATTTATTGCAGGCACATTGATCATGAACAAGGACGATAAAACCCTGATTGCGCCTTCCCGCGTGGTCTCCGGAAAAGCCTCCACTCCTTCTGACAAGGGGAAAGAATCCCGGCAGGCTTCAATTGCTGATAATGCAACCGTTATCAGTGTGAAACCCCCTGTTTCAAATACTCCGGAACCTTCTGATCTGACGGTAGTGAAACTTCATTCACAGACAATAGGCACCAGTCAGAAGGCGTCAACTCCGAATAAACAAGTAAATTCCGTCTCAGAAAATAATTCATCTGCAGAAAACCGGCGCGTCATTAAAGGGCGCTTCGAACTTGTTTCCGTTCTTGGCGCCGGCGGCATGGGAGCCGTATACAAAGCGCTCGACCGCCGGAAAGTTGAAGCCAGCGACTCCAATCCCTACGTCGCAGTAAAACTGTTAAATGATGATTTCCGCCAGCACCCGGATGCCTTCATATCCTTACAGCGTGAATCAAGAAAATCGCAAACGCTGGCTCACCCGAATATTGTAACGGTATACGATTTTGACCGGGACAGAGACACGGTATTCATGACCATGGAGTTCCTAGAGGGTGCCCCTCTCGACGAACTGCTGAGAGAGCACCCGGATGGTCTGGATGCCGAAAAGGCTGATGGCGTTCTCAAAGACATCTCAAATGCGCTGATTTACGCCCACTCTCACAACATTATTCACTCGGACTTTAAGCCGGGGAACATTTACGTAACAAAGAATAAAGGCACCAAGGTATTTGACTTCGGTATCGCCAGGGCGGTCTCCGGCGGTAGCATCGCCAATAGTGTTGGCGAAAAAACCATTTTTGACGCAGGTACGCTTGGCGCTCTTACGCCCGCATACGCCAGTAAAGAAATGCTGGAAGGTGGCGAGCCCTCTGAATCGGATGATGTATACGCACTGGGTTGCGTCGCTTATGAACTGTACAGCGGTAAACACCCATTTAATAAGACGCCCGCCGATGAAGCTTTCCGTAAAAAGCTGAAGCCTAAAAAGCTGAAAAATATCAGCCGGCGCCAGTGGAATGCCCTGGCTTCGGCTTTGGAGTTCAGCCGTGAATCCAGAACAGCGACAGTCTCTGAATTCTATGAAAAATTCTTTGGTAAACCCAGGGTTGTTTTATGGGCACTGGCCGTTACTGTCGTTGCGCTGACCGTGACTGGGGGCGTTTACCTCAAGAACTATA
>JBNKRC010000336.1:0-1795 GCA_050296215.1 Vibrio sp. | reverse complement strand
GCTATGCGCGGACACTGACTTTAATTGCTGCAATCATTATGGTGCTTGCATCAGCACTGATTTATCTGACTGTTAACGTTTTTGACTTATCAGAGCCATATCAAAACGTCTTTGACAAATTACCAAAGCTTTATTTAATCAATGCGTTGTGTCTTTTTGTCGCAGACCAAACGAATAATATTGTGTTTAAAACCATACGTTATCGTCTGGCCGTATCACCGTTATGGCTCAGGTGTATTGTATCAACCACAATTGGCCAGATCTCATATACAATCATTTGGATTGGTCTGTTTTTTGGTCTTTCTGCCAACACGGATCTATTCGTTAAAGTCATCAATAACTACGGGTTCAAGGTCATTTATGCCGCTTGCCTTATCCCCGTCACTTATATGATTGTTGCGGTTTACCGAGCACGCAAACAGCAATATAAGACAATTGATACCTCTGAGACAGGGTTGTAGTTATCCATAAGTCAATAGCCCAAGATTTCCCCTTTCATGACGAAGGGGGAAATTATTGTCGTTGACTGATTGTTTTATCTCGATGAGAGATTGGATTGATTTTTATGATAATAAATAGTCGGCAGGTAAGATGAAATGACACCAGAGCAAATGTTGGCACATGGGAAAAGCCTTGGTTTATGGAAGAAAGCGGAAAAGGTCGCGGCCAAGCCTAAAATTATTCACTGGACGCCCAAAACGATCCCAAACCCGGATAGTCCGGAACCCTCAGAGACAAAACAACCGCTCACACTCAAGGAACGTCTCGAAAAGCAGCGGCAGGAGAATATCAAAGCGAATGAACAAACGTTTGAGCAAACACAACACAACCAGCAAGTGAAACGCTTTGCCAAATCACATTTAATCCCTTCCGGCACTTGTGATATCGGCACACAACGCGAGTCGTTATCTTCGATTGGTCAGTATGCGGCTTATACGGCAGTGCTGAACAATGGTATAGCAGAGGCCGGCAGTATATCCCGTGTTGCAGGTCAGGCACTGGTTGAAATCGAAGGGATGGCTATTCGCCTGATTGGTCTGGCTCCGACCGCTGCGGCTGTGATGGTAGGTGTATTCATCCCCAATCAATTAGCGGACGGCACTTTGTATAAAGAATCAGAAATGCGGTACAAATCAAGAGTGAAAACCAATATTCGCTTAGGAACGGATGATAACGGCCAGCTCTACGGATACCATGTTAACGGTGTAGACATCCCAAGGCGAGATGTTCATCAGCAAGGGGATAAATTCGTTGTGGATTTAGAGCCGGGGATCACCATTGAATGGGTGCCAATTAGTGGTGATTTTGGCGGTAAACCGATCCTTGTCAATCCGATCCCGGATATGGAAAAACTGGATGTATTGATTCACCCACAGGCCGATCAGGGTAAAGAGTTTGAAAAAACTTACATTACCCCGATTGAGGATGCAGACTTAAAAGATTACATTCTGACATTCCCGGCAGATACTGGATTACCACCGTTATATGTGGTTTACAAAGAAAGCGCTCGTAATGAGTCAGGTGTCGTGACCGGCAACGGTGAAGATGTAACAGGCCTATGGCTGGAAGCAGCCGGAAAAGAGTTAGGCTCTCCGGTGCCGTCACAAATCGCGGATAAGCTCAGAGGCCGTGAGTTCGGTAGCTTTGATCGGTTCCGAGAGGCATTTTGGATTGAGGTATCTAAAGATCCTGAGTTATCAAGCCAATTTATACCGGGCAATATTAAACGAATGAAGGAAGGAAAAGCACCTCGGGCTAGATTTAAAGATACGGTCGGAGGAAGGCGTTCTTTTGA
>JBNKRC010000335.1:0-1832 GCA_050296215.1 Vibrio sp. | reverse complement strand
ATGCCTCCTCAAGCTGCGCCATAAACAGCGACACTTTTGCATTCGCTTTCGGAAAGGGTCTTAAAGCATAAATCGTCTCGCACCGGGCAAATGGGTCATCCATCACTTTCACTAATTTTCCCGCCACAATGGAAGAGGTAACGACCCAGTGAGGTAAACAACAACAGCCGATCCCCTCGACAGCCAGCATCAACTGCGCATGAAAATCATCGCACCGGGCAGAAATCAAATTATTTTTCTCCAGACCTTTCCAGCACAGCGAATGAGACTCTACACATTTATCAATCAGTGGTAATTCTTTGAATTGACTGATCTGTTCGCTACTGTAATGAGACAAAAGAGACGGACTGGCACAAATATGCCAGGTTTGAACGCCGATTGGTTTTGAATACAGACAACTGTCCGGCTGTTCTCCTATACGGATCGCTAGATCCAGCCGCTCAACGATCGGATCAACCAGTCTTTCGGTTAAATTGAGATATATCTGAATATCGGACGTTTTGTGTTGGTTCCGGGTCAGAGAGGGGATCACTATCATTTTGCCGAAGGTCGGCAGACAGCTGACACGAATCACGCCCGACTCCGCCTGAGCTATCGTTCTGATTTCTTCAACGGTATCAGCCATATCCTGCAGCAGATAGCGGGCTTTTTCATAAAGGTAACGTCCTGATTCCGTCAATCCTAAATATCGACTCGATCGAATGAATAACTTGACGCCGATGGCCTCTTCAAAATTATCCATTTGTCTAGTAACTGTTGAAACATGCACTCCTACATAATTTGCAGCTTTTGAGAAACTACCTTTATCAACGACAGTTGAAAATAATAAGAGCAACTCTGAATTTAAACTATGTTCCACTACGTTGCACCTCATGCAAAGCTGGATTGCAAGAATGCTTATATTAATGGAATAAGTAGCAATTACAATAGATATAAATTTCTAACAACATCATTTAAGGCTAGCAAATAATGTATATTACTGGATATGGATATTCTCACCCAGAAGAATCAGTTACGAATGAAGAATTAGTTTCTGCATTTAATAATTATGTAAACAAATATAATGAGGAGAATAAAGTTAATATAGAGCAAGGAAGCATTGAACCACTGAAGGAATCATCGGCTGAATTTATATATAACGCTTCAGGTTAAACTTATTCCGATGGAAGATTGGCAGAACAAGCTTAAACGAAGTGGCAGAGACAATGCGCTTTTTCGTTTATTACTCACTTATCGAACGAAAAATGCTAAAAACAACATACTGCGCTTTGGTAAAAATATTCATCAATATCACTATGAAAAGACCAAATCCATCTGTGAAAAATATAAGATCCAACCTCCACAAATCAAATATGCATATTTAAATGTGATTTTTAATTACTTAAATGACGTTGGTTTTATAAAAACTAAAAGTTTAAAAGAGATAGCCATATGAATTACTCCGAATCCCAGCAAGCACGCATAAAAAAAATCATACTCGTGATTACAATTCTGGGGCAGGCTTCTATTGCATTGTACTTGCCTGCTTTACCTGAAATCAGTCACGCTCTGGCCATTAATGAATTTCAGACCAAGCTAACTGTAACCTGTTTTATTATCGGATTCGGTGTATCTCCGATGTTTTTCGGGCCAATTTCTGATCGTGTCGGACGCAAACCAGTGCTGTTTACCGCTTTACTGTTGGCTCTGTCCGGGTTCATCGGCAATATTTTCAGCACCTCTTTTGAAATTTTCACCCTGTGCAGAATTCTGGAAGGGCTGGGATGCGGCGGCTTGCTGACCAGTGGCCGTTCGATTGCCAGAGATGTGTTTTCCGGCAAAGCTCTGGCCAG
>JBNKRC010000334.1:0-1878 GCA_050296215.1 Vibrio sp. | reverse complement strand
GGTTGGGGATATCTGGCACGTTAATTGCTCAATTAATGCTTATGTAGAAGAATGAGTCAAAGTTTTGTCGATCGGGGTTTTTATGAGATTAGATGGTTTAAACAGCGAAATGCAGGCAATGATGCTGGAAGCGTCAAATATACAGACACCAGCAACGGCCAGTAGTGTGAATAATGACTTCGGTAAGCTTTTGGGGCAGGCGATTAATAACGTAAACAGCCTGCAACAACAGTCTTCTGCATTACAGACCCGTTTTGACGAGGGTGACATGAATGTTTCACTTTCTGATGTGATGATAGCGCGGAATAAGGCGAGTGTTGCGTTTGATGCAACGATTCAGGTACGCAATAAGCTTGTTGATGCGTACAAAGAAATGATGAATATGCCAGTTTAATCTATCAGCAGGTGACCAATCGTGGCGGAAGATAAAAAATCGACAGATCTCGCACTTACCGAGGGTTCGGATTTGGCACTATCGGGTGGTGGTGATATTTCAGCAGATTATCAAAATCCGGATCTGGATGAGAAAAGTGCATCTAAGTTTGATTTTGCGGTTGGTGATCTGGATGTCATTCGTCAGATTGTACTGGTGTTATCGATTTCTATCTGTGTTGCCCTTATCCTCATGCTGTTTTTCTGGGTGCGGGAACCTGAAATGCGGCCTCTCGGCGCTTACGAAACCGATGAACTGATTTCGGTTCTGGATTATCTCGATCAAACCAAACAGACTTATAAACTGGATGGCAATACCATTCTGGTTCCTACCAGTGACTACAGCAGCCTTAAACTCGATTTAGCTCGTGCCGGCATCAATAAGAAAGATGAAGCGGGTGATGCAATTCTGCTTCAGGATATGGGCTTCGGAGTGTCACAACGTCTGGAAGTTGAACGTTTGAAACTCAGCCGTGAACGCCAGCTTTCCAAGGCCATTGAAGAAATAACCAAAGTGCGTAAAGCAAGAGTTCTGCTGGCTTTGCCTAAGCAGAGCGTCTTTGTACGTCAGAATCAGGATGCATCGGCTTCGGTATTTTTGACGCTTCGCAGTGGTGCCAGTCTTGATCAGGACGAGGTAGATGCCATCGTCGATATGGTCGCCAGTGCCGTACCCGGCATGAAATCCAATAAAATTACCGTTACCGAACAGTATGGTCGTTTACTCAGTTCCGGTTCTGAAGATCCGCTGACGGCCGCGCGCCGCAAAGAGCAGGAGCTGGAAAAAAGCAAAGAGCAGGAGCTTCGCAGCAAAATTGATTCTGTGCTGATCCCGATTCTTGGTCTGGGCAATTACACCGCGCAGGTGGATATTGCACTGGACTTCAATGCCATTGAGCAAACCCGGAAAGTGTTTGATCCGAAATCCAGCTCTCCACGTAGTGAATATACGATTGAAGATTATAACAATAGCAATGTGGTCGCCGGGGTTCCCGGAGCTCTGAGTAATCAGCCACCGGCGGATTCATCCATTCCTCAGGATATTGCTCAGATGAAGGATGGGGCACTGAACGGTGAGGGTTCGGTTCATAAAGAAGCGACCCGTAACTATGAAATGGATACGACAATCAGTCATGAGCGTAAACAAACCGGTGTAATCAGTCGTCAGACTGTTTCTGTCGCGGTTAAACAACGCCCGGTTGTTAATCCCGAAACCGGGGAAACGACTTACCAGCCTCTGAGCGAAGCCGAGATCAATACGATTCGTCAGGTGTTAATCGGTGCAGTCGGATTCAGCCAGAACCGGGGTGATTTACTGAATGTACTGAGTGTCCAGTTTGCCGAGCCTGAAGTCGAACAGATAGCCGATGTACCAATCTGGGAAAACCCGAACTTTAGCGACTGGGTGCGCTGGGCAGCAAGTGCACTGGTTATTATTGTGATTGT
>JBNKRC010000333.1:0-1894 GCA_050296215.1 Vibrio sp. | reverse complement strand
CCACCGTTTCCGCCAAACTTTCGATAGCGTTAACCGTATCTACGATAACCTGGCTTCCGTCTTGTGCCAGTAACATGCCTTCGTGAGCAGAATCGGATGCGGTTGCAGTATTTTGTGCAACTTCTTCATTGGTAATACTCATTTGATTTGCAGCGGCGGCAACCTGAGTGATTTGATCCCGCTGAGAATATAAATCTGTACGGGTATTGTCACTGATTGCTTTAGTCATATCGGAACTGTCTAATAAACGTTCAGCAGTAGTGGTCACCTGACTGATAATGCCCTGCAGTTTATCGATGAACAAATTTATTCCAACTGCAAGCTGGCCGATTTCATCTTTATTCTTTACATGTAACCGCTGAGTCAGATCCCCCTCACCTTCAGCAATATCATGCACAGCCCGGTTAATTTGTTTCAATGGACGCAATACTGCACGGGAAAGAATAAAATACATCAGGGAAATAATTGCCAGATCAAGAGCCAGTATCTGGATAATTAATTCCAGCAGTGTTTTATGCATGATTTTTTGAATTGCGCTATCATCAATATAAACAGTCACACTGCCAACCCGGTTATTCCCGTTTCCGTCATCATAAAACAGCTCGGAGCTACGCTCGTAAACAACATCAGAAGGAGGGCTTTCTACTTCGCTGATTGTTCCATTGTGATCCTTAGCCATGATCAGCAATACTTCTTCATCATTTTTGACCTGGATCCCGGCCATGAAGTTAGATTTCATTTCTGCCGAAACATTCTGAGCCAGAAAATCCAGTTCATAATTCCAGATAGGCCCGGGGAAACGAAGCTCCATCCGTTGTAGGCTATTTTCTACCTGCGCCGATAACTGTTGTTCTAATCGCAATTCAGTTTGTGTATAGCTAAGCCAGCCAAAACCAGCCAAGAAAGCCGACACTACGATCACAAAAGGGATTATTAATCTTGCACTGATACTATTCATATAGAAGAAAAAAACCTTATCTGTTTATTCAAATAAATTTTTTCTGAAAACCAGAAGAAACATTATTATCATGAATAAAACGTGACATATCCAAGGAGAGATATCAAAAAAGATAAATTAACATATATCATGCCGACAAAACTGATAAATAGAGCATGTTTCACTAAAAAACACAAAGTCTCCCTCACGCATTCTGCTGAGCCAGATATGGATAAAAGCCTTTTTAAAAGCGTAAGTTAAGCTTTACGCAGGTGTTCTACCGTAGAAACAACTTCACCCTGTTTGATGAGTATGTTCCATTCTTTATATAAATCTTCGCTAATCTCTTCCCAGCACCAGCCATCGGCCAGACCATTGACGGTTATAGGCTCGTCATTAAAAATAATGGTTGAATCCGCTTGTTCAAAAGCTACCTGGCCGGTTTCCTTTAAATCTGTGAGAATATATCCTGAATTGTTTTCATTACGTGTAAATCTATACGCAACATCTTCCTGCGACTTTAAAATATTTATCAACCGTTCACATTCATCAATCGTAAACAGTGGTACACGAAAGCCTTTCCAATCAATATCTGGATTGAAGAAGCCTTGAGCGATAATTTTTTCTGATAAAACAAAATACGCCTTTTGAATTTTGAAATCTGCAGACATTTTCTTCACCTTCTGTTTGACTGAACTGAATTGGCAAACACTCTCTTAAAAGTATATGACCTTCCGGTGAATTATGACCACGTTTGGAGTTGTCCTGGCGCACAAAATCCGGTGCTTTTTAGGAACCGGACGAAAGTTCTGCATGCAATAACTATGACTTAGAGATTTCTGGTGGATAGAGTGAGTTAAGTTAAAACAGAAATAGTGCTGATAACCGGGAGGAACAGCGGGATTAGATTAGCCCGGAAATAACAAAGCCCCGACTTTCGTCGAGGCTTTGTCATAT
>JBNKRC010000332.1:0-1905 GCA_050296215.1 Vibrio sp. | reverse complement strand
CGCATGATTTGCTGACGTAGTTTTGGCATTTTTCCTGACAGGTCATCCAGGATTTCGTACGGAATTTCACATACCATTGAGGTTTCAAGTGCCTGAGCAAAACTAGGGTGGGTATCACCGGTTATGGCATCAAATCCGACCAAATCCCCGGCAAGGTGAAACGCGGTAATTTGTTCATCACCCTGTTCAGTAATGGTGTAGCTTTTGATTGTGCCGGATCGAATCGCATAGAGAGATTTCAAATCGTCCCCAGCTTTAAACAATTCTTGTCCTTTTTGAATTGGCTTTTTACGTTCAATGATCTGATCTAGCTGATCAAGTTCAGATTCATTCAAAGTAAAAGGAATACACAGTTGGCTAATACTGCAATCCTGGCAATGGATTGCACAGCCTCCAGATTGGATTCGCTTCGCTGCTGGCTTATCAGAAATCATAACAACCTTTCACTATATTGATATACATCAATATTTTACCATTCCTTAATAATAAAGCCAGAGAAAAAACAGATTATAAATCATAAAGATAAAACAGAATGCCATATCATACTAACAGATTTAACAATTCTATGCGGCTTTTCCGGAAAAAGAAACTAAACTGGCAGCATACTCCCATGTGTATCGTATATAACAGGTGAATGCTAAATGTTTGATGGCTTCCACTTAATCGCAAAACAATGTGTAATTGCATATTAACTACCACAAAATTAGCGTTATAATGAAAAACATCAGCTAATAATGATTATAACGACATAATAGATGCATTTTGCCACTAGTATTACCAGCTCTGATGACATAAATGACGCTTTTGAGCAACTTATCTGCTCTTTGCCGGAAAATCAGTTGCCGGCAAGCATCGTTTTTTATTATACCCAGGAATACCCTCCCAGCAGATTGTGGGAGCTCATCACCAAATATTTTTCTGATACATCCGTTATTGGCTGCTCATCGTGTAAGGGCATCATGACTGATCAGGGTTATTATTGCGGTAAAGCTATGGCATTACTTGCCGTCTACGATGATGGACTAAGCAGTTATGGAACCGGCTTGGCGGATCTGGCGCTGTTTGATGAACCTCATACTGCCGTTCAATACGCAATTCATTCGGCTTTAGAGAAAGCAGACAGGCTGGGTGAAGTACCAAGTTTAATCATATTACATTCCACGCCGGGCATGGAAGAACAAATTATCCGTTCAATCGATACTATCTTTGGTACTCAGGTACCGATTATCGGCGGAAGCGCCGCCGATAACGAGATTAAGCAACATTGGTCGGTACTGACAGACAGTGGCTGGAGCGAGGATGGTATCGCTGTCCAGCTCTGTTTTCCTTCCCGTTCGCTAGCGACCGGATTCAGTGCCGGTTACTCGCCGACAGAATGTGTGGGTATTGTAACGAAAGCCTCCGGCAGAGTGATATACGAAATAGATGGCGAACCAGCCAAAGAAATCTATAAAGAGTGGGTGAGTGACCATTCAAATCTTCACTTATCCGATGAATATTTTTTCGAGCATGTGACCAGTTTCCCGCTCGGTCGGATCGCCGGTGACCTGTATGAACAGCCATATTATAAACTGACTCATCCTATTCGCATCACCGGGAATGGCGGACTTGAATTGTTCGCTGATATTGAGGACGGTGAAGAAATTACACTGATGACCGGTTCGCACGAACAGTTGATTAACCGGGTGACGAGAGTCATTAATGAAGCTAATTCTAAAAATTATACGGAATCACCGCATCTTGGTTCCATTTCAATATTCTGCGCAGGTGCGATGCTGCGATTAAAGGGTGAAATGAGCCGGATACAGGAGCAAATAAAACAGCAGTTAAATGGCGCTCCATTTATATGCCCGTTTACATTTGGTGAACAGGGGCGCTTTGCCGGTGGTGAAAATGCTCATGGGA
>JBNKRC010000331.1:0-1919 GCA_050296215.1 Vibrio sp. | reverse complement strand
GTCACCGCAGCCCGCCAAAGATCAACCGATTCCGGTTATTGACTGGAACATTGCCCTGAAACAGGCGGCAAATAAGCAGGATCTGGCGCAGGATATGCTGAAGATGCTGGTCGACTCCATTCCCGAACTGACTCGTTTGGTTGATGAAGCCATCGAAGGCCGGTTAAGTTATGATGAACTACTCCACCATGTGCATAAATTCCACGGCAGCTGCTCTTACTGTGGGGTGCCGAGATTAAAGAAAATTTGTGCGGTGATTGAACAGGCATTGCGATCCGGTAATCAGATAGCAGAGCTGGAACCTGAGTTATTTGAATTGCAGGAAGAGTTAGAGAAAGTTGCGCAGAGCGCGGGGGAATATTTACCGGGGTAATGCTTATTTAGGTTATGAGGTTATGCGCGAAGAACGGGATTTACGTAACTTTCTGTTAAGCAAACAGAAATACCATATAGCAGGAGTCAGATAGCTTCCAGAATCACCGTAGCAGTCGCGTAATGCTTTTCATCCGAGATAGTGATATGTAGCGACGTAACCCCAAATTGTTCAGCAAAAACGGCAGCTTTGCCCGTCAGAGCCAGAGTGGGTTTACCATTTTCATCATTGAGAACCGTAAAATCGTGAAAAGAAACGCCTTTGGCGATTCCGGTTCCTAATGCTTTTGATGCGGCTTCTTTGGCCGAAAAACGCTTGGCTAAAAAACGTTGCGGATGACGGTGTTGATCAAACACCATCATCTCTTCATCCGTGAGAATACGTTGTGCCAGCCCCCGGCCGGTGCGGCTTAAGGCGGCCTGAATTCGTTCTATTTCAACGATATCCGTTCCGATTCCCACAATAGCCATTAACGACGGGCCTTTTCCATCGCCGCTTTCATATCTGCCACTGCCTGATCTAAACCATCAAACACCGCGCGGCCGATAATAGAGTGACCGATATTAAGCTCATGAATTTCAGGCAGTGCCGCGATGCAACCCACGTTATGATAAGTCAGACCATGCCCGGCATTCACCGTAATGCCCAGGTCATGAGCGTAACTGGCTGCTGCCGCAATTTTCTTATACTCATCCAGCTGATCTTCTAACGTCTCCGCATCCGCATAATGGCCGGTGTGCAACTCGATAAAGGGTGCACCACACGCTTTAGCTGCGTCGATTTGTTCGCGATCAGCATCGATAAACAGAGAAACTTTGATACCCGCAGCAGACAGGGTTTCCGTCGCGGCTTTGATTTTTTCCAGATTACCAAGAACATCCAGGCCACCTTCGGTGGTTAACTCTTCACGTTTTTCCGGAACCAAACAAACAAAATCCGGTTTGGTATCAACAGCAATCCTAACCATCTCATCGGTCACAGCCATTTCCAGATTCATACGGGTCTGGATAGTTTCACGCAGGATGCGCACATCCCGGTCTTTAATATGACGACGGTCTTCACGCAAGTGAACCGTGATACCATCCGCTCCGGCACGTTCTGCAATTTCAGCAGCATGCACAGGATCCGGGTACTTCGTTCCGCGTGCATTACGCAAAGTAGCAATATGGTCGATGTTTACACCCAATAGAATTGAACTCATTGTCCTATACTCCGTGATCTCGATACGCCAGTTCTTGGCAAAAATAGTTCCCGACTCTTTAAAGGCTTACTGCCGATATAAGGCTTAAGAGCAATGCGAGTAAAGCGTTTTGCTGCCTGAAGCTGCGCTTTAGTGGTAAAACGCCGTTCACTTATCGCAATCAACTCTTCCCCGAGAAAGGTTAAATTATCCTGTCTGACTGAAGCGATAAAACCTTTTTGTTCGCGAAAACGATAGGTCATCGTCGCTTCAACAGGTTCTCCTGTTCCTGCACAATGAAGAAAATCAACGCCGTATCCGAGGCAAGCAAGTAAAGCCAGCTCAAAACGGCGTAATGCAGGTTCC
>JBNKRC010000330.1:0-1921 GCA_050296215.1 Vibrio sp. | reverse complement strand
AGCGGCGCAGCCGGTGCTATTTCAGGCTCAGCCGTGGTTAAAATCATCGAGCAGAATCAGGATACGCCAGAAGCACTTCTGAAGACACTGGGTGAATTCATCCGTTCAATGAAAGCGGCAACAAAAAAATAATTCCGCAGATTAACTGCAAATCACACTAAAGATCGATTCTCTATTCACAGTAGAGATCGATCTTTTTTAACACATATCACTTATACACGCCCATTTTTCAGAGCAATTTCTCAATAAGCAAACGATTCCGTAGCAGTTATAAACGCTGAAAGCTGGCTATTTTTTAGCCTGATAATGATAATAAATGCACAATATTTGAATTTTATTGCTCAATTTCTTGATCGATTTAGCGTATCCGTGTACAAAAGCGCGTCGAATAAATGTCCATTTTAATAATTAAATTCGGTTTGTAATTCCAATTTTTTAAAAATTAATATCACAGAGGTTACGAAAGTGTTAAAACAAAAAAATTTATTAGCTAATATTGGGGTGCAGGTCGTCATCGCAATGATTGCCGGTACCGCAGTTGGAGCTTTAATGGGTGAACAGGCATCCATGTTCACACCACTGGGTTCCATCTTTATCAACCTAATCAAAATGCTGGTTATTCCTTTGGTTGCCGTTGCCCTTATTTCCGGCGCTGCAGGTCTGGGAAACAGTCATTCAGCAGGTAAAGTAGGTGCAGTAACACTGGCTTACTTTGGTATAACTTCTGCTGCAGCGGTTGCTCTGGCTCTGTTTATGGGCACGATTTTTCAGCCAGGTATCGGTGTTGATGTATCAGGCGTTCAGGGCATGTTCTCTGCTGAGTATGCGTCTAAAGGTGAACTGCCAACATTCTGGGCAACCGTTATCGGCATGATCCCAACCAACGTATTCCAGTCACTAAATAATGCCAACATCCTGCAAATTCTGGTTTTCTGCCTGTTCTTTGGTATTGCTATCTCTCAGCAAAGCGAAGAAAAACGTACCCCAATCATCAATGGTGTAAACACCATTGTTGATGCCATGGTATGGATGATCAATAAAGTCATGGTGATCGCTCCGCTGGGTGTATTTGGTCTGATGGCCGAAGCCGTGGGTACTTTTGGTTTTGGTGCATTAACTGTAGTTGCAAAACTATTTGCCGTTTATGTCGCTGCAATCTTGATCTTCGGCTTTGTTGCGTATCCGCTGATGGTTCAGTTCTTCAGCAAAACGTCAGCGAAGAAATTTATTTCTGCGATGAAAAAGCCTCAGGCTGTTGCGCTGTCTACTGCTTCTTCAATGGCAACGCTTCCGGTTACTATGGACACCACAGAGCATGATTTGGGCGTTCGTAACTCAACTGCCTCTTTCGTTCTGCCGCTGGGTGCGACAATCAACATGTCTGGTAACGCGATCTACTACGGTTTAGTCGCCATCTTTTTTGCGCAGCTATTCCACGTTGATCTGACAATGGGTTCATACGTCGCCATCATCCTGACTGCCACTTTGGGTGCAGTTGGTCAGGCTGGCGTTCCGGGACCATCATTCCTGGTAGTAGCAGTATTGCTTGCAGCAGGTATTCCAATTGAAGGTCTACCTCTTCTGTTCGCTCTGGACCGTATTTTCGACATGATTCGTACTGCACTGAACATCACCGGTGATGCAGCATGTGCCGTAATCGTTGATTCTATGATTAAAGAAACAGCGGCTGAAGAAGCCGAATACGACAATCAGGAAGCGTAATGTGTTTCTGATGTTGTGATGAAGATATGTTTGAAACCCGCGTAATGCGGGTTTTTTTATATGTTTATGGATATGAAACTTGATTGATTCTGTTTGTATTGATGATTTGTGGTTTGTGTTATTGTGAATGTGTTGATTATACATGATCTTGTTGTATGAAAATATGGATATACATTGAAATTAGTGTTTTTTAACCTGG
>JBNKRC010000329.1:0-1949 GCA_050296215.1 Vibrio sp. | reverse complement strand
TTGTTAAATTACCTGGATTTCGAGTTAAAACAGTCAATAAAACGATTCCGTTATGGTCTGAAACTCAGATCTTGCATGCACTATCGTGGAAAAGTGGAAGTATGGTTATCGATAAATATCTGGTGACCAATACCACCGATAAACCTTTAGTAATGGAAGAGCGCGAGTTCAGAAATCTTTCTAAAATCATTCGTGCTGTATCACTTAAAAAACACTCTTTAGCTCCAGCGGAAACGACCGTTCTATACACATTCAGGAGCCCATCATGAGTAACAACGGTTTACCTGATTTACCCGATGAACGTGATGTCAGAAAAAGGCAGACTCTAGTAGTCAGCATTGTTATTTTGGCAGCTGTTGCGGTACTTGCTTATGCGTATTTAACCAACCCATCAACGAATCTTGCTAATGGCAAGCAACAGTCTAAATCCCTTGTTGATGTATCTACACCGGGTCAATCTAGCGATCCAATACAGAACTGGGTATTAAAAAATGAGAGTCGATTGAAGGACTATGAAGAGTCTCGTGCCAGGGAAAAAGCCGAAACAGATCTTAAAATAGACCAGATGATGGAACAAATTAATCAATTAAATCAGGATAAGTCTGAATTGAGCTCAAAACTACAAGCTCAAAACACTACAAGATCTGGATTTCCAACCATACCCCTTCCACCACGTGACTCGTTACCAGTGGTGAAAGCCCCTCAAATATTACCAAACGGCAAAACAGGCAATAATGGATCAGCACCTGATGCTGGAAAATCCCTTATGAATCAGGTTATGCAACCATCCAATGCTCCCGCAAAAATAGTAAAAATAAAATTCGGTGGCAAGGGGAAAAAAAAGCCGCATATCCGTGACACGATTCCTGCAGGATCATTTGGGAAGGCTGTTCTTTTATCCGGTCTGGATGCTCCAACGGGTGGATTGGCCGAGCGTAATCCGCACCCAGTTCTTCTTGAGCTTATTGATAATGGGAACTTACCTAATCGATTCAGGCATAAGGTTAAGCAATGTAGAGTCGTGGCTTCCGGTACAGGAAACGTCTCCGATGAACGCGCTTATCTTAGATTAGAGAGATTAACCTGCGTTTTGAAAAACGGCGATATTATTAGTGAAGTCGCGACCGGTACTGTCACAGGTGAAGATGGGAAAAATGGATTACGCGGTAACTTTAATACTAAGCGAGGTCAGTTAATTGCAAATGCGTTTTTAGCGGGTGGATTGTCCGGTATAGGAAACGCTATCACATCAACGTATTCAACAATTTCGACATCATCAACCGGAAGCGTCACATCTTTTGATCCCGATAAAATTGCCGAAGCTGGATTGGCTTCTGGGATGAGTAACACCATGGAAAAAATTGCAGATTGGTATTTTAAACGCGCTGAAGAAACGTACCCGATTATTGAAATATCTGCTGGTCGAATTGTTGACCTGTTTCTGACAGAAGATCTACCGCTTAACGCCAACCTTCTCGCCAACCATACACCAGAGAATGCCAATGAATAAATACTTACCGATATTTCTTTTTTTATTCGGCCTGGGGGGCTGCACTATCAAGGGTGAGTATGCCTGCGGGGTTCCTAAAAATGGCGTCAAATGTCAGTCACTGGGTGAAACTCACAAGCAGCTTTATGATGGGACTTTGGCTTCTCTACACACTGATCCATTTCCTGATGAAGATAATTCAAATCAAGATAATACCGGCTCTACTATGGATTACGGTAACACCGGGAATAAACCTCATAGTGAGGAACTAGAGCCTAATCAACAACCGGTTATAGAAACTTTATCGGCTAATCAGGCTATTTTGTCACAGCCTCGTGAGATGCGTATCTGGTTTGATCTATTCACTGATTCCGATGGTGACTTGCATGATGAATCATTTGTATTCATTCGCATCGATAATGGTCATTGGGTTATAGATAACAAACCGGTGCTCTACTGA
>JBNKRC010000328.1:0-1963 GCA_050296215.1 Vibrio sp. | reverse complement strand
GTATCCCCGGTGGGTTTTATGAATTTGCCAAACGGTATCCGATGCCGGATGGCTCTCTCTATAATGGCTTTGTTGAAGCGTCTGCAGACAAGATTTTTGAAAGCACCAACCAATGACTGGCTGAGCCTGTTTCAATAAAAAAGCCACTCATTGAGTGGCTTTTAAAATCATGATAAAAATGCTGACAATTAACGGGTACCGTACACCACGATAGTTTTACCGTGTGCAGAAATCAGGTTTTGTTCTTCAAGCATTTTCAGAATACGGCCTACAGTTTCGCGTGAACAGCCAACAATCTGACCAATCTCCTGACGGGTGATCTTGATTTGCATACCGTCCGGGTGAGTCATCGCATCCGGTTGTTTAGCAAGGTTTAATAAGGTCTGAGCGATACGTCCTGTTACATCCAGGAATGCTAAGTCGCCAACTTTGCGGCTGGTTACTTGTAGACGGCGGGCCATTTGAGAAGATAAACGCATCAGAATATCAGGGTTAACCTGGATCAACTGGCGGAATTTCTTAAATGAAATTTCAGCAACTTCACATGGTGATTTTGCACGAACCCATGCGGTACGTTCTTGGTCATCTTCAAACAGACCAAGTTCACCAATGAAATCACCCTGATTCAGGTAAGAAAGAATCATCTCTTTACCTTCTTCATCTTTAATCAGTACGGCGACAGATCCTTTAACGATGTAGTAAAGTGTTTCGGCCTTTTCACCAGCGTGAATCAAAGTGCTTTTTGATGGATATTTATGAATATGACAATGTGAAAGGAACCACTCTAAAGTTGGATCGGTTTGAGGTTTACCTAGAACCATAATCTCTCTCTTCCTCTGCGGGGTATGCTTGCTGCTTTCCGTATTGTATCTAAGCCGAAGGTTAAGCCGTCAGCTTAGAAGCTATTGCGTAGGTGTGCAAGCTATCTTGTGTTCGGTTAAGAATAGTATCCTTTTTCGGCAACTATTTCTTGATTTTAATCGTATAGGCATGGTGATAATGTACGCAAAAGTGTGCACATGGTCACGCTATAAGAAGTAATATAATAGAACGCTGTTCTATTAATCAACTGTAAACCAGTGTGATGCCGTTTCCAGAATTTAACCAATTTTACCGGTTTCGATCAGTTGCTGCAGAATCGGCCGGACGATCAGTTCCATAGCAAAGCTCATTTTCCCGCCGGGGACCACAATGGTGTCGTGACTCGACATAAATGAGCCGTCGATCATCGCAAGCAGATATGGGAAATCGACGTTTTTAATGCCTCTTATGCGGATCACGACAAAACTTTCGTCGAGGCTCGGAATGCCTTGCGCACTAAGTGGATTAGAGGTATCTACGGTTGGCACCCGCTGAAAATTGATATGGGTACGTGAAAACTGAGGAGTAATATAGTTCAGATAGTCGTCCATGGAGCGTACAATCGAATCCATTACCGCCTCGCGGGAATGGCCTCTGTCGCGGGTATCCCGGACGTATTTCTGAATCCATTCGAGATTGACAATCGGCACCATTCCAATCAGAAAATCGACATGTTGTGCAACATTGACATCGCCGTGTTTAATCCCGCCATGCAGTCCTTCATAAAACAGCACATCACTATCCTGAGGTAATTCCTGCCACGGTGTGAATGTTCCGGGAATCTGATTATAGGGAACCGCTTCATCAAAGGTGTGCAGATAGCGGCGAACTTTGCCTGTTCCGGTTTTTCCATATTCGCGGAAAAATTCTTCCAACTGGGGAAAGTTATTGGTTTCTGAACCGAAATAACTGATATGACGACCTTGTTCTCTTGCTTTACGGATTTCGATGTCCATTTCCGGGCGGGTGAAACGGTGAAAACTATCCCCTTCAACCCAGGCTGGTTTGACATCAAGAGAGAGAAACATTTTTCTGAATGCTTCTGATGTGGTTGTGGTTCCGGCACCAGAAGAACCGGTGACGGCAATAATTGGATGCTTGG
>JBNKRC010000327.1:0-1985 GCA_050296215.1 Vibrio sp. | reverse complement strand
TGTAATCACGTCAGTTATATCGATGCCATCTTACTATTACTGGCTTCTCCACGTTTAATCCGGTTCGTGATGGAAGGCGACTACGCCGATCTGCCGCTGTTACGTGTGTTGCTACGTAAAGCAGGCGTTATTCCCATCCGGCCCAATAGCCCCGCAGCATTAAAATCCGCGTTTAGTGAGGTTGAGCAGGCTCTGGATCAGGGCGACTTAGTGTGTATTTTTCCGGAAGGACGACTCACGCCTGACGGAGAGGTCGGGCGCTTTATGCGTGGGGTTGATCTTATATTGGCCCGTACTCAGGTAAAAGTAGTACCGATGGCCATTACCGGACTTTGGGGGAGTTACTTCAGCCGCCATAAAGGTCGTGCATGTAAAGGCTTTCCTGCCCGCTTCCGCGCACGGATTACCATTGAAGCCGGTGAAATCTTTAATGCGGAGCAGTCATCTCACCAGTCGCTGTACAAAATCGTGAAAAATCTGGCAGGCAGTTCCCGCTGAGCTATCCGTTAGTCAGCCCCGTTAGTCAGCCGCTTTGGTGTGCCGAGACCGGCGATCTAAAACAAATGAGGCGATCAGTAAGAAGGCGGCCAGTTCGGATAATGATCTTACCACTCCGGTTGATGCAACAGCGATATAGATCTGAATCATTACTATAACAATCAATAGCCCTTTTTTCATACTTATACCCATATGTTAGCTTTTAATGGGCTAATTATGACTAAAGGCTATATGAATACCAATGATGTTTAGATCTATCTCATAACCTAATGATGTATTCCCTTATCCAGCAGCCACTGCCTGACGACTCTGCGCGGCAGTTTAATTCCCTGCCTGGTCAGATCTTCCGGCAGTTCAACATAATCAACCGGCCATTTAAATTTTTCCAGACGCCCGGTCAGCCATGCTTCTATTTCCTGCCGGTCCGGTAACGATTCGTGGCTATATAAAACCGCGACTCCTCTCGCGCCATACTCTTTATCAGCAACGGGAACAACCACAGCAAAATCAATCTGCGCATGCAGAGATAATATCGACTCAATCTCCTCGCAGTGGATATTTTCGCCGCCAGAGATATACATATTATCTGCCCGCCCTAACACAACAACCTGATCGTTTTCCCAACAGCCAAGATCCTTAGAATCAAACCAGCCATCGGCGTCTGTCAGAGGTGTCACTTCACCTTTATAAAAATAGCCGGTTGCCAGGGTTTCCCCTGCAATGAAGATGTGCTGATTTTCAATTTTTAGCTTACGCCGCGGCAGTACATATCCGGTTCCGTCCAGGCCGTCATAACGTTTAGCCGTTACCGTTGAAGCCGATTCGGTCATACCATAGCCCAGCCAGGTTTCAATTCCCTCCCGGTTTGCCCGCTCGCAAAGCTCGCCGGGGATATGGCTTCCCCCCAGTAACACCCGCGTTAGTGTCGTCGGCTGCTGATTATCAAGCAAACGTTGTAGCTGCACTGGAACCAGGGAAGCATGGGTGGCTCCGGAGATATCATCAAATAGGTGACCGCTGCCGACTTTTAAACACCCGCCAACCATCAGCCAGCGATAGATAATCGCCAGTCCGGAGACATGGTACAGCGGTAGACTCAGCAGCCAGGTATCATCGCGGGAATACGCAAATCGTTCCAGCAGACCTCTTGCCGACGCAAAATGTTGCCGGTGGGTATGCGCAACGGCTTTGGGTTTACCCATGGAACCGGAAGTAAAAATCACTGACGCTAATTTATCCGGATGGAAATCATGCTCGGACTCAACCTCCCCACTATCGAATAACGGGTGGTCTAACCCACAGTGAGGAATCACTTTAAACTGTGGGTTATGCAGACAGAGCCCTTCAACATCAGCCCGGAAATGCGGATCCGATACATAGATCCAGATTGTCTGCCCCGGTACAGATAAGGTATCCAGCTTATCCGCAATCTGCTCTACCGGAGCCTGGGCAATAAACGAACTCGTCACTCCAAGATGCATTGCGGT
>JBNKRC010000326.1:0-1986 GCA_050296215.1 Vibrio sp. | reverse complement strand
GAGTCTATGATGGTTCATGGACCGAGTGGGGACAAAATCAGGAACTGCCGATCGAACAATAATCATGCACTAATCAATAAGCGCCTGCTGGCCGGTAACATAGCTTAATGCTTCGACCACAAGATTGTGATCGTCAATGGAGGTCAGCCCCGCACAGGTAATCGCACCTATCAGTGGCCCGTTCCTGAGCTGAATAGGAAAACTGCCTCCCAGGGCACAAACTTTACCGTTTAATGCGCCCGGGGAGTCTTTTATTTTCGCCCCGCTACAATGAAGAAGCGACAGATAATGGCTGCTATGACCACTATCCAGAACATTCTGACGCATCCGTTCCACAATATTCTGCTGAATTTCGGCCATACCGATCCGGGCTGAACTGAACAGCACCTGATCAAATGCATACACTTCGATTGCTACAGATAAATCCCGGTCATAAGCCATTTGATACAGATAACTACCCAGCTTCCACGCAACATCACTATCAAAATATTCAAACTGAAACTTCTGCTCCTGAATAACTATTTGCTCTAGCGTCAGTGACATAAATGCCTCGTTATACCAAACGGGAAAAATTGTTGATCTAAATGGACATGATTCCACAAACCGCTCAAGACATCCCTGTTCGCTTGCTTTTTATTTAGAGAGAAAGGGCATCCATGCCCTTGTATGTTTGTTCCATCACATCCATTTAGATGACCAGAAACTTTACTAGAATGGTATTAGTCTTTTCATATTGAGGGCCTGAATTATCCGAACGAAATACACTCGGTCTGCAAAAGCCGCCCGTTATATTGTGGTATCAACTCCTGCGATTTCCTTACCATCACCATATATTCTACAAATATTCACAGATATTTATTACAGTGTGGGTCATTTCCCCTTTAATATCAAAAAACATAATTGAATCTTGTTGTGAGCGCGATAACACAACGGCTCCAACGATAAGCATATGTTCATCCGGTTTGTATAAACTAATAAACTACTCCGTGGCTCTTTTATCTAATCATTAACAACAAATTCAAAGATTAGCTACACGTGAAACAAAACGCCTGAAAATAGGATGATTGAAATGAGAAATAAATTAGAACAACTTCGGAAGGTAACCCGGGTCGTCGCGGATACCGGCGAAATCGATATGATTGAAAAATATCAGCCAGACGATGCAACGACGAATCCGTCACTAATCCTGAAAGCGGCTCAGCTACCTCAATACGCAACGTTTATCGATCAGGCAATCACTTATGCGAAAATGCAAAGCGATGACAAGAGACAACAACTTGTTGATACCTGCGACATGTTAGCCGTGACCATCGGTAAAGAAATTCTGAAAACTATTCCGGGCCGGGTTTCCACCGAAGTGGATGCCCGTCTTTCCTACAACACGGAAGCGACCATCGAAAAAACCCGTAAACTAATCCGTCTCTATAATGAAGCCGGTATTTCCAATGATCGCATTCTGATTAAAATCGCCTCCACCTGGGAAGGCATTCGCGCGGCTGAAATACTGGAAAAAGAAGGCATCAACTGTAATCTGACACTGCTGTTCTCTTTTGCTCAGGCACAGGCCTGCGCAGAAGCGGACGTAACCCTGATCTCTCCGTTTGTCGGACGTATTCTGGACTGGTATAAAGCCAAAGAAGGGCATGAATTTTCAGCCCAGGACGATCCCGGCGTAAGATCCGTGACTAATATTTACAACTACTACAAAGAATATGGTTACAAAACTGTCGTTATGGGTGCAAGTTTCCGCAGTTCTGGTGAAATTCTCGAGCTTGCCGGCTGTGACCGCCTGACCATTTCTCCGGCTCTGTTACAGGAACTGGAAGAAACTCAGGGCGAACTGATACAAAAACTGAAACCGGCAACTGAGATAAAAGAGCGTCCGCTGCCACTGACTCACTCGCAGTTTTTGTGGGATCACAACCAGGATCCGATGGCAGTAGACAAACTGGCGGAAGGCATCCGGAATTTTGCTATTGATCAGGG
>JBNKRC010000325.1:0-1989 GCA_050296215.1 Vibrio sp. | reverse complement strand
TAATTCCAGGTCAATTGATGAGCAACTGTCGCAACAGACGCTGGCAACCGATGCAATGGCCGTGTCGGCCGAAGAGATGCTGAGATCGATTGACGAAGTGGCAGTTCAGGCTCGCCAAAGTTTTAAGTTTTCTGATGATGCACAGAAAATGGCGATTGCTGGGGTAAACACGATTAACGAAGCTGTTCAGGCTGTTGAACATCTAAGCCTGCAACTGAACGACTCTCGTCAGGCGCTTGAGCAGTTATATACGGATGTGGATGGAATTGAAGCGATTCTTGGCATGATTCAGGGCATTGCCGAACAAACCAATTTATTAGCATTAAATGCTGCCATTGAAGCCGCCAGGGCCGGCGAAGCCGGACGCGGATTTGCCGTGGTTGCTGACGAAGTACGTGCATTGTCTGAAAAAACAAGTGCATCGGTTGGCGATATTCGCAGTAAAATTGAAGTGCTGCAGACGACGGTAAACCGGACCGGAGAACTGATGAAAGCCGGCCAGTCGGCTTCAGAGCAGAGTGTGGTTAAGTCTCAGCAAAGTAAAGATGCATTTGAAACCATTGTCGGTGATTTAAAAGCAATTGGTGAACAAAGTGCCAGCACGTCACAAGGGATTACTGAACAGGTACAGGTAACTCAAGGCATGGTCGATCACGTTCACCGGATGAAATCGGCGATCGATTCAACTCAGAGTCTGTCACACACATCAGTGGCCCGGACAGGGGAACTGGTTGATAAACTGGAAAGTCTGCAGCGCCTAATGGCTCAGTTCAGTAAATCCGTATAGCGGCTGTATATAAAGAATACAAAGAAAAATGCGAGCCCTGTGGTTCGCATTTTTACCCTGAAACCGCCGGTTCGTTGCGCCTGCGGTTTTCATTGTCAGATCATTTATTGATTGCCTGGGCCAGCCACTGGGTAAACTGAGATTTAGGCAGTGCGCCATTTATCATATCCACGCGACGTCCGCCTTTGAACACCATGATGGTCGGAATACTGCGAATCTGATACTGCATGGCCAGTTGTTGCTGAGCTTCCGTATCAATTTTTAGAAAACGTGCCTTGCCTTTAAATTCACTGGCTACGTCCTTAAATACCGGCGCAAATCCTACACAGGGGTTACACCATGGGGCCCAGAAATCGATAACGACCGGTAACTCACTGTTAAGAAATGGGGGTAAGTTATCACCGGTACCTTCTATCGGAGTGCCGTCAATAAGTGGTTGTTGGCATTTGCCGCATTTTGGGTCATCTTCAAAACGTGCAGATGGAAGGCGGTTGACGCCATGACAGTGCGGGCAGCGGGTTGTGAAGGTAGACATCGTGAACCTCTCTTATATTTGATTTTGCTAATATAAACTAAATTTAGCATCAACCAGTTGAAAAGTTCAAATAAAAATAGCCCGTATTCGGGCTATTTGGAAATAACAAAAGATAATTAACCAACAATCTTACTTTTTAGGACTGTTTAGCTGTTTATCCTGTTCTGTCAGTTCAACGATACGGCGGCTGATTTCACGGCGTTCTTTAGATATTTCAGCACTTTTAATGATGTGATCATCAACACGGTCTTCATAATCAGATTTCATGTTTTTGATGATTGCAATGATTTGTTCCTGAGTCATCTCTGGTTTGATGTAATCAAGCAGATTGTCCAGCAAATCAACACGTTTGCTGTTATCGCGAACTTTTTTCTCATTGTCCGTTAATTCACGTTTTAGTTTATTTTTGCGGCGTGCTAGTGACACGATTTCAAATACGCTGCTCATAGGTCCTTTCCTAATTGTAATTTATGAGGGTTATGTTGATTAAATCACATGATCGGTTCCGGGAACAGTCTTTAGATCAATCAAAATGATGCTTGCCTAATAAATATCCAGTTATCGAATATACCTATATTTTGCTGGTAAACCCTTATACTATGGTGACGTTATGCTTAAGCCAAGTATCCGTATTGAGTTATGAAACCTTCCAAAATTATTTTCACCA
>JBNKRC010000324.1:0-2000 GCA_050296215.1 Vibrio sp. | reverse complement strand
GGAAAATATTCGATTCTGGTTGCAGGAGGTCGGTTTTGATGGCCTGCGTATGGATGCTGTGTCTGAAATATTTGATAATTCTCCGGTACACATTCTGCGGGAATTTACCGATCTGGCACGGCAGATCGGTGTGGAAGAAGGGCGTGAAGTGCTGACGATCGCCGAACATCTGCGTAACGACAAATATGTTACTGCCGATCCGGGCTTCAATTACCATTCTCAGTGGAATGACGATCTTAACCATGCAGTATTCGCGAATCTGACCGGTGAAACATGGCGCCACTATGCCAACTTCGGTAGTTTTTCCGATGTTGTCAAAGCACTTCGTGACGGATTTGTACTGGATGGAAGCAGACTGGAAAAACATAGCTGTAGTTTTGTAGGAACAGACGGTCGGGATACTCAGGGTTCGGAACATGTTGTCCATATCCAGGATCATGATCAGATTGGTAACCGCTTACTGGGTGACCGAATGATTACCACTTATGGTCGTGATAAAGCGTTACTGGGCATTACGGCGGTAATGGCAAGTCCTTTTGTTCCTATGTTGTTCATGGGCGAGGAGTATGGCGAAAAGGCTCCATTCCTGTTTTTCGAGGATTTTTCTGATCAGACTATTATTGATGGTGCCCGCGAAGGCCGTAAGGCCGATTTTTCTTTTGGCGGGATTGAGCCGAAAGATCCCCATGCCCGTGAAACATTCTTGGAGTCAAAATTACGCTGGGATCAGACAGAAACTGATGAAGGTCGGTCAATCCTTAGCTATTACAAGCAGTTGATCGCGCTGAAACGTTCCGGTGAGCTGGGGCCGAGAAATCGTCAGGCCGTGCAGATTTTCGGTGATGATGCGACAGGTATTATTACGGCGCAAACCATGCAGACGTTAACGGTGATGAACTTCTCTGGTAGTGAGCAGGTGTTTCAGCCGGAAACCGGCTGGGAGCTGTATCTCACCTCTGATGGAGCAACCGGCGAAAGCAATATGCGGCCGTATTCGGCGCGAATTTTCCGACGTCAGTAATAGTGAATCGAAATAAGAAAATGCCGGCATCTGCCGGCATTTTGGTATCTGGCCCGCCTTCACCTTCACCGACAAACATCCGTTTCCCTTATTGTTCGGTTATCATGAGCCTGCGAACTGAGTCTTTATCTAGTTGATGAAATTGTTTAAGTTTAGTGGTTTAATTCGTAATCGCTGAATCAGTGTCCGGATGTGGTTTCTATAATCTGGTTTCATAATAAGTAGGCAGAAACTGCGGACGTTCCACTGGTATAGGAAAAGAATCTGAGAATGAACAGAGGTTAACTTGATTACCCAAAAAAACGTATTTAATCCCCTTATGCAGTGGAAGGTATGGGCTGTTCCAGCCGGGGTTATACCAGTTCTGCTTGCTGTTTCTCAGATCAGTTTTCTGGCATTTCATACGTTAATTGAACTCCTGACCATCGTTATTTCATTTCTGATGTTTGCACTGGCGTGGGCAACGAGACGGTTTACGAAAAATAATTTTCTTATATTTTTAGCCTGTGGTTATTTATGGGTCGGTGTGCTGGATCTGATGCATACGCTGGTTTATAAGGGATTGAATGTCTTTATTGAAGGAAGTGGTAATCTGTCGGTTCAGTTCTGGCTTAGCGCCCGCTATTTAGAAGCAGTACTATTGCTCGCATCCCCCTTTGCGGCAACGAGAAAGCAAAATGGCTATTTCTTGTTCACCTTATTTGGTGTTTTAGCGGCAAACCTGTCAATACTGATTTTCCAGGGTGATTTCCCTGTCGGTTTTATTGAAGGATATGGAATTACCAGTTTTAAAGTATACAGTGAATACTTGATTATCTTTATTCTGGTGCTTGCGTTATTCAACATGTTACGTGAACGGGCTTCTATTCCCGAAAGAGAAAAAAGTTTTACCCTGGCTGCTATTGCTCTGACGATATGTGCAGAACTCTCCTTTAGTTCTTATGTGCAAATTCATGCATTTTCAAATCTGGTCGGGCAT
>JBNKRC010000323.1:0-2005 GCA_050296215.1 Vibrio sp. | reverse complement strand
TATTCTGACTGCGGTTGATAAAACAATATCGAATAAAAAATAACCTCCTTATATGTAGGGATGAATACCTGACTTATTTGGTCAAATAAATACTTGACCAAATAAGTCAGGTATGAAAAAATTCTAACCACATAAACGATGTGGATAGAAATATTATGAGACTAACATCAAAAGGAAGATACGCAGTAACTGCGATGCTCGACGTAGCTCTGCACTCACAAGAGAACCCGGTTCCGCTGGCTGATATATCGGAACGCCAGGGGATTTCTCTCTCTTATCTGGAGCAATTGTTCGCAAAATTGCGCAAAGCTGGTCTGGTTGCCAGCGTTCGTGGTCCGGGTGGCGGTTATCGTCTGGGTGATGACGCGTTTGGTATTTCCGTTGGTCGAATTATCGATGCTGTTGATGAATCTGTTGATGCAACGAAATGTTCTGGTAAAGGAGATTGCCAGGGCGGGGTTCGCTGCCTGACTCATACTTTATGGTTTGATTTAAGTTCACGCATTAGTGACTTTCTGAACAATATCACACTTGGCCAACTGATGAATGATAACGATGTATTAGAAATATCAGATCGCCAGGATATCGGATTAGCTGTGAACCAGAGACAAGCCTCAGATAACGTATCATCAAATGTTACTGTTCGTTCATAGCCACCACATTTTAAATTGGAGTAAAAAATGAAACTGCCTATTTATTTTGACTATTCAGCAACTTGCCCGGTAGATAAACGCGTTGCAGAAAAGATGGCTCAATATCTGACGATGGATGGTAATTTTGGTAACCCGGCTTCCCGTTCGCATCGTTATGGATGGCAGGCAGAGGAAGCGGTGGATACGGCTCGTGAACAGGTTGCTGATCTTTTGAATGCTGATCCTCGCGAAATTGTCTTTACTTCAGGTGCAACTGAGTCGGATAACCTGGCTATCAAAGGTGCAGCGCATTTTTATAGCAAGCAGGGTAAGCATATCATCACCAGCAAGACAGAACATAAAGCCGTTCTGGATACTTGCAGACAGCTTGAACGTGAAGGTTTCGAAGTAACTTATCTGGCTCCGGAAAGTAATGGTCTGATTGACCTGGCTAAACTGGAAGCAGCAATGCGCAATGACACCATTTTAGTCTCTATCATGCACGTTAATAACGAAATCGGTGTGATTCAGGATATTGCAGCTATCGGTGAACTATGTCGTTCCCGTAAAATCGTTTTCCATGTGGATGCTGCGCAGTCTGCGGGTAAATTACCTATTGATGTGCAGGAAATGAAAGTGGATTTAATTTCGCTGTCGGCACACAAAATCTACGGTCCTAAAGGTATTGGCGCTCTGTATGTCCGCCGTAAGCCTCGTATTCGTCTTGAAGCACAAATGCATGGCGGTGGCCATGAACGGGGCTTCCGCTCCGGCACATTACCGACTCACCAGATTGTGGGTATGGGTGAAGCTTTCCGTATTGCGAAAGAAGAACTTCAGCAGGACTACGATCACGCGAAAAAATTACGCGATCGCATGCTGGATGGTCTGAAAGATATGGAAGCGGTGACGGTTAACGGCGATTTGGAACATCGTCTGCCGAATAACCTCAACATCAGCTTTGCGTTTGTTGAGGGTGAGTCACTGCTGATGTCACTGAAAGATCTTGCTGTATCGTCAGGTAGTGCCTGTACTTCCGCAAGTCTTGAACCTTCCTATGTGCTGCGTGCATTAGGGCTTGATGACGAGCTTGCGCACAGTTCGATTCGCTTCTCTTTTGGTCGTTTTACGACTGAAGAGGAGATTGATTATGCCGTTGAACAGATTCACGCGGCAGTCAAGAAATTACGCGACATGTCACCTCTATGGGATATGTATAAAGAAGGGATTGATTTGAGCTCAGTTGAATGGGCGCATCACTAATCACTCCAGGGAAGTAGAGGATTCGAGGTAAAGAGTTATGGCTTATAGCGAAAAAGTAATTGATCACTACGAAAACCCACGTAATGTAGGGTCTTTTGATAAAGAAGATC
>JBNKRC010000322.1:0-1973 GCA_050296215.1 Vibrio sp. | reverse complement strand
GATATCTTTCATCATTCCTCCATGATTCTTATTAATACTTTTATATCACGCGCATATAAAAAGGCCCTAAACTTTGCACTCTGCTATCATGGCATGAATGTAAAAAAAGTTCCCCGTCACGCACGTAAAAAATTGCATTTTGCTCAAATTCCCGAGCAATGCTTAGTGCTGTCGATAAATCTAATTCAACAGCAAAACTTTCCTCGCACCATGTAAATGTAGGATCACCAGCAACTAACAGAGTCCAATCATAGCCTTTTAATCGATGCTGTAAACGCTGATTATTTGTTCTGTTCAAACTATGTGATGAACGTTTACTTCTTGGATTCCATGCAGTGATGATGGCAAAGGAAAGGTCATTTATCTTTTTTTCCAAACGGAAACAGGTAGTTAAGTATTCATTCCAAAGCGATTGTGTTAGCACGCTCTTAGCTCCTGTCCGTATTATTTATACTAAGATTATTTGGCTATAAAGTTCTATTGATGTAAATCAACAAACTGGAGAGTAATATTCAACGACCATTGTTAGCAAGCTGTTAACAATATAAAATCCACCGCAACAAGGGTAACAACATATACCAGTCAGGAAGACAACATACCACCACGGATGGCGGCAGTGGATTAAAGTATTTTTTTCTACTACTTTAGTCTATCATTTACAAAACATCACAAATAAGTCATGTTTTTACCTAGAAAAATTTTCATTTTATACTTTTTTTTTACCAGTTTAGGTACCGCCAATGCAAACCCCGCAAATTCTTATCGTAGAAGATGAGCAAGTCACTCGAAACACGCTGAAAAGCATTTTTGAAGCAGAGGGATATACTGTATTTGAGGCTAGCAATGGTGAAGAAATGCACCATATTCTATCAGAAAAAGCCATTAATCTGGTGATTATGGACATCAACCTCCCAGGCAAAAATGGATTATTGCTGGCTCGCGAACTAAGAGAACAGGCGGACGTCGCTCTCATGTTCCTGACTGGTCGTGATAATGAAGTTGATAAGATTCTAGGTTTGGAAATCGGTGCAGATGATTACATCACTAAACCGTTTAACCCTCGTGAATTAACGATTCGTGCGCGTAATCTGCTTAGCCGTGCGATGACAAGCAACACGATTCATGAAGAAAAACGTAATGTTGAAAGCTATCGTTTTAACGGTTGGGAACTGGATATCAATAGCCGTTCTTTAATCAACCCGAACGGTGATAGCTATAAACTGCCTCGTTCAGAATTCCGTGCTTTACTGCACTTCTGTGAAAACCCGGGGAAAATTCAGACCCGGGCCGATCTGCTGAAAAAAATGACCGGCCGCGAACTTAAACCGCATGATCGCACTGTCGACGTAACCATTCGCCGCATTCGTAAACATTTCGAATCCGTAAGTGGTACTCCGGAGATTATCGCAACGATCCATGGTGAAGGTTACCGTTTCTGTGGTGATCTGGAAGATTAAGCGACTTCGGCAGTCCGCTCCTAATCTCCTCTACACACCCTAAAAAACAGCCCCTCATATGAGGGGCTGTATCGTTTTATCATACCGGAGTAATTAAGCCGATTGCTGCATAATCACCAAATCAGCTTCTTCAGTATAGTGAGGCATAGTATGGAAGTTTAAGTAGCGGTATGTATCAGCCGCCGTAGCATCGAGCTGCTTCGCATATTCCAGATACTCTTCTACCGTTGGGATGCGGCCAAGGATCGAGCCAACCGCAGATAACTCAGCAGAAGCCAGATAAACGTTTGCACCTGTACCTAAACGGTTAGGGAAGTTACGGGTTGACGTAGACATAACAGTCGCTTTATCCGCTACCCGAGCCTGGTTACCCATACATAGCGAACATCCCGGAGTTTCAATACGAACACCGGTACGGCCAAAGATACCGTAGTAACCTTCTTCGATAAGCTGATCTTTATCCATCTTAGTCGGCGGAGCCACCCATAAGCGGGTCTTCAACTGACCGTCATATTT
>JBNKRC010000321.1:0-2016 GCA_050296215.1 Vibrio sp. | reverse complement strand
GTTGCCGGTTAACAATCTCAAAATTTGAACCCATTTGCAGGTTATTAATGGCGGGGGTATCGGCTTCCTCGAAATAGGCAAAATCAAGACTGCTACTGTCCATTTCACTGTACAACCACTGGTTAACATCTCTGTTTGACGGGTCGTATGCAATCAAAGTGGTAAATTGGTAGGACTTTACAATAGAATTTAAAGTCAGCGCCTGTTCTGAAAGCAGGAAACTGACACTGTTGCGGGCCACACGAAGCCGCTCTGATACTTCATCCAGCGTATTTTGCCAGGTATAGTGCGTTGTCCAGTAAATGAAGAGCAGTAACAGGGCCCCCATGGTCAGAAGTATCGGAGCGGAAGTTAAGACGAGTAATCGGTAGCGGACCGTGTTTCTGAATCGCCGCAGCCGGGTCAGAGGGGCGTTGTCACCCATCAATGTCTTCCTCTTCAGCCCACTCCCGGAATTTACGTTCCAGAGTTTTGCGTGAAATACCTAACTCTCTGGCTGCAGCCGATTTATTCCCGTCGTGACTTTCCATCATTTTTAAAATATGCGCCTTTTCAACCTCTTTCAGACTCCAGTCGTCGGGATATCCCTGCACTTTGGAGGACGGAACATGAGGTTCGATTTCCGGCAGATAATCGGTATGGGCAACGGAGACAACAACACCATTCGGATGCGGATTATGTCCGTTATACATAATTTCTGTCCAATACTGTTCAGGAGATTTATTTAGTAACAAACAACGTTCCAGCATATTCCTAAGTTCGCGCACGTTTCCCGGCCAATCGTAATTATGCATTTCCGCAATGTACTGATTGCTCCATGAAGGAATAGCGAGAGATAAGTCACCACAGAGTGATCGGGTAAAATAGGGAATCAACTCCACCAAATCCGCTTTGCGCTCTCGTAATGGCAATACGTCAATTTTTAAAACAGCCAGGCGGTAATATAAATCACTGCGGAAAGCTCCTTTTTCGATTGCCTGCTTAAGGGTTTTACTCGTTGCGGCTACGACACGAAGGTCCACACCCAGTTCATGGTTGGAACCCGGTGGGTGAAGAGAACGCTTTTCCAGTACGCTTAATAGTGCGCCCTGCACTTCCCATGACATCTCTCCGATATCATTGAGAAAAAGTGTGCCATTATTAGCAAGACGAACCAGGCCTTCACTGGCGACCGGAGCTCCTTCGCCAAACAATTCTTTTTCCAGATGCTGGCTGGAAAAAACCGAGCAGTTAATTGCGACAAAGGGGCCACTTCTGCCGCTTAATTCATGCAGTGAACGGGCAATCAGTTCTTTCCCTGTTCCACACTCACCTTCGATCAGCACGGATGCTTTTGATGGTGCATACTGCCTGACCAATTGTTTTACCAAACGCGTTTTCTCGGAGTTTCCGATAATGTCTGTGCTGACATGTTTCTGAACTTCTCTGGTTAGTGCCCTGTGTTTCCTTTCCTCCAGGCGGCGCTGCATACAACGTTCAACAGCATTGAAAATTTGCTCCAGATTAAAAGGTTTTAAAATAAAGTCTCTTGCACCAAGTTGTAATGCCGTAATCGCCATATCAATGGTGGCGTAGCCGGTGATAAAAATAACGTCAACTTTTTTATCTTTTTGCTCGAACAGTTCCTTCCATTCTATACCTAACCGGCCGGGTAAATTGATGTCTAAAATAACCAGATCATAATGGTGCATGCAGCGTAATTTTTCTGCCTGCTCAATGGAGCTGGCACTGTCGATTTTTTTAAACCAGTTACTCAGGGCTTTTTTTAAGATGATTTGCATGTCGATTTCATCATCAACGATCAATACGGAAAACGCATTATATTGATTTGCTTCGAATGCTGCGGGATGAGTTATCGACATAAAGTGATTGATGTGACAGATGAATTTTTATTATTTTGACTTAGTAAGGCAGGTTTGTCACTAAATTAGCTAGCAGATTTTGATGACAAATCTCCCTTGTTTGTTACCATCATCCCAAATTTTGTGCTAAACGCATTTTAGAAAGGTAAACACT
>JBNKRC010000320.1:0-2020 GCA_050296215.1 Vibrio sp. | reverse complement strand
TTGCTGATCGGTCAGCCATTTGTAGTAATCATTGAGATCACCATCAAATTCGGCCACCTGTCCCTGATGAACTAAGTATAGGTCATCGGTGGTTGCCCGAAGTAAATATCTGTCGTGACTGACGATGACCATCGCACCTTCAAACGTCTGCAAAGCCAGCGTCAGCGCCTGACGCATATCAAGATCAAGGTGGTTGGTCGGTTCATCAAGCAATAGTAAGTTTGGCTTTTGCCATACAATTAACGCCAGCACCAGGCGGGCTTTTTCTCCACCGGAGAATGGCGCGACTTTTTCGAGTGCTTTATCCCCCTGAAAGCCGAAACTACCAAGATAATCACGTAACTGCTGTTCGGTTTGATCCGGGGCTATCTGCATCATGTGTTGAAGCGGTGTTTCCTCAGGATGGAGGGTTTCCAGCTGGTGCTGAGCAAAGTAACCGATTTTAACCCCTTGCGAATAGGTTAAATCACCACCGGAGGGTTTGAGTTCATTGGCGAGCAGCTTTATCAGCGTGGATTTACCCGCACCGTTCCGCCCAAGCAGGCCGATCCGGCTGCCCGGAACCAGGTTGAGGCGAATTTTTTCCAGAATTAATTTATCACCATAGCCGGCGCTGACCTGATCCATCATCATAATCGGATTGGGCAGGGCTGCAGGCTCGCGGAATTCAAAACTGAACGGGTTGTCAAATTGTGCCGGCAGCACTTTTTCCATTTTCTCCAGCGCTTTAATCCGGCTTTGTGCCTGGCGCGCTTTTGAAGCTTTGTAACGAAAACGATCGATATAACTCTGCATGTGCGCCATCTGCTTTTGTTGCTTCTGGTACATTGCCTGTTGCAGCATCAAACGCTCAGCCCGCTGATTTTCGAACGAAGAATAGTTACCGGTATATTCGTTCAGGGTCTGGTTTTCGATATGAATAATGCGATTGACGATAGGATCGAGAAAATCCCGGTCGTGAGAAATCAGAATTAATGTTCCCGGATAGCTTTGCAGCCAGCGCTCCAGCCACATCACCGCATCCAGATCCAGGTGGTTAGTCGGCTCATCAAGAAGTAAAAGATCGGAACGGCAGATCAGTGCCTGAGCCAGGTTGAGGCGCATTCGCCATCCTCCTGAAAACTGAGTCAGATTCCATTTCATCTGTTCCTGGCTGAAACCCAGCCCGTCAAGAAGTTCAGCCGCCCGTGCCTGGATGCTGTATCCGCCAATGGTTTCAATTTTGCCGTGAATCTCGGCCACTTTGGTTCCGTTGTCACTCTCTTCTGCGCGGCGAAGTTCCTCTTCTAAACTGCGAAACTCCCGATCACCATCGATGACATATTCAATCGCACTACGTTCTATCGCTGGTGTTTCCTGAGAAACCCAGGCTAATTCCCAATGGCTTGGCAGGCTGAAATTTCCCGCGTCAATGGTCAGTTCATCTTTCATTAAAGCAAACAGGGTGGATTTGCCACAGCCATTTTTGCCGACCAGACCGACTTTATCGCCAGGGTGAATCGTGGCTGAAGCATTCTCTAAAAGAGGCTTGCCACCGCGTAGTAACTGAATGTCTGAAAAGGTAATCATATTGTTTTATGTATTGAGTAAGAATCTGTCGGGAATAGTAGGAGGATTAAGGATAAATGTCGATCACTAACCAATTTAGGTTATGATGAATATCGACTATCCCTATCCGTGTATCAGGCCTGGTGCCTCCGGATCTTTCTGATATTCAAATTAAAATAGAGTGAGAAATCAAAATGAATTCCACCATACTGTCAGCTTTTCGCCCCAAAGTATTAGTAATTTATGCTCATCCCGAACCGCAGAGTTCGGTCGCCAATCGCATCCTGCTCAAAGCGATCGAAAACTTGGAAGAGGTAACGGTCCGGGATTTATATGCTATTTATCCTGATTTTTTTATTGATGTGGACGCCGAACAGGAACTGCTTTTACAGCATGATGTGATCGTCTTTCAGCACCCGCTGTATATGTATTCTTGTCCTGCTTTATTAAAGGAGTGGATTGATCGGGTTCT
>JBNKRC010000319.1:0-2033 GCA_050296215.1 Vibrio sp. | reverse complement strand
CCATGATTAGTTCCTTATCTGTATATATTCATAAATAGTCGGATTTTGTTCGTTCTGTTCACCGATAGTAATGGCATCAGTTAACCGTTCAGCAGCACATTGCCACTGCTCTTCATTACGGGCATGAATTACCGCGATCGGAGTATGCTGATCAACAGCTTGCCCTAAGCGGATAAACTGATCAAACCCTACCGCATAGTCAATTGGGTCTTCCGCCCGCTGTCGTCCACCACCCAACGCCACCACCGCCATGCCGACAGCATGGGTATCCATGGCCGAAACCACGCCTTTCCGGGCGGCAAATAATGGTTTAATTACCGGTGCACTCTCCAGATAGTCTTCACAACGTTCAACGAAATCTGCCGGACCACCTAACCGCGCGACCATATGGGCAAATCGTTCAGCAGCCTCGCCATTATTCAAAACCAGCTGTAATCTGCTCAGCGCTTCCTGCCGGGAATGAGCAAGATGACCAGACAGGAGCATTTCTGCGCCTAAAGCCAGTGTCACTTCCCGTAAGCGGGGATTTTGATAGTCACCGGTCAGAAACCGGACCGCTTCACGAACTTCAAGCGCGTTACCGGCCGAACTGGCCAGAACCTGATTCATATCAGTCAGAACTGCCGATGTCCGGGTTCCCGCCCCATTGCCAACCTGTACAATAGCATTTGCCAGTTGCTGTGCTTTTTCATAAGTTGGCATAAAGGCACCGGAGCCAGCTTTAACGTCCATTACCAACCCATCCAGCCCGGCGGCCAGTTTCTTGGATAAAATAGAAGCGGTAATCAGCGGAATGCTCTCAACTGTTGCCGTCACATCCCGGGTTGCGTAAAAACGCTTATCCGCCGGTGCTAACTCTCCGGTCTGGCCGATTATAGCGACACCAACCTCTTTCGTGACTTGTTGGAAAAGCTCATAGGAAGGCATAACCTGATATCCGGGTATCGCCGAAAGTTTATCTAATGTCCCTCCGGTATGGCCTAATCCGCGCCCGGAAATCATCGGCACATAACCACCGCAGGCCGCAACCAGCGGACCAAGCATCAGCGACACCGTATCGCCTACTCCACCGGTAGAATGCTTATCCAGTACCGGCCCATCCAAATCTAATGATGTCCAGTCCACTACGATACCAGAATCACGCATCGCGCAGGTCAGAGCTACCCGCTCATCCATCGACATATCCTGAAAATAGACCGCCATAGCAAACGCAGCAATCTGCCCTTCGGTTACTGCTCCACTGGTAATTCCCTCTACAAAATGGACAATTTCCTGATTGGACAGTACCAATCCATCCCGTTTTTTTCTGATAATTTCCTGAAGAAGTAACATAGCGGGGCACTCCCGATATCATTGAAAATAAGATCAATTCCATTCATTACCCGGACAAAATGGAGCAACGATTTAGCAGAACAGATATCAATAAGAAGAATCCGACGGTATTGCCATTTCATCACCCAGAGTCAACCGTAAATTGTTAAGCAGACTTGAAGCACCAAAACGGTAATGCTCTTTATTGACCCACTCTTTTCCAAACATGTTATCGGCCATATCAAGATAAATTTGCGCATCCTCTGCGGTTTTTACTCCGCCGGCAGCTTTAAAACCAACATCATAGGTCTCTTTCAGTTCAGCGATAACCTCAAGCATCATACGTGCAAACTCCGGAGTCGCATTGACAGCCACTTTACCGGTCGAAGTTTTAATAAAATCCGCTCCGGCCTTAATGGCAATCCGGGACGCCAGTTTGACTAATGGCTCGGTTTTTAACTCCCCGACTTCTATAATCACTTTAAGCAGGACATGCTCACCACACGCCTGTTTACAGCGCCGGACCAGTTCAGAACCAACCTGTTCATTGCCCGCTATCAGTGCTCGGTAGGGGAAGACGACATCCACTTCATCCGCACCCAATTCAATAGCCTGTTGTGTCTCAGATACTGCCTGTTCTATATCATCATTACCGTGAGGAAAGTTGGTTACCGTCGCAACTTTAATATCCTGTGTTCCCTGTTCTGATAACGCCTTTTTTG
>JBNKRC010000318.1:0-2095 GCA_050296215.1 Vibrio sp. | reverse complement strand
AAATAAGCGATCATATCCTCTTCCAGTAACGGGCGGGAAAAATAATATCCTTGTGCGTAGTCACATTGTAACTCTCTTAAAATAGCCGCTTGTCCGGATGTTTCCACTCCCTCAGCGACCACCTTGAGGTTCATCCCTTTAGCCATGGCCAGTATGGTTGCAACTAACTGTTTGTTGGCCCCGTTCTTTTCCAGGTCACAGATGAACGACTTATCGATTTTAAGGACATCAAGCGGATATTTTTTCAGGTAATTCAATGATGAATAGCCGGTACCGAAATCATCGATAACAATACTGACTCCCATCTTTTTAAAAGCAGTAAGAACACTCAGCATATGTTCGTCATCATCAATCAAAAGGGACTCGGTGATTTCCAGACTTAAGTGGTGAGCCGGAAAGCCGGTTTCATCCAGAATGCGTTTTACCATTGAGCAGTCAAAGCCTTTCTGAAACTGACGGTAGGATACATTGACATCCAGATAACAGGGATAGTCGTGTATCCATTTTATGGCCTGCTGACACGCTTTCCGCAGTACCCATTCACCAATGGCTGCGATCTGTCCGGTTTCTTCTGTGACTCCGATGAATTCATCCGGCGGGACAAAGCCTCTGTGAGGATGATTCCACCTGATCAGTACCTCGACGCCGACCGGAGGAAGTGCAGGATGAAGTTCTCCAGATTCAGGCAAAGCAATAATCGGCTGAAAGTTCAGATAAAACTCTTCATTGGTCAGCGCGTGAGCCAGTTCTTTTTCAAGCTGTACAATTTTTTCCGCGTGATTGCTCATCTCTTCGTTGTAAAATTTAAATATTCCCCGGCTTTTTTGTTTAGCCCGGTACATCGCCATATCGGCATGCTGGAGCAGAGTACTTGAACTGTAGGCATCATCCGGATAAATGCTGATACCGATACTTGCGCTAAGTAATATTTCATTACTTTGACTTTTAAAGGTGGAGGATAAAGACCGGATGATTTTTTGTGACACCACCGTGCAGCCATAATCATCTTTTACATCAGGTAATAATACTGCAAATTCATCGCCGCCCAGCCGGGCACAAAAATCGCTGTTACGGATGACTTTACGAATACGGTCTGCGGCCTGCTTCAGAAGTTCATCACCGAAGCTGTGTCCTAAGGTGTCGTTCACATTTTTGAACCGATCAAGGTCAATAAACAGTATGCCCGCCCGGGTTTGATCGCGTTTGCAGCGGGTAATGACATCGTCCATATGATGAACCAGCCGGTTCCGGTTCAGCATCCCGGTCAGCAAGTCGTAATCCGCCCGGTAGCGCAGCTCGTCCTCCGCGATTTTAAGTTCGGTAATATCACTGTGGATACCGACAATGCCGCCTGACGAGGTACTCATTTCGGTTATTTTTATTTGCTGTTCAGTGTTTAAAATTTCGTGGTATACGACATTGCGGGTCAGCACCGCCGGATTCCGGTTTCGGATCCATTCGTTAATCGGTTCATCAGGCACAATATCTGACTCTGCAATTTTGCGCAGCAGAACTTCATAGTCCACTCCGAGACTAAATACAGAGGCTGCGGAAGGATAAAATGAAAAGTACCGGGAGTTACACAATATGACCTTTTGATCTTTATCCCTAAGAATAAAGCCATCATTAATAGACTCTATAGCATCAATTAATTTGATTTGTGACTGGTTCGTTTCGTTTTCTGCTTTAATGATGCTCTCTTCATAACGGGATTTTTCCTGTAAATGTTTATTCAGTTCCGTCAAAAATTTATTTGTTGAACGTAATAACATCCGGAATTCAACAGACTTAAACTTATCTTCGGCTAGCAGGTCGTGTTTCATCGGTGCTGCCGGATTTAATTTTGAAATTAACAGACTAATTTCACTGAGAGGCTGGGTCACCTTACGCTGAGTGATATAGCCATAGGTCATGATTAACAAAATATCTATCAGGAAAAAAATAACGATGAAATTTCCACCTTGTTTAAAGGCGGGTATCAAAATAAAAGCTGGATTTATCGTTACTATCAGCTCACCGATTTCAGCACCGTTCTGTATTGGTTCTCTGATCATTTTCCGGAATATCAACTGACTACTAGAAATTTCATTAATTA
>JBNKRC010000317.1:0-2097 GCA_050296215.1 Vibrio sp. | reverse complement strand
TGCACGGATCGACAATCAGACCATCAATATCTGGCCGAATACCAAGAATCCACTGAGTTCCCGCAACATAGGTCCAGGATGAGGTTCCGGACAGCCAGGCATTTCTCCCAAGGCCAAACTGCTGGTGTTCATCTCCCAGAATATTTTGCGGATAGCAATAAGGTTCGGACTCAAAAATATCAATATTTTCATTTTTGGATGCCGGATTAATCTGGCGATAGTACTCATAGGCACGATCACCATTCCCAACCATTGCTTCTGCAATCATCACCCATGGATTTGAATGCAGGAAAATTCCGCCGTTTTCTTTCGCACCCGGAGGGTAAGTGGATATGCCGCCAAGATCCGGATCAAACCCGTCATAACCCGGAGCCGACAGTTTTATACCGTTCCTGGTATTGAGTTTTGAATATACAGAATTCAACGCTGTGGAGGACTGTTCGTCGGTTGCAAATCCAGAAAGGACAGGCCAGCTTTGAGCATTAGTATAAATCTGACCTCGCTCATTAAGATGGGAACCTAGCGGATTACCCGATGCATCGAAGTAACGAACGAACCATTCTCCATCCCAGCCCGATTCACGAACATTAATCTTCATCGATTCATACAGTTCTTTGAAGTATAGAGACGATATTTCGTCTTCTCTTAACCTGCACAGGTCCTGCATATCTGATAGTGCGCGGCCATACATATTCGCAACCATCAGGGATTCTGCCCCCGTCGGTAGGTTCACGGTATCATTCCAGTCTGCAAATCCCAATAGAGGCAGGCCATGCTTGCCAACGTTGGTTTTGGTAAATTCGATACCACGGCATAAGTGTTCCCAGACACTCGCTTGCTCAATTGCTTCGCCATTTTTATCTTTTTGATAAAAAGGAATCACGCTATCCAGAAAATCTTTATTACCGGTTTCTTTCACGTACTGCGTTACCGCATAAATGATCCACAGATGGTCATCACCGTAATAATCCGGGCGATCCTCCTCCTCTCTTGAATCCCCGGCGTTTGCTTCCATCGTGGAAGGAAAGAACTGATGCATGGCGGATCCATTGATATTCTGGACAGAAAGCAGCCGCTCAATGAATTCACGGGCTTCTTCAGGCATATGAGTAATAACACCTAATATGTCCTGAGAAGAGTCCCGAAAGCCAATTCCCCGCGCACCAAAACCAAGTTGATACAAAGATAAGTATCGCGACCAGTTTTTAGTAGTATGGCACTGGCGGGGATTATGAATATTAAGCATCGAGTTCATCGCCGGATCCGGCGTTTCAACCTGGACGGTTGAAAGGTACGTATCCCAGTAGCCGGTCAACTGATTAAATGCCGCATCAACATTGGCATGATCCCGGTATTTTTCCAGTAATGGTTCCGCTTTACGTATGCTATCGGCCTGGGTAAGCTGAACAACCGTGCGTTCAGTCTGTTGCGGTAGTAGCGAGCCGAGACGAAGGTTAAGCGCACCGATATTGTCACCCCGTATACACTCACTATTCCCCAGTTCATCTTGCCTGATCGCTTCCGGGTCCTGCCAGCTGCCATACCCCATCTTGCCAAGAAATTTCTGCCGGTCTCCTGCATATGATGTTGCCGGTCGGTCCGATGTCATCAGGTTGACCGCTAAGTCACGCTTCATGAATGCATACTGTTCGAGCACAGTATGTCCGGAATCCTGCTGATGCGCTTTTAATGTCATCGTCTGAGGTACCCAGTCCGCATTTACCAGCTGTTTAAGTGCATCGAAGTGTGAGAACTCATAAACCGGAATAACGTCAACATGCAATTCTTCACTGGATATGTTAGTAATCTTGATATCCTGAAGTAAAACCTGATCATCTTTAGGTACAAAAATGCTGACTTCACATCGTACTCCAAAGGCTTCAGAGACTATTTTAGAATAGGAAAGCCCGACATGATTTTCATACTTATCCAGTGGCTTTAACGTTGGTGTATAGAATGGAGAAAATACTTCTTCTCCTTTGCTATTCCGGACTTTAATATATAGGGTTGAACCTTTAAAGTCAGAATTCGGCAACTGTGCAATATACTTAGTAATCCGATTGAGCGCAGGATCACCTTTACACAGCAATATTCCAC
>JBNKRC010000316.1:0-2110 GCA_050296215.1 Vibrio sp. | reverse complement strand
GGTTTTTTACTGGATGGTCTGAAAGATAAGGATCTATTTGCCGGGCTGGTATTAATGGTGGTACTGCTTGAAGCAACCCGTCGTTCCGTCGGGATGATCATGGTCGCCGTCGCCGTAATTTTCCTGGCCTATGCTCTTTTCGGCGATGTATTACCCGATTCGTTAGCAAGTAAAGGCTTTTCCGTTGAAGAGATGATTCGTTTTCATATTTTTTCAACCAATGGTGTATTCGGTGCTCCGCTGGCAATTGCCTCCGGCGTTGTATTTATCTTTGTTCTGTTCGGAGCCTTCCTTCAGGTGACCGGCGCGGGGCAATTCTTTATCGACAGTGCCTTTGCGATCGCCGGCAAATCACGCGGTGGTCCGGCTAAAGCGAGCGTACTGGCTTCTGCTGCTCTGGGATCCATTTCCGGTTCAGCGATTGCCAACACGGTAACCACCGGCGCACTGACGATCCCGATGATGAAAAAGCTCGGTTACAAGCCTGAGCAGGCAGCCGGAATTGAAGCCGCCGCCTCAACCGGCGGTCAAATCATGCCTCCGGTTATGGGAGCCGGTGCATTCGTTATGGCCCAGTTTACCGGTATTCCGTACAGCGAAATCATTCTGGTCTCGATTGCTCCCGCGGTTCTCTACTTCGGTTGTACTTTGCTGTATGTACATTTAATGGTGTGTAAACTCAATCTACAGGGTATGAGTGAAACTGAAAAGATCGGTAAAATTCTAAAACAGGGCTGGCACTTCCTGCTACCGCTGGTACTGATCACCGTATTACTCATTATGGCCTATTCACCGATTCTGGTTGGTATCGCCGGATGTGCCGCAATCCTGATTGCAGCAATATCTCGCAGACACACCCAAATCAGTCTCGGGCTGGTTCTGGAAGGGATGAAAGAAGGCGCTATACTCGCACTGCCGATTTCAATTGCCTGTGCCACTGCCGGGATTGTGGTCGGAGTAGTAGGCCAGACCGGAATCGGTCTGCAGTTTACCCAGTTCCTGACTACGCTTTCGGGTGGTCACCTATGGTCGGCTCTGGTCTTTATCGCTATCGCGGCGGTCATTCTCGGAATGGGACTACCGGTGACTGCCTCTTATATCGTTCTGTCCGTCATGGCCGTACCGGCACTGATGGATCTGGACGTTCCGATGCTAACCGCGCATATGATCGTATTCTGGTTATCTCAGACCTCTAACGTAACGCCACCTATTGCCCTGGCCGCCTTTGCCGGTGCCGGCATTGCCAATGCATCACCGATGAAATCCTCGGTTCAGGCCTTTAAGCTGGCACAGGGATTTTTCCTTATCCCGGCTATGATGGCCTTTTCCGGACTGATCTGGACGCAGAATGAATCATCATGGGAATTTATCGAGTCAATCATCGCCTGTATTGCGCTGATTATCTCATTTGCCGGAGGCATTGAAGGTTACTTAGTACAACGTTTGTCAAAGCCTCAGCGCTTGTTGTTCCTGGCTCTGGCGGTGAGTACATTACTCCTGCCTAATCCATACCGCCTGATCTCAATCTGCGCGATTGTATTACTGACGGTCGTCGAATATCGCCGGACAAGCGTTGCCACTTTGGCCTGATGTCCGGGTTACGACCATAAAAAGGGGTTAGCCTGAGCTAACCCCTTTTCACCAAATTGAAAGAGTAACAGATCGTTACTTAGCAACCATAACCATTGCCGGACGAATCACGCGACCGTTCAGCTCGTAAACTTTTTGCATAACGAACATAACCGTATTCGACTCATGATCCGGGCTTTCCTGAATAGACATCGCCTGATGGAATTCAGGGTTAAAAGTCTCACCTTCCGGATTGATTACTTTCAGACCAAACTTATTGATGGTATCCACAAACGTCTTATGAGTCAGTTCAATCCCTTCCAGCAGAGGCTTGATCAATTCATTTTCCGCATCGGCAGCCTGCATCGCACGCTCCAGATTATCAATAACCGGCAGCAGCTCTTCAGCAAAACGGCCTAAAGCAAATTTACGCGCTTTATCGACTTCCTGCTCGCTGCGACGACGCATGTTTTCGACTTCAGCTTTCGCCCGCAATACGCTGTCCTGCTGTTCTTTAATTTTGGCTTCGCTGTTCAGAAGC
>JBNKRC010000315.1:0-2129 GCA_050296215.1 Vibrio sp. | reverse complement strand
CTCAGTGCCTGCTAACAGGATCTGACCTTTTTCCAGTTTACCGGACTGAATAAGAACTGTTGCAACCGGGCCACGTCCTTTATCCAGAGAGGCTTCAACAACAATACCTTTTGCCAGACCTTGATCAGATGCCTGTAATTCAAGCACCTCAGACTGTAATAATATCGCTTCCAGAAGATCATCAATACCTTCACCGGTATGTGCAGAAACATTCACGAACATATGTTCGCCGCCCCACTCTTCCGGAATAACTTCAACTGCCGATAATTCGTTACGCACACGATCCGGATCAGCATTTTCCTTATCGATTTTATTCACTGCAACAATCAACGGTACACCTGCCGCCTTGGCATGTTGAATCGCTTCTTTGGTTTGCGGCATCACACCGTCATCCGCAGCAACTACCAGTATGACCACATCCGTTGCCTGTGCACCACGAGCACGCATGGCAGAGAACGCGGCATGTCCAGGTGTATCCAGGAAGGTAATCACACCCTGAGGTGTTTCTACATGATAGGCGCCAATATGCTGGGTAATACCACCCGCTTCGCCTGAGGCAACACGAGTTTTTCTAATATGATCGAGTAGCGAGGTTTTACCATGGTCAACATGGCCCATGATGGTAACAACCGGTGGACGTGTGACCATATGCTCATCGCTGGCTTCGGTGCTTTTCTGCAGTAACTCTTCTTCAAAGTTATCGCCTTTGGCTGTGACGGCATTATGGCCCATCTCTTCAACCAGCAGTATTGCTGTATCCTGATCCAGCATCTGATTGATGGTTGCCATTGTACCCATTTGCATCAATGCCTTAATCACATCGCCTGCTTTGATGGCCATTTTCTGAGCCAGTTCAGCTACTGAGATTGCTTCAGGGATTTCAACCGTACGCACCACAGGAGCTGTAGGTTTTTCAAATCCATGCACGTTCTCAGGCATGGATGAAGACTGTCTCGCATTCTTTTTACCCTTACCTTTACGCGAGCCATGATCTGCACCACTCTTAACGTGTAATTCCTTACGGCCATAACGTGTTTTATTGTCATCTGCCGATTTACGCTTGGTTTTGGTACTTCGGGCCTTGTCATCAGTGGGTTCTTTTTTGACTACAGGTTCCGCTTCGGCTGCAGCTGCAGCAGCGGCCGCTGCTGTCGCCTCAGCTTCAGAGGCTACAACCTGTTTAGCGATAGCCATCATTTCTCGTTCCAGGCGCTCACGCTCTATAGCTTCACGAGCTTCCAGCTCTTCTTTAATACGCTGCTCTTCTTCTGCCTTTATACGGGCTTCTTCAGCTTCACGTGCTAGCCTTTCCTGTTCTGCCAGTCGAGCAGCTTCATCCGCCTGCTGTTTGGCAATTAAAGCTTCCTGCTGTTGCTTCTTGGTTTCTTCGTCAAGTTCCGGCTCCTGTGGTGCAGCCCCTTCAGGCTCAACTTCGGCACGACGGATATAGGTACGCTTTTTACGAACTTCAACATTGATAGAACGAGATGTGGTATTTCTACCCGTACTACCCGTTACACGAATTTCAGACTTGCTTTTACGTTGTAGCGTAATTTTCTTGGGACCTTCAACCCTATCTTTACCGTGATGTGAGCGTAAAGACTCAAGCAAGGTCATTTTATCTTCATCAGAAATCGGATCATCGGCTCCGGACACCTTTACGCCTGCTTCGCGTAACTGCTCCAATAAGCGGTCAACAGAAACCCCTACGACTTCTGAAAGTTGTTTTGCTGTGACTTGTGACATCTTTATATGATCCTGATTCTTGTGTTTACTTACTTTTCTTGCCTACTTGGTCGAGCCTGACGTTACTCAGCTTCCTCAGCAAACCAGGGTTCACGCGCTTTCATAATTAATTGCGCGGCAAAATCCTTATCGATCCCTTCCAGTTCTTCAAGATCGTCAACTGCCTGCTCTGCCAAATCTTCCATCGTACAAATTCCATTTTTTGCCAGCACTGAAGCCAGTTCAGGCGTCATAAATTCCATACTCAGCAAATCTTCCTGTGCTTCACCCGGTTCATCGCCTTCCTCACTGGCTAGCGCCTGCGTTAACAGCGCATCGCGTGCACGTCGGCGTAACTCTTCGACAATCTCTTCATCAAACTCTTCAATTTCCAGTAATTCAGA
>JBNKRC010000314.1:0-2158 GCA_050296215.1 Vibrio sp. | reverse complement strand
GCTTCAGATCATGAATGCTGCCTTAGAAGAATCGAATAATTTGCTGTCAGATTTTAATTCTAAGTTAGAACACGAAGTAAAAAAACAAACCAAAGAACTAAAAACGGCTAATGTTCATCTGGAAATGTTACTTAAAAGCCGGACAAAAACATTCCGCGATATTCTTAGCATGGTGACGGCGATCATCCAGCACAGAACCGGATATCCGGCCGATCATGCAGAACGTATAGCCAACCAGGCAAAAGCTGTAGCATTAAAGATGGGATTACCTGAAGCTGAAGTAGGGCATATCTATTTATGTGGTTTGATGCATCAGATTGGTTTGATTGGTGCGAGTGACCAGGAGATTGAAGAAACCAAGCTCGACCCCGAAAGTGAAATTCCGTTGACACCGGAGGCTAATCCGGTACTTGGGGCGAGAATCATCAAGAGAATACAACGGTTTGAACCACTGGTTGAGATTATCCGTCATCAGGATGAATATTATAATGGTACAGGTTATCCCGACCATTTACACGGCGAAGAGATTCCGATTGGTTCCAGAATAATTAAGGCAGTAAAAGATTACGATTTTTTTGTGGCGTCACCTTACAATAAATATCGCCTAAATAGCCGAAGTGCTCAGATTTACATGAAAGAGCAAAAGGGTAATATCTATGATCCCGGAGTTGTTGACGCGTTACTCGCCATGCTAAGTAAGCCTGATAAGCTGCAAGATGGCGTTGAGCTATGTATTGGCTTGAGCGAAGTGGTTCCGGGCATGATCATCAAGCGAGACCTTTACCTGCCGAATGGTAATCTAATGTTGACTGCCGGCCACTCCATCAGCTCATCTCTATTGCAGAAACTTAAAAAGATTGAAGAAGATAGTCCGATGCCGATCGCGGTTTATATTGGCTAGTACCTCAATAGAGTGAGTTGTGCGGGTTAAGCGGTAACAGGCGGAAAGGAACGCCGTTACCGCTTATTGACGGCCCCTGAAGATCAGTTTTCTGTTGTGTTATGCAACATATAAAAGTGATTAACCGGCCCCCGACCCTGACCAACTTTTAACTGGTCAGCATTAGCAATCGCCTGAGTGATATAGAGCTTGGCGTGACCGACCGCAGTGGCTAATTCATTCCCCTGAGCTAAAAATGAAGCAATCGCCGATGACAGGGTGCAGCCGGTGCCATGGGTATTTAATGTCCCGACACGCAAAGCACTTATGGTTTGAACAGATTGTGGCGTAATTAAGATATCGTCACTGTTATCCTCATCTTCCAGATGCCCGCCTTTGAGTAAAATGGCCCGGGTATTGAGCTGGCGTAACGCCATTACCATTTGATGCATTTCCTCTGAATTAGCCGGGACATCCAAATTTGTTAATGCTGCTGCTTCCGGCAGGTTTGGCGTGATAACGTCAGCTAAGGGTAATAAGCGTTCCTTCAAACTGTTTATTGCAGAATCCTCAAGCAAAGTATGGCCACTGGTCGACACCATAACGGGATCAAGGACGATATGTTCCGGACGGTATTGTTCGAGTTTGTCGGCAACAAGATTAATAATCTGAGAATCAGCCAACATCCCTATTTTTACGGTGATGATATTGAGATCCTGAAATACGGCATCTAGCTGGCTGGTGATATGAGGTAATGGTATAGGAAATATATCAGATACTCCTAACGTATTCTGAGAAGTAATGGCGGTGATGACTGAACAGGCGTAACTGCCTGTCGCGGAAATTGTTTTGATGTCGGCCTGAATACCGGCGCCGCCGCCGCTATCGGAACCTGCAATAGTAAGAACGACAGGAATTAAGCTTGGAAGTTTCATAAAGGTTCCTTGTGAATGACTCGGGAACACTATCTCACTTAGCTACACAACTTGCCGAGTGTAATATCCAAAGAGAGTCCAATTCGGAAAGGAAAGAATTGGAATTAGTTCCCTACGCCAGTATTAACTGAATCAGGTTCAACGGGTCTCATAGTATGATCTCAGCCTGATGGCCCCCCGACTAATGCAAGCAGAGAATGCCATTAAGGACATGATTGTGCAATCGGATTCTTGAGACTTGATTAAATAATCGGGCTTAACCCTAACCGGTTATACCAAACGGGAAAAATCATTGATCTAAATGGATATGGTTCCACAAACCGCTCAAGACATCCCTGTTCGC
>JBNKRC010000313.1:0-2188 GCA_050296215.1 Vibrio sp. | reverse complement strand
TTAGCCGTCGGAAACAACGGTTTTTCCGGATCTACTGAATCCGTCAGGCGCGGCAATAACGCCAGAGTTAAAAAACCGTGGGCAATGGTGGTTTTAAACGGGGAATCTCTGGCGGCTCTTTCGGGATCGGTATGAATCCACTGAGTATCTTCCGTCACCAGACCAAACTGATTAATCCGGTTTTGATCGACCAGAAGCCAGTCTCCGGTATGAATCACTTCGCCGATCTGTTCGCTGAGCTGATCAAATAGTTTCTGAGCTTCAGGCTTCAGGATGATCTCTGCATCAGCCGAAATCGTATCTTCGTTCACGGCAGCCGGGAAATGGAAGTCTCTTACCCAGGTAAACAGATGGAAGTTATTGGTTTTAGTCAGAAACTCTTCCCAGTATTCCTTTACCGCAGGCGACATCCGTTGCATCAACACGGCATGTTGTCTGCTCAGAACTTCACTACGCTGTTTAAGTAAATTAACGACTTTCATTGAAACCTCAATCACAGGATTAAGAATTAGCTACCAGTCAATTTTGAAGTAGTTCACAACAATACGCAAATAGTTTATTGTGTACACGCGTTAACTGAACACTGTTTTTATATTATTTTTCAATAAATTAACAATAAAACACCATTTTATTAAATCGTAAATGGCAGCCCCTTATCCATTATGGATGTATCAATATATCGGCCTCTTCAATGAAAAAATTAAATTAAATTTACAAAATACTTACCGAAACCGGTGATAAAGTAAGCAAATGATTCGCCAAGATAAAATATCCCTTTACAATGAATGCCTATCTAAATATTATTAGCGCCACACGGAGAGATGGCTGAGTGGTTGAAAGCACCGGTCTTGAAAACCGGCATACGTTAATAGCGTATCTAGGGTTCAAATCCCTATCTCTCCGCCACTATTTGAATGAAGCTGTTGATTTTCAACAGCTTTTTTCGTTTCTACGGGGCAAAAGTTACTGATACATACAAGTGATGAATATGTATCGCTGCAAGCATCCGCCTGCCATCTAATATACCCGCGTAAATTTTCCTGCTTCACTTCAGGAAAAAGGCTACCCACCTGAAAAACACATCTCTCTTTTAACCAAAAATCGTAAGTTTGCAATTATCCGCAATCTTGAAATGACAGCTCATACCATCCTAATAAAGTTCTTGATTATCTGAATGGATGTGGTGGAACAAACATACAAGGGCACAGATGCCCTTTCTCTCTATATGAAGAGCAAGCGAACAAGGATGTCTCGAGCGGTTTGTGGAATCATATTCATTTAGATCAGTGATTTTTCCCATTTGGTATCATTTCAAAAGTCGATTCATCGATCCAACGCTATTTTTTAACTTTACCAAACCAGTAGCACGACCCATGATCAACTGGCTTCCGGTTAAGCCTGAACAGGGGGCGTGACTACCCTGAAAAAGTACAGATTAACTGCGAGCTTACAATCAATCTGGATAGGATAGAATCTAATCCAGATTGATTCTGACAGGTAATCATTCAAAAAATGCTTACCTGTCAAAGAACAGTAAATGAGTGCAGGTTAGCAATATAAGAGAGACTCAGGCAGTGTTACCACGACTTGCTCAACTTCTCCGCTACGGGTAAATATGGACTGGCTAAATGCGGGATCAATTTTCAGCTTATCCGACACATGAACGCCACCATCACGGGTGATAACCTGAATTCCCTGCGTCTGACTACTGATCTGATAGATGAACGGTACCTGACAGTAGGTAAACACTAATTGATTCGTCGCCAGCAAATAGCATTTTTTCTCACCATACACATTGAAGGTATTGAACTTGGTTACCCGATCAAGAAACTCCTGTTTTCTTAGTAACCCCGGCTGAATAACGATAGACCCATCCTGGACCAGAATACCCAGTTCGGCGAAGCGTGTTAACACCTCCTCCTTCACCTGCCCCGTCATACCCGGCTGCTGGGCACCGGCATTTTTCGGAGTATGAGAATAAGGATCGGTCGGAAATGCTCCGTACTCTTGTGGTGTTTTGTTAAAGCCTAAGCCCTGACGCACCCGGTAATAGTATTCACCCAACTGTTTGGTTTCATCGCTATTTTTATCTTCGGCATAAGCTAAGAAATAGTTCTCTTGTATCGCCAGCAATAACTTAGAAACCATATGCCAGTAAATACAGCCCAGTCCTTCATAACCAAACATG
>JBNKRC010000312.1:0-2216 GCA_050296215.1 Vibrio sp. | reverse complement strand
CCATCATTCAGCTCATGATGCTGCTCGATTACTCTTTTAGCACTTTCAGGAAAATTTTCGATATTACCGGCAATATCCAGCCCATATTTGGTATGCAGTTTAAGGTAATTTAATTCGGGATCGGTAAGGGGCGTTTTCTTTCTTACAATTGCAATCGGTACTTTGATTTTACCAATATCATGAAACAAAGCAGCAAAAGCTAATTCCTTAATCCGATTTGCGTTATAACCTTTCGCTTTTCCAATCATCATCGCGATTACCGACACATTTAATGAATGGAAGTAGATATCTTCATAATCATTTTTTCCATTCATTAAGTGCAGAGTGACACTCTCATCGCAAAGTAATTTGTCAACAATACCATCAACCAGCAGTGCCGCTTCATCAACAGCATCCGCCGGACGGTTACGAATCTTACTCATCACAGAACGCATCTGGGCCAAAGAACGCTCGAATTCTTTTTCGCAATTCAGCACGCGTCTTCGGTATGCATTCAGCGTTTCGATCCTTTTTTGCTTCTCATCCCATAACTTTTCAGCTTCATGATCGACATTAACCATCTCCTTTTCCGAAATCTCCGGTTGGACAGAGTTTACGGGAAGCGGTTCTGTATCGCTTTGCGATGGATTGATATAGACATGCTGAATCCCTAAGCGCTTGATCAGCTGAATCTGCTCCTGGGATTTGATTTTGAAACTATTAAAAAGAAATGGATGTGAATTCCACTTAACCGGTAACCGGATATGTATTCCCGGCTGAAGCCTATCCACGGTAATTTTTATACCAGCCACAATCTACACAACACCTTAACTCGTCACATCTATGAGATAGAAAATCATCGCCATGACCGGCATTTTAATTCTCAGTTATCCACTATGTATAGGTATAGAAAGCATAAAAGCAAGAGAATTAATAAAAGAAAGTGAAGTGACTGCATTTCATATGAAATGACTCACATAAAATATGGTTTATAACAAACCCTTCGTATTCTTCTCCTTTATGTTGAATTTAAAAGCAGTCTCTTTCAAGTTCATCAAGTAAACTTAACCCTATATCATCGTCATGCTCTTCACGGAAATCGACGATGTTTAAACCCGTCTAACAAATCATCGATATGACTGACGACTTCGTCATTAGGCTTTAAGCATTTCACAAAGGGATCCTGCAACCAGCATTACTCGTTCCACCAGAATAATGAATACAAAAAAAGAATAGACTGTAAACAGCAAGCCATAGGTAATATATTGATTTATATAAACATGAAATAGCTCTTGTCCAATTTATGACAATATAGTCGGACAATTAAAGACAGCAAACCTCATCGATAAAAGACACAAAAAGCACAACGGCCCCGAACTTAAGTCCGGGGCCGTTACTCATTCATGCTGACGAAGAATAAATGTTAACGTTCCTTGCGTCATTAACGACTAAATGTTGAACGGAAAAGTTTCCCACTCCCACTGTTCAAAAAGCTTCTTAATCTCACCGGATTTAAGCAACTCTTCAAAACGCTGATCGTAAATCTGTCTGAGTTCCTGACCGCGCTCATTATTGGCAAACGCAGGATAAAGGTTAAGGTTCATCAGAGTCTTGATGTCAAAATTATCTACATTGAGGTAGCCTTTTTCTAACTCATTCTCAAGTTCAACCTGAGCATCCAGGAAAAAATCAAGACGTCCTTTCTCCAGCAATTCAAAAGCCTGCTTACGTTCTTTAAACTCTTTGTTATGAAACTTCACGTCACCAATATAGCCGTTATAGTCATAACCTTTAATCCAGCCGACGTTTTTACCGGCGAGGCTTCGAGTTCCCTCCCACTGGAAGCCCGGAGCTTTCTTATACAAAGCAGAAACGACGTCAGCATCAAAATGCCATTTAGGATAAAGAATACCTTCTTCCTCATCGATATAAGATCCCATCCAGGCGTCGACTTTTCCCTGATGAGTAAGAGCAACACTGCGGGCATAAGAGGTCGAGCTATACTCCACCTTTATTCCCAACGGCTCGTATACCAGGCGCATAATATCCCAGTAAAGTCCGGTTCCATCCGCATTTGTTGAATCTTCCCATTCTTCACTGGCTAACCGGATCTCTTTCAGCTGTGTGGCAGCATTAACACTATTAATCATGGTAAAACACGATAACAGTACGGAAATAAGCATCAAAGCGGTACGGCGAATCATTCGGCCGGTCTCTGTCATAGTAGGTTCCTTGTA
>JBNKRC010000311.1:0-2226 GCA_050296215.1 Vibrio sp. | reverse complement strand
GGGTTCGCGATGCCAAGTGAAGCCGATTTGGTTCTGGAGGACAGTTATGAGTGATATCCCGGATTCTTCTGATATTCCAGTTGAGCTGCATGTGGTAACGGCGCATATTTTGTCAGAAATCGTTTCTTATCTGGATGCTCAGAAGTGCATTGATGATACGGTTATTGCCGAATTAAGAAACGATTATCCTAACCTGCGTTTTACACTGTGTTATGAGACGGAAATGGGAAGCCGTGAACCTTACGCTGAGCATGATAAATATGATTTACATTTAGTTGCTCACAGTGCGGTAGGGTGTAGTTCACTGACATTTGATTTAGATAATTGTACAGGTTTTGCTATTGCTGTTCATGATGACTGATGATAGCGAAAACCCGACTGATAGGTAAAGCCGTGCCGGGTTGCCAGTTTTGTGGCAACGACCGGCTTTCGTTTATGTGGTGTAGCCTGTTGTGATCATCACCTTATTCTGACCACAATCAATTCTTCTTATCCATTGTTCGTTTTGTCGTATTTTGTATTCAGTTCTTGTCCGGTTTGTGACAATTGACCAATCAAAAAACGAACAATTCCAAATACTCCTTTAAAAAACAATAAGATATTTCTGGCGTTCTATTTGCAATCTAACCTTATATCGCTCGTTTTGAGTGACAATGGCTACATTGTTGGAGGCGTCATGAAGCAGTCAGAAATAAAATTATTACAGGATGAACCCGCATGTGAGCACAATTCGGGAAAAAAAACCGGATGTGCTAAAGCCAAACCCGGTGCCACAGCCGGTGGATGTACTTTTGACGGGGCTCAGATCAGTTTGCTTCCGATTGCTGACGTTGGTCATATTGTCCATGGTCCGATAGGGTGTGCCGGTAACAGCTGGAATAACCGCGGAACCAGAGCGGTTGGATCAAATCTGTTCCGATATGGTTTTACGACCGACCTGAATGAACAGGATGTCATCATGGGACGGGCAGAAAAGCGTTTGTTACATGCCATTAAACAGCTTATTGAAAATCACGCGCCACCTGCGGTATTTGTATATATGACCTGTGTTCCTGCTCTCGAAGGTAATGACATAGCGGCGATTTGTAGTCTGGCTCAGGAACGCTGGAATATTCCGGTTATTCCGGTTGATGCTGCCGGGTTTTACGGCAATAAAAACCTGGGCAACCGCATCGCGGGCAATGTGATGGTAGATAAAGTGGTCGGCACGGCCGAGCCGCCGGAAAAACCGGTCATGGCGCATGACCCGTCACGTAAAGTGCACGATATTGTTTTCATCGGTGAATATAACATTGCCGGTGAGTACTGGCATGTTTCCCGGCTATTTGAAGAGCTGGGCATCCGGGTTTTATGTTGCCTTGCCGGTGATACTCAGTTCCACCAGATCCAGACCATGCATCGTGCCGATGCAGCGATGGTGGTATGTTCCCGGGCTCAGGTGAATGTGGCACGTAAGCTTAATGAAAACTGGGGTATTCCGTGGTTTGAAGGGAGTTTCTACGGGATTGAAGATACCTCATTAGCCCTGCGCAGTTTTGCCAAAATACTCAATGATGACAAGCTGACCGAACATGTTGAACAGGTTATCGAGCGTGAAGAGCGGGCAACCCGTGAGGCGCTGGCACCATATAAGGCACAGCTAGAAGGTAAAAAAGCGCTGCTCTATACCGGTGGCGTGAAATCCTGGTCGGTTATTTCTGCGTTGGGTGAGCTGGGTATTGACGTGGTTGCGACCGGTACACGTAAGTCTACCCAGGCTGACAAAAAACGCATTATGGAAATTATGGGTGAAGATGCGCTGATGCTGGATGAAGGCGGTGCCAATCTGCTGTTGGAAACGTATCATCAGCATAATGCGGATGTGATGATTGCCGGCGGCCGGAACATGTACACCGCGCTGAAAGCCCGTCTGCCATTTTTAGATATTAACCAGGAACGTCACCATGCTTATGCAGGCTATAAAGGCATGATTACATTAACGCAAGAACTGTGCCGGACGATCAACAGTCCTATCTGGGACATCGTACGAAGCAATGCTCCCTGGGATGCGGTACAACGTGAAGAGCTTAAGAAGCCGGTACTTAGTGATATCAGAGCAATGAAATAAAGGGAATTAACTTATGGCGACGATAATTAAAGAAAATAAACCTCTGGTAACGCAACCGTTAAAAACCAGTCCGGCTACCGGTGCGACTCTGGCAACCATGGGGTTTCAGAAGTCAATTC
>JBNKRC010000310.1:0-2237 GCA_050296215.1 Vibrio sp. | reverse complement strand
GTCATCGAACGTTTCTTTCAATACTGGCAGATTCAGTAACAGTAGACTGGTCGGATTGTTTATTTCATGCGCTACTCCGGCTACCAAAATGCCTAGAGAAGTCATCTTGTCTGCCTGAATCAATTGCTGCTGCTGAAGCTGCAATTCTTCAGTTCTTCGAGTAACCTGCCTGGTCAGGCTTCGGTTCCATATCATTACACCACTCACGATAACCATCAGAAACAGAGAAAGTCCGCCAATCCATAAACTGATCTTTTCCCAGTTCAGCCCCTTAGCTGTAAGAGGACCAAACCATTTATTGTAAATCGCCTGCTGTTTGCCGGTATTTTTTAATATCGCCAGTCCCTCACTGAACTGAGATAACAGAGCCTGCTGTGCTTTCAGTGCCGCATAACCATACTTCTGCGGTCCAAGTGGCTGACTGACCGGCTCGATATTTGAAAGGGAAAGGGCCTTACCGAGATAGAGCCCGGGCAGATTAGCGACAAAAGCGTAATCATATTGTCCGGACGCTAATAACCGTAGTGCGGCAGCATGGGTATCGGCATAGATCAGATGAATAGACGGATTTTTTTCAGCCAGTTGTTCGGCAATAATACCACTACGCTGAACAATCACTGATTTGCCCGACAACTGACTGATATCGTTAACCGGTGGTGTTCCCTTCCGGGCGAAAACAGACTGATGAACAATGGAATGCGGTGGGGTAAACCCCAAAGTTTCAGTCCGGGCTAAGGAATAAGAAACTCCTTGTAGAATATCGATATCACCATGTTCTAACTTTTTCTTTATTTCATCCCAACTGCCAAGAACGATCTTTACTCTGAAGCCCATAACTTCGGCGATCGCTTTGGTTAATTCGGTATTATAGCCATCCGGCTGACCCTGTTCGTTAATGAACTCATAAGGGGGGTAATGGTGATCACCACCAACGACAATCACCGGCATTTGCTCTCTGGCCCAGGAGTATGAATAAAAAAACAGTCCGACCAGAAAGATCAGACATGAAAATAGTGATTTAACGGCATGCATCTAACGAAAACCCATTCACACTAATCGCATTCGGCTACCGGCGAATGTGATTAGTTTAATCATCAGCCGAGAATTCCATCACCGGCCGCAAAGGAATCAGATAATACCAGTTTAAATAAATTAATTAAAACTCACCGACTGATAGCATTACCAGAGTACAGCCCCTGATAATCTCAATATCCTGCGCTTGAGCCTGTCTTATCAGATTTGGGTTTTCCGTTCCCGGATTACAGATAATACGTTTCGGTGACAATGCAAGAATAGACGAGATCATCGGCTCCAGCCGGCTTTCGCCCACATAAAGTGTCAGTGTATGTACCTCACCCTTCACCTCATCTAACGTGTTCACCAGTTCAACCTGAGCGAGTTTAAGCGATTTAGGAGATACCCCCACCAGATTAGTGAAGCCGTATTCTAATAATCTTTGCAATGCTTTATAGCTATAACGCGTCGGCTTGTCTGACATACCAAGAATAACGATTTTTTCATTTACCGCCGTTTTCATTTCAGCCTCCCTGTTTGAAAGTGTAGCCAATCCGGAAGGAACAGATTTTTGCACCTTCCTTCCCATGCTTAAATCAGCCAAATTTAACAAACAGTTTGGCATAAGCCGGTTTAAGGGCCTGTATAGCCTGACTGATCGCCGGCGTGTCGCCGTTATCCAGTGCATTTCTCAGCTGCGCCAGTGAATCTGAGAGCCCTTGTTGTAACTTATTATAGGTGTTATCTGCGCGGTAGTGGTCCGGGGCATTGGCGGCAATTTCTCCGGCAAGGAAGTCAAGCACAGCCAGTTGTTCGCGGATCGCCTGTTTAGCCATAGAGTCGATATTATCTTTACTGTATCCGGCCAGAAGCAACTGCTCCATCTTCTCATGATAGCTGTTGATACGATCACTGAAAAAGATCAGATGGTTACGGCTTCTCAGTCCCGACAACTCATCGCGAATTGCTTCAAGTGTTTCATGAGCCTGAGTCAACTTCCCCGCCTTAATCTGTTCACTCCCTCGGGCTGCAATATCGGCAACTTTTGTCAAAGTCGGTTTCCATTCACTGTCGGTCGAAAAAATTTCCGGTGGATTATCAGCAAACTGTTGGATTACCTGTTGCCACTTTTTATTAAAACCGGCCATACCCTTGAGTGAAGCTGCCTGATCTTTTTTATTAGTCTGAAACAGTGCTACCCGGTAATTGGCATAAGCGCTGTC
>JBNKRC010000309.1:0-2237 GCA_050296215.1 Vibrio sp. | reverse complement strand
ATGCCGGATTTCATGACGCTAGTGCATTAACCCATTTCTATTCGATTAAAGCAATGACCGTGGTGGTGAGTATTATCGCGGATGTTACAATCTATTTCTTTTATAGTGATATACAAAATGCCTATCTGATTATGATCATTTTGTTTGCTGTCGGAATGTATTCACCAAATGTTGTTTTACACCACTTAGTTAAAAAACGACAGTCAAAAATACGTAGTGGTATTGCGGATTCACTTGATTTATTGGTGGTATGTACTGAATCGGGGCTGGGTTTTAACGCAGCACTCAAACGGGTTGCTCAGGAGCTGGATATTTCGCATCCGGAGTTTGCTGATGAATTGGATACCGTATGCGGGAAAGTAAACGCAGGGGTTGAACTTCAGACTGCATTTGAAGACTTAGTCCGTCGTACCGGTGTCGAGGAAATCACCGGTCTTGTTAAAATGCTGGCGCATGCCGCAAAAATTGGCGGTAGCCTTTCTCAGACACTTCGTGAATATACCGAAGATTACCGGGATAAACGTACACAAGCGATTGAAGAAATTGCGGCGAAAATTCCGACAAAAATGATATTTCCTCTGCTGCTATTTATCTGGCCTTGTTTCTTTATCGTAGCGGTAGGCCCATCAATATTAACCATTCTCGATATGTTAAGTTCATGATAGGAGTGCAGTATGAGTGTTCAAAGGTACGTTGTATTTTTACTTAGTGTTGTACTCATAGGCTGTGCAGCAAAAGATCCTCAGCTGTCGTTTGACAAAGAGTTATATGACGGTCAGTCAGTAGAAAATTTTGATCAGTCCAGTGCGCCGAAAACCGAGAAGGAAGCGATTGAACGCGGAGATAAGGCGTTAGGTGAGAATAATCTTGATTTGGCTTTGTATGAATATATTCGATCGTTGGTGTTACCGAACGGAGAATATAAAGATCGCACCTTATATACCATTGGCCGGATTCATCAATCAAGAGACAATCTGGTCCTTGCTGAAAGAGCTTATTTAAAGGCACTGGAATTTAATCCGAATAATATCCAGGTTCTTGAGCAACTGGGTTCAAACTTTAGCAAAAAAGGGGATGTTGTTCAGGGCGAAAGCTATTTTTTACGCGCAATTAACGCTGATCAGTTACGCCTCAGAACCAATATAATGGTAATGAGAGAGCCTTTGTCTCCGGCATTGGTTGATTCGCTGGGTGTCGACGCTATGTCGCCAAAACTTGCTTACGTCGGCCTGGGTATTCTTTATGATATTGATGCCAGTCATACACTGGCTCAGGCGTTTTATAATAAAGCGCTGATGATCGAGCCTGACGATGCTCAAACCCTTCTCAATATGGGGTATTCCTATTACATGAGTGGTGATTACGAAAAAGCGGAGCAAACTACGCTGGCGGTGTTAAAAGAGTCAAGCAATAATACCAAAGCAAAAAATAATCTGGCATTAATCTATTTAGCCGAGAACAGGATTCAGAAAGCGTTGAGCACCTTCAAAACGCATATGAAAGCCCCCGAAGCATTAAATAATATCGGCTATTTTCTGATTCTTCAGGGTAAACCTGAACAGGCAGTGCCTTATTTGCAACAAGCGATAGATGAGAGCCCGACCTATTACAAATTAGCTAATGATAATTTGGAAAGGGCGTTGTCAGAGATCAGAATGATAAAAGGTAATAATTAGACGTTCTTACTGGGGAGAGGTATATTACCTTTTTTATCAAAAAGTAAGATAAGTTAATGGATCCTTGTATTATCCGCAGAGCATCCGCAGATGATCTGAAGGTATTAAATAAATTAATGTATCAGTTGCACGATGAGCATCATCAGGCAGTACCTGAAGACTTTAAACCGGCAAAAGAGATTTTGGAAGAAAAGCACATTTCCGATTATCTTGATGCTCCGGATGCCATCATTTTCGTAGCCGTTATCGGTAAGCAGGTGGTCGGTTTTATTACCGGCCATTTTTGTGAGCTTATTTCTAGTGTCAGTAAACCGGTAATGATGGGTAGTATCGATGAATTCTATGTGAATCCTGAGTTTCGTGGTCAGGGAATTGGCAAGCGGCTGTTAGATCGTAGTTTTACCGAGCTGTATGATTATGGTGTTACACAAATATTTGTTGAAGTCTGGGATTTTAATCAGAAGGCAATGAATCTATACCAAAAACTAGGATTCCGGCATCATATTCACTGGTTAAGAAAATCTATTAAACAGGGTGGCCAGTGACTGTAAAAAGTTACAC
>JBNKRC010000308.1:0-2246 GCA_050296215.1 Vibrio sp. | reverse complement strand
TACCGGTAAAACCAATAGAGCAAAGTAGCGCAATGGATGGAATAAGTGGCGATTTCATGACAAGTTTCCTTACATTATGAATGTGTGTGAATACATCAATGAGAAATATAGTTCTGAATGATAATGCATGCCAAAAAATATGAATTTATTTTCATAATGAGTACCGACTATACTCATTGACTCACCATACTCAGGTTCGTTCTATCTGGTTGATAGTGATTCAGGGAGCCATAGAAAATTGATTCATCTTTTACCCAATCTTCAGTGAATAACATGAATTTTTCTCATGCTTGATTTGAATAAATATCACTTCTTTCATGTGTAGAAGCGAGTAGGATATGAATATAATTCAATAACAACCTGAGAAAATATCATGTCTTTATCTGTTCCCCCGTTTCGTGCCGATGTGGTCGGCAGCTATCTGCGTCCCGCCTATCTTCATCAAGCTCGCCGGCAGTTTGCAGAAGGTCAATTGACTCAGCAACAACTGACGGATATTGAAGATCAAGCCATTACTGAACTTGTTGATCATCAGAAAGCGGCCGGCTTACAAGTTATTACGGATGGAGAATTTCGTCGAAGCTGGTGGCATCTGGATTTTATGTGGGGCATCAATGGCGTCGAAAAATCTGAAATTGAGCAAGGCTATCTGTTCTCTCAGATGGAAACACGTCCGGAGAGTATCCGTTTGAGCGGAAAAATCAGCGGTGAGAACCACCCCTTCCTTGCGCATTTCCAGTTTCTGATGCAATTTGCCGAAGCGGGGATTGTGCCTCGTCTGACGGTTCCGGCACCTGCTCAGTTTCTGAAAGAGCTACAGCGTCCATGTAACTTGGAACAGACACAAGCCATATATCCGAATGAAACTGATTTACTCGATGCTATTGTGCAGACTTATCAAACGTTCATCGAGGAATTGTATGCACTGGGTTGTCGTAATTTACAGATTGATGACTGTACATGGGGGATGTTAACCGATCCTAAAATTGCAACAAAAGCGTCTACCCCGATAGAAGCAACTTGCGGCTGTGGTGACTCTCATGAATTTGACCATAGCCAAAATATTGCTTCACTGACGGAGAAGTTGTTGCTGGTCAATAACCGTTCAATCGCCAATGCACCCGCCGATCTGATCCTGACGACACATGTTTGCCGTGGTAATTATCGTTCGACTTGGGCTGCATCCGGTGGGTATGGACCGATTGCTGATGTCTTGTTTGCCAAAGAAAATGTCTCTGCATTTTATCTGGAGTTTGATACCGATCGCTCTGGTGACTTTTCACCGTTAGCCAAGGTGCCACAAGATAAACAGGTTGTGCTCGGTCTCGTCTCTTCAAAAATCGGTGCATTAGAAAACAAACAGGAAGTGATTGCCCGCATTCATGAGGCCGCGCAGTATGTACCGTTAGAAAATCTTTGTCTGAGCACTCAGTGTGGTTTTGCTTCAACCGAAGAAGGGAATGAGCTGACCGATGCACAGCAATGGCAGAAGATTGCTTTTGTGAAAGAGGTTGCCAAACAAGTCTGGGGGTAAGTTGAATACGCCATGATGTATTCTCTCTGCCTGTTGCTTATAGTGTGAACACACGGATAAAACTTTGTGTACTTCCACCTCAGTCTCAAAGGGGAAGTCGCCGGTGCGGTTACTTCTTCTTCATTTGTCTGACGATTCTTGATTTCTTGCTTCTATCCTGCACAATAGCGACCTAATTTCGGCAGTCGTGCGGCGTAGGATCTTCATGTTACTCATTATTGATAATTATGACTCGTTTACTTACAACCTGTATCAGTATTTCTGTGAACTGGGGACAGAGGTCAACGTGGTTCGTAATGACCAGATTGATATTGCCGGAATTATGTCTCTCAATCCTTCCCATCTGGTGATTTCTCCGGGGCCATGTACCCCGAATGAGGCCGGGATTTCGCTCGATGTCGTCAAACATTTTGCGGGGCAGCTTCCTTTACTTGGTGTCTGTCTCGGCCATCAGGCGATTGCACAGGCTTTTGGAGCAAAGATTGTCCGTGCCAAGCAAGTGATGCATGGGAAAGTCTCACCGATCTGTCACAGTGGTCAGGGACTCTTTCATGGTTTAAATCATCCGTTGACGGTGACTCGCTATCACTCTTTAGTTGTAGAACAACAGAGTTTACCGGATTGTTTTGAAATCACGGCTTGGACTGAAACCGTCGAGGGTGATGTTGATGAGATTATGGGATATCAACACCGAACCCTCCCCATTGATGCC
>JBNKRC010000307.1:0-2275 GCA_050296215.1 Vibrio sp. | reverse complement strand
GATGAAACATCACCTGCAGCAGATCAAATTATCTCTCAATATTGAGAGCAAAAAGAACGAAGAAATTGACTTCCAGAGACTGTTTGCTGGTTAATCGCTGATCACAGGCTGATCAAGCCTGTTTGATCTAGTAGAAGTACGCTTAACCGATGTGGTGAGCGAACGCTATGATGCCGGAGTAAGAACCGGCGATCAGGTTGCAAAAGATATAATGGCCGTCTTTATTCCAGCTCACCCAGTTGATGGTAATTTGAACTTATTGTCTGACTGACACTGGATGCCCGCTCTTTTAACAGGAAGAAGGTCTGATTGACAAAGTACGAGATCAGACTCATGGGAACAGCATAGCTATCAAGTGGTAATTCGTTATTCATATAACAAACAAACACGTTGTTAATATCAGAAGCGTATTTTTGACCTGACTGATCAGTGATTAACATACAATCATAAGGCTTGAGAAATTTCACTATCTGACTGAAGTTAGCGACTCTGCGGCGAATTCCCAATAAAATGACAAAGTCATCTTCATCAATGGCACATAAATCTTCACCGATTGTTTGCCCAGGCAAAGGTAACAGCTCCACGTTACCGCGGCATTGAGCAAGCTGCTGACGAAAATGCATCGCTAACGGATAACTGTTGCGATATCCGATAATCTTTATGCGTTTTGCCGTTGCCAGCTTTTCAATAATTTTATCTGTATCGCCTGCCGCTATCTGCGAACATAACTTCTCCAGGGCAAGCACATCCCGATTAAAACTGCTGTCGTGCAATTCATTGGTAATCACCGGATTGCCCTTATCACGCTCAGACATCATTTCGTTTCTCAATGCCACGTGATCGTCGTACCCCAGCTTGCGAATAAAACGGCTGACACTGGTTTTGGATACCTGGCATGCTTCCGCTATTTCACTGGTGGACAACATCAGTATTTTTTCAGGATTCACCTGAAGGAAGTCCGCAATCCTGCGATTACCATCACTGAGTGATGAATAATGCGCTGTGATACGGGCACTTAATGAATTTCTGTTTGTCATTAGTTCTCTCGACTAATCGTTTACCGACTTATATCATCCTAATAAAGTTTTTGATCATCTTAATGGATGTGGTGGAACAAACAGACAAGGATGTCTTGAGCGGTTTGTGGAACCATATCCATTTAGATCAACGAGGTTTCCCATTTGGTATTAACTGCTGACAGGAAACTATTCAGTTCTTCTTTCTGCGGGTTGGCGGTATAGGCATCGGACATGCTACCAGATGACATTTTCACCAACCGTCATATTCGGAAAAGATTGAAGCTCTGGAATACTATAGCAACACTTCGACTAAGCTGGCGTAATTTAATGAAAAAAGGGTCTGATAAATTACCAGACCCTGAGGGTTACCTAAATCACACAAACATATGGAGGGAGTAAAAGTGATTTAGGCAAAAACTTTAGGCTCCTGCTTCCTCTGCCGCTGTTTTACCAACAATAGATTCATCTTCAACATCCATAATCCCGAACTCCATCAATAACTCTTCCAGTTCATCCATAGAAGCCGGATTAGGAATAACAAACAACTGGTTATTGATAACCTTCTGAGCCAAAGTCCGGTATTCATCTGCCTGGTTACAGTTAGGATCATATTCAATTACCGTCATACGACGAATTTCTGCGCGCTGTACGATATTATCGCGGGGAACAAAATGAATCATCTGAGTACCGATTTTTGCCGCTAATGCCATAATCAGTTCATCTTCACGATCGGTTTTACGAGAATTACAAATTAGACCGGCAAGACGCACACTACCTGTTTTAGCGTATTTACAAATACCTTTTGCGATATTGTTTGCTGCATACATTGCCATCATTTCACCGGACACCACGATATAAATTTCCTGCGCTTTATTTTCACGAATCGGCATCGCGAATCCGCCACACACAACGTCACCCAAAACATCATAAAAAACGAAGTCCAGATCATCGGAATATGCACCTTCTTCTTCCAGAAAGTTAATCGCCGTAATGACACCACGTCCTGCGCAGCCAACACCAGGTTCCGGACCACCGGACTCAACACAACGTACATCGCCATATCCTGTTTTCAGTACATCTTCTAATTCCAGATCTTCAACGGAACCAGCTTCAGCCGCCATTTCCATAATGGTATTTTGTGCTTTTGAGTGAAGAATAAGGCGTGTTGAATCCGCTTTAGGATCACAACCGATAATCATTACTTTTTTGCCAGCTTCCGCTAATGCGGCAACCAGATTTTGAGTCGTTGTCGACTT
>JBNKRC010000306.1:0-2323 GCA_050296215.1 Vibrio sp. | reverse complement strand
TAAAGTTATATGTATTCTATAAAAATGCCGGCAGAAGCCGGCATTTTTCAGATTGATGACAAAGGTCTGGCTTTCGAGCTAGACCTTTGATCTAATAGGGATATAGGAAATATGGATATCCCGACATGCTTCAAGAACCTACTCCCCAACAATACGAACTGGAAATGGTAACAATGGAACAGTTAGTTCCTCAAAACCATCTCGTTCGTAAAATCGATAAAGCCATCGACTTTGATTTCATCCGAGATGAAGTCGCTCATCTCTATTGCAAAGATAACGGTCGCCCGCCGGTCGACCCGGTTCGCCTATTCAAAATTATTCTTCTGGGTTATCTCTTCGGCATAAAAAGCGAGCGCCAGTTAGTCAAAGAAATTGAGGTCAACGTGGCTTATCGTTGGTTCCTACGTATGTCACTCACAGAGAAAGTGATCCACGCGTCCACACTGAGCCAGAACCGTATTCGTCGTTTTAACGGTACCGATATCTTTGAGCGGATTTTTACGAACATTGTTCTTCAGGCCATGGATAAGGGGTTGGTCGCTGGCCAGGAGTTGTTTACCGATAGCACACACTTAAAAGCTAACGCCAACAAGAATAAGTATGCTAATGAGCAGCAAACCGTTCGCACTAGTGCTTACCTTGATATGTTAAATGAAGATATCGCCTCAGACCGTGAAACTGAGGGAAAGCGGCCGCTGAAAGCATCCAGTTCAGAGCCAAAAGTAAAAAACACCAAAGTGAGCACCACTGACCCGGAAAGTGGTTTTATGACTCGGGATAACAAACCGCAAGGCTTCTTCTATCTTGACCATCGAACTGTTGATGGTAAGCACGGTATCATCCTGGATACCTATGCCACCCCTGGTAACGTCAATGACTCACAACCTTATATCCAGCGCCTTGACTATACCCTTGCTCAATTTAACTTAAACCCGATTGCGGTAGGCCTCGATGCAGGCTACTTCACCGCGTCCGTTGCGGAGTCACTGGAACGGCGAAATATCCTTGGAGTCTTTGGTTACCGTCGCCCCTCTCGAACAAAAAACACCTTCAAGAAGAAGCACTTTAAATACCAGAAAGAAAGCGATACCTATCGTTGTCCAGAAGGACAAGAACTTATCTACAAAACAACATCAAGGTCAGGGTATCGAGAGTATCACTCAGAGCCGAAGCAATGCGCGTTCTGTCCAGTAAGAGATGACTGCACGCAAAGCCAAAACATGAAGAAAGTGGTTACTCGGCACATCTATAGCGACGCTGTTGAGCGGGCAAACCAGATGAGGTTATCGCCGTATGGTCGAAAAACGTATCGACGGAGAAGTGAAACGGTAGAGCGTAGCTTTGCCGATGCAAAACAGCACCATGGTCATCGATATGCTAGGTTCAGAGGCTTAGCGAAAGTCCAGATGCAATGTTGGCTTGCTGCCGCAGCGCAAAACATCAAGAAGATAGCTCTGGTGGTGAGTTATCTGCAAAAAATGGGGCTAAAATGGGCTGAAATAAGCCAAATTCTTGCGTTTATTAACCTAAGAAAGGTCTATAAGTTCGAACAAGCTATATAGAAAAAATATCGCGATCGCGGCCTTCGGCCGCTACAAAAATAAAACCCCACCGAAAAAAGTGGGGTTAGTCAGCAATCTGAGACTAATCGTTGATTAGTCTTTTTTACAACAATGCCTGTTACTGTACCGGTATCCCGGTAAGCTCCGGAGCAGTGGTCGGGCTGTCCAGTTTGATGGTCTGAGTCGGGTAGGCGATATCGGCACCATGGTGGTGGATAATCTGCATAACCTGAAGCAGTACATCCTGTTTCACTTCATGAAAACGAATCCAGTTTACTGTCTTGGTAAACGTATAGATAAAGAAGTTTAGCGAAGACGGACCAAACGCATTGAAATTCACAATCAGGGTCTGGTTGGTATCAATATCCGGATGCTGCTCTAGCATTGCTTTTACATCAGCAACTACCTGCGTCATTTTATCCCCGTCATCATAGCGGATACCGATGGTTTCGTAGATGCGGCGGTTCTGCATCCGGGACGGGTTCTCCACCACTATGCTGCTGAAAACAGAGTTAGGTACATACAGTGGCCGCTTATCAAATGTGCGGATGATGGTCATACGCCAGCCGATACGTTCGACGGTTCCCTCGATGGCCCGATCGGGTGAGCGAATCCAGTCGCCGACTTTGAACGGGCGATCAAAATAGATCATCAGCCCGCCAAAGAAGTTCGACAGCAAATCTTTTGCTGCTAAACCGACGATCAGACCACCAACACCACCGAACGTCAGCAATCCTGAAAGACTGAGCCCTACCGCCTGC
>JBNKRC010000305.1:0-2324 GCA_050296215.1 Vibrio sp. | reverse complement strand
TAGTTTTTATTCAGATTATCGTAAGTAGGGGCCGGTTTAATTGAGCTGGGGCATTAATTGTTTTGTTGTATGGCTTGGATTTGACCGTTGAATACTTTTTGTTTCCGTTACTGGTGTTTAATTAACGGAGAAAGCTGTTGTGCCATAAACTGAGCAATCCAGGGTTGTGCGAGTTCATTCGGGTGGATGCCGTCTTGCCTCATCCATTCGGATTTGGTGATCACGTGTTCAAGAAAGAAAGGCACCAAATCGATTTGATTATCCCGGGCCAGTTCAGGGTAGATGTCGCTGATTGCATTAGTGTAGCGGGTGCCGTAATTTGTAGGGATGCGCATCTTCATCAGAATCGGTACCGCTCCGGAGGCCTTCACCTGCTCAATGATTTGTTGCAGATTTTTTTTCGGAATTGAGGGATTGAATCCTTGCAAGCCATCGTTGGCACCGAGTTCGATCAGGACATATTCAGGCTGATGATTCTCCAGCAGGGCGGGTAAGCGGTTAAGGCCGTTGGCAGTCGTATCACCGGAAACGCTGCCGTTAATGACGGACACCGGAGTGCCGCTTTTATCGAGTTCTTTTACCAGTAGTGTCGGCCACGCTTTGTCAAATGCCATCTGATAGCCGGCACTCAGGCTGTCACCAAGGATGAGTAATGATGTGCTATGGGCGTGAGCAGATAATATTAATAAAGACATAAAGGAAACCAGTCGGATCATGAATGCTCCAATTATCTCAGTAAAGTCAGTAAAGAAAATAGTCTCTACTAACGAAGATCAATTAACAATCATTTCTGAAGCAAATTTTGAGGTGGAGGAAGGCCAGAGTGTGGCTATTTTCGGCACTTCCGGAGCCGGGAAATCAACTTTAATGACGCTGATTTCCGGATTAGATGTGCCTTCGGAAGGTGACGTCATTCTGATGGGGCAATCGCTGGTGTCATTAGATGATGATCAACGCGCAAAACTGCGTAGTCAGTATGTCGGATTTGTTTTTCAGAGTTTTCTGTTAATTCCGACTTTATCTGCGCTGGAAAATGTCACCTTACCCGCCTTGATACGTGGAGATAAAGAAGATATTGACAGAGCAAAACAGCTATTACGCCAGGTCGGGCTGGAGCAGCGAATGCATCATCGTCCCGGGCAACTTTCCGGTGGTGAGCAACAGCGCGTTGCCATCGCCCGTGCCTTTATGCTTAATCCTGACATTCTGTTTGCTGATGAGCCGACCGGTAATCTCGACAGTTCGACCGCCGGAAAAATCATTGAGTTGTTGTTTTCGCTGAACCGGACTTACGGGACAACTCTGGTATTGGTAACCCACGATCTGTCTCTGGCTGCCCGCTGTGACCGGCGTTTTAAAATGGAAGCCGGCATATTATCGGAGGTCAGTTAAATGAAACTGTCGTTAACTCTGGCACTATTCCGCTGGAGCCGTAAGGAGATTCGTCAGAGTGACTTATGGCCGGTGCTATTTGCCATGATTCTGGTTGTAGCGAGTGTGTTTGCCTTAAGTTCGTTAGCCAGCAGGATGGAACAGGTAGTGGTTAAACAGGGCAAAGAGGCCCTGATGGCCGATACGGTGTTTATTTCACCTCACCCGATCTCCGATAAGCTGATGGCGGCGGTTGAACAGCAGAAACTGACTCATACACTCATGACCCGTTTTTCAACCATGATGTTTGTCGGAGATGAGATGAAACTGGTCACGGTTAAAGCGGTAGATGATATTTTTCCGTTGCGCGGAACATTACGTTTATCGCGTAACGGTCTGATAAGTCAGTCAGTTGAACCGGGGCAGGTGTGGCTGGATCCCGAACTGTTATCTTCAATGAACACGGTCGTGGGTGATGATGTCGTCGTTGGTGACTGGGAGACGAAAGTCTCCGGAAAAATTGAAGAGGAGCCCGGCCTGAGTTTTAACCCGTTCCGGCAGATGCCGACGGTGTTTGTCCATACCAGTGATATTGGTAAGACCGGAGCGGTGCAGCTGGGTAGCCGGATTCAGTATCGCCTGTTTATCAATGGCTCACCACAACAGCTGAAACTGGTTAAACAAGCGGTGACGCTTGCTCCGGGAGATGCATGGCGCGATACCGACAGTTCCAGCCGCACGACGGAGATATTCAACAGGACCGAGCAATACCTTTCGCTGGTTGTGATTATTGCTATTCTGATGGCGAGCGCTACCCAGTTCCTGACCTGTCATCACTATGTGTTATCCAGAAAACAAAGTATTGCGATGCTGAAAAGCCTGGGGGCCAGCCGCAGGTGGTTGACGTCGTGGCTGATGTTTCAGGTCATGATTTTACTGGTTGTAGCGATAGG
>JBNKRC010000304.1:0-2343 GCA_050296215.1 Vibrio sp. | reverse complement strand
ACCTGCGTCAGGCACCATTTAACGGTTATACGCCATCTCAAAAGTTCTCTTGCGATTGATTCTTACATTGACATATATCAATCATTTCATCCTGGCTTACCAAGAATTCCGACCTATTGGAAAAGACTGAGGAAAAAGTAATGGAATCAAAAAATGTCGCGTTTATCGGTTTGGGTGTAATGGGCTTTCCAATGGCGGGCCACCTTTCTAAAGCTGGCTCATAGATTGGACCTTAAGCGGCGAGCTTTTCATAAACCCCATCTAAGGTCCAATCTATGAATAAATAATAACCGATCATCAGTAGGTACTTGATTTACTGAAAGGCGGTTAACTTCAAGCAGTCTCTGATTTTAGTTGACCGCTACAGATTTGGTTCTAGAATCAATGTCTATGATCATTCTGTTAAAAAATGCACTCCCAAAGTAAGGCATACCCATGTCCAATAATTCGATTAAACTGACCGAATACAGCCACGGAGCAGGCTGTGGCTGCAAAATTTCGCCAGAAGTGCTTACCACGATTCTTTCATCTCAGCTTCCTCAGTTCACCGACCCTAACCTTCTTGTCGGCAACCAGAGCCGTGACGATGCCGCCGTCTATAAACTGGATGACAACACCGGTATCATCAGTACAACAGACTTTTTTATGCCTATCGTTGATGACCCTTTTACCTTTGGTCAGATCGCGGCAACAAATGCGATCAGTGATATTTACGCCATGGGTGGAACGCCGATCATGGCAATTGCGGTTCTCGGCTGGCCGGTCAGTAAACTGTCGGCAGAAATTGCACAACAAGTCGTTGACGGAGGCCGTCAGGCCTGTGCCGATGCCGGAATCATGCTCGCGGGTGGTCACAGTATTGATGCCCCTGAACCCATCTTCGGCCTGGCGGTCACCGGTAAGGTCGATTTGGCACACATCAAACAGAATGATACGGCTCAGGCAGGAGATAAACTTTATCTGACCAAGCCATTGGGTATCGGTATTCTCACCACCGCTCAAAAGCAGAAAAAACTGCATGACGATGATAGCCACATTGCCCCCGAAGCCATGTGCCGGCTCAATAAAATCGGGGCGCATGTGGCGAAACTGGATGGTGTTCACGCCATGACTGACGTTACCGGATTTGGTCTGGCCGGTCACTTACTTGAGATGTGTCAGGGCTCAAAACTATCTGCGGCCATTTCCACCGGCGCGCTGCCGTTACTGCCTAAAGTAGCAGATTACCTTAGGCAGGGCTGTATTCCCGGCGGAACACACCGGAACTTTGCCAGTTATGGTGTCGATCTGCCCGAACTGACCGAAGAACAGAAAGCACTAATCTGTGACCCTCAGACCAGTGGCGGCCTGATGATTGCCGTCTCACCGGATCAGGAATCAGCCTTAACTGAATTGCTGTTACAACACGATGTACAGGCTTACTGTATTGGCGAACTCTCCGCTTATCAGAATGACAACCGATGGGTAGAACTGCAACCATGAGTACCAGGACCATCCCGGCTTCTGCCTTCACCGAACTGTTGACCTCCTCCCGTCCGATGATTGATGTCCGCGCTCCGGTTGAATTTAATAAAGGGGCATTTCCGGCCAGTGTCAACCTGCCCTTAATGGAAGACGGCGAACGGGAGAAAGTCGGCACATGCTATAAAAATGAAGGTTCTGAAGCGGCGCAGAGACTGGGACACCAGTTGGTTTCCGGTTACAGCCGTGCAGCCCGGATCAATGCCTGGGCGGAATTCATTCAGCAAAACCCGGATGCTTACTTATATTGCTTCCGGGGAGGATTACGTTCACAAATCAGTCAGCAATGGATTAACGAGGCCGGTTTAGACATTCCTTATATCGAAGGCGGCTACAAAGCCATGCGTCAGTTTTTAATTCAGACGCTGGAAGATCCTGCGCTGGCCGGTCAGATGTTGATTCTCAGCGGTATTACCGGATCAGGGAAAACTGATTTTCTGTATACCAGACCATGTGAATCCGTGGATCTGGAAGGGCTTGCCAACCATCGCGGATCCAGTTTCGGAAAAGAAATTACGCCGCAGCAAACGCAGATTAATTTTGAGAATGCGTTGGCAATTGAACTGCTTCATCACCAGAAAAGAAGCCCGGGATGTCTGCTACTGGAAGATGAAAGCCGCATGATTGGCCGCAACAGCCTGCCGCTGCCTTTCTTCAATGCGATGCAGATCGCACCGATTGTCATTCTGGAAGAAGAATTAGAACAACGATTAACTCGTCTGCTGGATACTTACGTGCACAAAATGTGTCACGATTTTCAGCAGAGAGATGGTATGGAAGCCGGTTTTGAACAATTCAGGCTCTATCTGCAACAGAGTCTGA
>JBNKRC010000303.1:0-2357 GCA_050296215.1 Vibrio sp. | reverse complement strand
ATCCGCAGTTCTCATTGTATAACCGTAGCTGGCCGCTACACACTTATTACCCACCATTGCCACCTGCTACCTTTATCGATGCTGAGCATCGTAAAGTGAAAATAGTGGATAGTCTGGTTGCTGGTGGTAGTTATGTGCAGGGTGCTCAGATATACAAATCTGTACTTGGTTACCGAAGTAACATTGGTGCGGGTTCATTGGTTAGTGAAACCGTTATTATTGGTGATGTGAAAATCGGCGCGGGATGTACGATCAAGCGAGCTATCATTGATAAAAATGTTGAGATTGCCCCGGGAACGGTTATCGGTGAAGATTTAGAGCTGGATCGTAAACGTTTCCATGTTTCGGATGATGGTATCGTTGTTATCTCGAAAGGGACGAAAGTTGGGTTCTGATCTGAAACAGCTGGATATCTGGTACACTGTTTCGGAAGTACAAGGAATTATAAAAAGTGGAGGCTTGGCCGATGTGGCCAAGGCTCTGCCTAAAGCCCTGATGGATCTGGGCCATAAAATCAGGATAGCTATTCCCGGATATCGTAATGCACCAGGACGCAATGAATGTAAAATCGTCCTTGATACCCAATTATCTCACTGGCCTCATACTCCCTACCAAGTTCGTTGCTCATCATCAGATGGCGTTGAAGTTTACTATATTGACTGTGACCGTTATTTTGACCGACCGGAGCTTTATGCCGAGCATAATCGTGCGTATGCCGATAATGGAGAGCGTTTCGGTTTCTTCTGTGCCGCATGTCTGGACGTTCTTCCAAAATTAAATATCACGCCTCAGCTAATTCACGTTAATGACTGGCATACAGGACTTATTCCGTTCTTACTTAAAACACGTTATAAAGATGAGCCCTTTTTTAAGGGGGTTAAAAGTGTACTAACCATACATAATACGCTCTTTAAAGGAATTTTCTCTTCTGATGAACTTGATATCATTCCTGAGCTTCATGTTTCTGAAATGGCCCATTTGCAGTATGGAAAGGGATATATAAGTACATTGCGGGCCGGTATTGCTTATGCGGATAAAATTAATGCGGTAAGTCCCAATTATGCTGCAGAGCTATTAACACCGTTAGGCGCTCATGGCCTGGTAGATGACTTTGTCCACCGGGCAGAGGATTTGTATGGGATCCTTAACGGATGTGATTATTCCGAGTGGAATCCCCGGACGGATCGCTATTTACCAGTGAACTATGATGCTGAATCTGTTCAACATGGTAAAGCGGAATGCCGAAAATTATTGCAGCAAAAAATGGGCCTTCCGCAACGAGATGTACCCGTTTTTGGCATGGTGTGTCGTTTGAGTCATCAGAAAGGCTTTGCCTGTCTGCTACCAATAATGCCAGATATTTTGCTCAATGATGTCCAGTTTGTCGTAGTGGGTACAGGTGAGCCTGAAATCGCGATGCAGTTACATCAACTTGCAGTGGCTTATCCGGAGAAGTTTGTATTTATAGATGCCTACAGCGAACAATATGCTCATCTGATCGAAGCGGCTTCGGATTTCTTTGTTATGCCGTCCGAATTTGAAGCATGTGGTTTAAATCAAATCTACAGTATGGCTTATGGTTCGCTGCCTATTGTTCGTGAAGTTGGCGGGCTGAAGGATACTGTATTCGATATTGATAAGAACCCACAACGTGCGACAGGCTTTACATTTACGGATCCTACGGCGGAAGCGCTACTAATTTGTGTCCAGCGGGCATTGCTGTTTTACCTTCAGTCTCCCGGATCCTTTCTGAACATTCAACAACGGGCTATGCATCAGAACTTTTCATGGGAGGAGTCTGCGCTTGGCTATGTAAAGATGTATCAGAGTGCATGTTGTCAGAAGCGTCCTCTGGTGACCTGCTGATGAGCCTTCATGCTTAGATGACAGGTATATTATATTGATTATCAATAAAAGGCGCCAAGGCGTCTTTTTTGGTAGTCTCGCCATAAATTAACTAATTAACGTCAATTAGTATGCCAAATTCGATACTTTTCCATAAAGTTTATTCACATCCGGATAGTCATGAATGGGTGGTATTTATTCATGGGGCCGGCGGTAGCTCATCTATTTGGTTTAAACAGGTAAAAGAATACAGAGAGCACTTTAATTTGGTACTGATCGATCTGAGGGGCCATGGTCGTTCAAGTAAATTGATCAGAGACTGGCTGGATAAGCGATATACCTTCAGTTCAGTCACACAGGATGTACTGGCTGTTCTCGATTATCTGGGAATTGGCAGTGCGCATTTTGTTGGTATGTCACTTGGGACAATTATTGTGCGCAATATCGCTGAGCTTGCTGCAAGCCGGGTAAAAACAATGGTGTTAGGCGGAGCTGTCACTCGTTTAAACATT
>JBNKRC010000302.1:0-2406 GCA_050296215.1 Vibrio sp. | reverse complement strand
TTTACGTTCTACACCAATGGTCTCAGCACTGATTGCATACATGCCGTAAGTGGGCGGACAAAACAGAATCGCATCTTCATTTGGTTCACAAAAAGCGCGGATAAGAAGTTCAATCCCCTCATCGGCTCCACGTGACGTTAACACTTGCTCAGCCTTTACACCTGCATACGTTGCATAAGCTTGAATCAGCTCTGGCGGTTGACATTCACTGTAACGATTAAGACGTGTAAAATTCGTTTTGTACTCATTATCAAACGGTGATTCATTGGCATTTAGCCACACATCACCGCTCCCGCCGATACGACGAGCCGAAAGGTAAGGAGTCAAAGCCTGAACATTTTTACGCGCTAGCTTTTCCATGATTAATTCGCCTTCTGTAATTTTTCAACACGAATGGTTACGGCGCGTTTGTGTGCATCCAGACCTTCCGCTTCAGCCATAGTGACTACCGTTGGTGCAAGTAAGCTTAAGCCGTCAGCACTCAACTCCTGCACTGTCATACGTTTGCTAAAATCAGCAAGACCTAAACTCGAATAGGTGCGTGTATAACCGTAAGTCGGCAATACGTGGTTAGTACCCGACGCATAGTCACCCGCAGATTCTGGTGACCAGTCACCAAGGAAAATAGAACCGGCGTTATCTAAAGATGGTAAAAGTGAACGAGGATCTTCCGTCTGAACAATCAAATGTTCCGGACCGTAGTAGTTAGAAATTTCTACCGCCTGATCTAAAGACTCAGCAATAATAATCAAACTGGATGCTAATGCTTTTTCTGCAATCGCTGCGCGAGACAGCTCTTTTAACTGCGCCTGAACTGCATCCGTCACCTGATCAGCAATTACCGGAGATGGTGTAACCAAAACAACTTGTGAATCCGGACCATGTTCTGCCTGACTTAATAAATCAGAAGCAATAAAGTCAGCATCAGCAGTTTCATCAGCAATTACCAGCACTTCAGACGGGCCGGCAGGCATATCAATAGCCGCCCCTCTGAAGTCATTACTGACCTGACGTTTAGCTTCAGTCACATAAGCATTACCAGGACCAAAGATTTTGTCCACTTTGGCGACGGTTTCGGTTCCATAAGCCATTGCAGCAATCGCCTGACCACCACCGACATTATATACTTCATTGATTCGACACAACTTCGCGACGTAAAGAATCTCATCAGCAATCGGCGGAGGTGAACACAATACGACCTTTTTGCAACCGGCAATTTGAGCCGGAACACCCAGCATCAGTACGGTTGATGGCAGTGGAGCACTGCCACCCGGGATATACAGACCCACTTTGTTGATCGGACGAGTCACCAGCTCACACACGACACCAGGCATGGTCTCGACTTTTACCGGTTGGTGAATCTGAGCATTATGGAACTTCGCTATATTCTCATAAGCCTGTTCCAGCGCAACTTTCATTTCCTCTGACAAGCGGGCAGAAGCAGCTTCGATCTCTTCAGAAGAAACACGAATCGAATCCGGGCGGACTTTATCAAAACGTTCAGTCAGTTCGAGCAACGCTGCATCGCCCTCTGAGCGCACCTTGGCTATAACATCTGATACTGCTGCAGTAATGTTTGCGCCTTCCGTGATCGCAGGACGCTCTAATACAGAATCCTGCTGTTCATTACTTAATGATTGCCAAACTACGGTTCTCATAGTGATTACTCCATCATTTTCTCGATTGGAAGTACGAGAATTGAACTTGCGCCGAATGCTTTTAACTGTTCCATTGTTTCCCAGAACAGATTTTCTGAACTTACCAGGTGAACAGCAACACGAGATTTATCGTGAGAAAGAGGCAGTACTGTTGGATCTTCTGCGCCAGGTAGCAGACCGGTAATGGCTTCCAATTTATCAACCGGAGCATGAAGCATGATGTATTTTGATTCTTTTGCCTGTTGAACACCGTGCATACGAGTCAATAGCTTCTCAATTAATGCCGTTTTATCTGCATCAAATTCACCACAACGCTGAATTAATGTCGCTTTAGATTCAAAAATAACTTCCGCTTCTCTCAGACCGTTAGCTTCAAGAGTCGCACCAGTAGAAACAAGGTCAGCAATCGCATCTGCCAGACCTGCACGAGGAGCAACTTCTACCGAACCGGTTAACATACAAGTGCTGAATGGAATTCCCGCTTTATCCATATATGCTTTAAGTAGCTGAGGATAAGTCGTAGCAATACGCTTATTCGCAAGATCCTGAGGACCGTTATATTGTGCGTCTTTCTCAATCGCAATAGATAGTCGGCAACCACCGAAATCCATACGGCGTAGCGATACAAATTCGCTTGGTTCTTTTAGTGCTACACGGTCCAGGCGAGCTTCTTCCAGTACGTTTTCGCCAACAAACCCAAGATCGACAACACCATCCATAATCAAACCAGGAATATCGTCATCACGAA
>JBNKRC010000301.1:0-2434 GCA_050296215.1 Vibrio sp. | reverse complement strand
GTCTACGTATCGTTTGAAAATGGCCGTGCTGAAATCTTTTTAATGGATATCTACAAAGGAACACGTGAGAAATTATCGTCGTTTCCTCGCCATAATGGCGCCCCACGTTTTTCCCCGGATGGCAAGTCTCTGGCTCTGGTGTTATCCAAAACCGGAAGTTTACAGATTTATACCATGGATCTCGCAACCAGAGAGTTGCGCCAGATTACCAAGGGGCGGGCAAATAACACCGAACCTTTCTGGAATCCGGATGGAAAATCCCTTATTTTTACCTCTGACCGTGGCGGTAAACCGCAAATTTATCAAGTAGATCTGTACACAGGTGCAACTCACCGTATAACATGGCAGGGGAGTCAGAATCTTGGTGGGCAAATTACGCCGGATGGTCGTTATCTTGTAATGGGAAATCAGAATCAGAATGGATTTCACCTTGCAAAACAAGATTTAGAAACAGGAACTGTGCAAATTCTGACAAAGACTTTGCTTGATGAATCTCCAAGTATTGCCCCTAATGGTGGTATGGTTATTTATAGTTCCATTTACAATAAAACCAATGTCTTATCTATGGTTTCCATTGATGGGCGTTTTAAAGCTAGGTTGCCGGAAACTAATGGTCGAGTTCGATCTCCTGCCTGGTCGCCGTTTTTATAACAACTGATTATTAATTTAAGGAAAAGCAAGATGCAACTTAACAAAGTTCTTAAAGGGCTAATGATTGCAATCCCAGTACTAGCGATGACAGCTTGTAGTTCAAATGACGAAGCGGCAAGCGCATCAGGTACCAGTTCTGATACTAACCAAACCATGACTACTGATACTACTACCATGGTATCTACAATTGCTGATGACGCACAACTGACAGAACAGCAGTTAAAAGATAAAGTACTTCAGCAACAGACTGTTTATTTCGCATTTGATAATGCGGCTATCTCAGCTGATTACGAAGATATGCTGGCAACTCATGCTACATACCTTAGCATCAACCCGGCAGCAAAAGTAACTATCGAAGGACACGCAGATGAACGAGGTACTCCGGAGTACAACATTGCGCTAGGCGAACGTCGTGCTGAAGCAGTAGCTAAATATCTGCAAGCACTTGGCGTACAGGCAGATCAAATCTCTATCGTGAGCTACGGTGAAGAGAAGCCTCTTGTTCGTGAGCATACAGAAGCGGCTTACTCACAGAACCGTCGTGCTGTATTAGTATATTAATCAAAAGAGAAATATACTTATGTTCAGTAACTTACAGCGATTTGTAACGCTTACGTTACTGGCGGGTGCGGCGAATGGTGTATTCGCTGCACCAGCTCCAGTATCTGATTTGAGCGGTACCAACACGACATCTTATTCTGCGGTAGGCGCTGATGCTAATCAGTCTCGTCTGGAGCGTTTGATTGAAAGCCGGAATCAGATGCAGTTGCAGATGCAGCGGCAACTAGACCAGATGGCTTCAGAAATTCAGGAATTGCGCGGCCTGGTTGAGCGTAACACCCACGATATTGAGCAATCGGTGCAGCGTCAGCGCGAGCTGTTTATTGAAGTGGATAATTTGCGTAACTCATTGAAGGGACAGACCTCGGCACCATCGGCTGCCGCAGCTCCTACAGCGAATACCGGTACTTATAGCGAGAATGTAGACGAGCAGACTGCTTATCAGAGTGCCGTTGATTTGATTCTTAAAAAACGCGATTATACCGGCGCAATTGACGCCTTTAATCAATTCCGCAAGCAGTTCCCGGACTCCTCATTTACTCCCAATGCCCATTACTGGTTAGGTCAGTTATATTATGCTAAAAAGCAATATGATGAAGCCAAGCAGAGTTTCAAAGCGGTCGTTGAGTTTAAGGATTCAAATAAACGGGCGGATGCGTTAGTTAAGCTGGGTGATATTGAGAAGCGGAATAAGAATACCGCCGCAGCAAATCAATATTATCAGAGTGTCATTGACGAATATCCTTCCAGTGCTTCAGCGAAAGAAGCCAAAGAAAGTTTAATCAGGTAATAAAAAGGGCAAATTTTGCCCTTTTAACTTATAGACAGAATTTTTTCATACTCCATGATAAGACATTGGCTTTTGACTCTCGCCCTACAGAGTGTAAAATGCTCGGATTGACGGAAGTTGCGTAGAGCAGAGCAATGAGCCATATTTTAGACCAAATTGAAACCAGTTATCCATTTCCTCCCAAGCCAGTTCCACTTTCAACAGAAGAACAGCAACAGTATATTGCCGAAATTAAAGAACTGCTTGTTGAAAAAGATGCCGTACTTATCGCGCATTACTATACTGACCCAATTATCCAGGCATTAGCGGAAGAAACCGGCGGTTTTGTCGGCGATTCACTGGAAATGGCTAAGTTTGGTAATAAGCATCCGGCCAAAACCTTGTTGGTTGCCGGTGTGCGTTTTATGGGGGAAAGTGCGAAAATCCTTACCC
>JBNKRC010000300.1:0-2438 GCA_050296215.1 Vibrio sp. | reverse complement strand
GAGTATCTTCTTCGGTATAGTTGATGGCATAGCCATCCATCGCAGAATTATCGTAGGGTGGTACATCAAACGCGGAGGTTACGTCGCGGGCAAGCACCCGGTCGTCGATATCGTAAACAGAAACAGCTTCTGACTCATCGACAGGTTGAGCTAAAGCGAGCAGTTGATCAAGCGCCTGTTCAAAGCTGAGTAAAGCTGACGCATTAAAATCGCAATCCATAGGTCATCTCCTTATTGTTTATCTATCATCCAGACAGCTGCCTCTAACCGGGAACGTAGATTCAGTTTTTTCAGAAGGTGTTTTACATGGACTTTTACCGTAGAGTCGGTGATTCTGAGTTCTCTGGCGATCAGTTTGTTACTCAGACCTTTCGTGATGAGAGACAATATTTCCAACTCACGACCGGTTAACGATTTTAAAAGATCCTCTTCAGGTGATTTTTTGGGGTTGTTCCAGGATTGTGCCAACACTTTGGTCAAGCGATCCGATAATGCCAGTCGGCCTAAAACCGCTTGTTTAATGTTTTCGATGATGTCTTCCGGTTCCATATCTTTTAGCAGATAACCATCAGCACCATTTGCCATGGCGGTTAATACGTCCTCTTCGCTGTCGGATACCGTCAGCATAACCACTCTGGATGTGACGCCTTTTTCCCGCATCTGACGTACTGTTTCCAGCCCGTCCATTCCCTGCATATTCAAATCAAGAATAATTAAATCGGGATCATGTTCAATGGCGCCTTCAATCGCATCCTGTCCATTATTATATTCACCGATAACGCACAGGTCGTCCTCGACGGCGATTAGCTGTTGCAGTCCTTTACGAAATAAAGGGTGATCATCCACCAACATAATTGTGGCTGCATCTGAATTCACATTTCACTCCTTTGAAGTTTCTGTTCCGGGTCTGATACCAATGAACGCCCGAAAGTCATTAATTCGCTGACAAAAAACATTTTATACCAATTCTACTAATCAATTTGTCCTGATGATTAATGTAATTGCTATTACTTATATTATTGTAGTTTGTTGAGGTAATTTGGTGTGAAGCATAAATTGACCTCTGTGCCGCCGTCCGGCGGAGAAGAAATTTCTAATTTGCCATTTAAAGAGTGGCAACGCTCCTGCATAATTTCTGTTCCGTAATGATTTAACTGTTGTCTGGTCTGCCGGATACCGACGCCATTGTCTTTTACCCGCAGAGCGATGCTTTTGTTTTCCTGTTCGATAAGAGAAACGATTACCTGCGAGCCTTGAGAGTGTTTAAGTGCATTTTGCAGGGCCTCTTTTGTTATCTGTAACAAATGAATCTCTTCATTTGGTTCAAACGGAATATGCGGGCAGTCATAGTGAAGCTGAATGTCAATATTACTCTGTGCCGAAAGTGTCTTAATGGTGTTGCTGAGGGCTGACTGGAGTCCGCCGTCACCAATTTGCAGGCGAAATGTGGTAAGTAACTCGCGTAACTGACGATAGGCAGAGATAAGGCCTTCTTTCAGTTCCATAACCGGTTCAGAAATGCTGTCAGATACTGGTTGTTCCTGCATTCCTTTTTCTATCCGGGTTACCTGGATTTTTAAGTAGGAGAGCGACTGTGCCAGAGAGTCGTGCAGTTCCCGGGCGATAATGGCGCGCTCATCCAGCAGGGCAATCCGTCTTTGCTGATCGAGGTGATTACTTAAACTCAGCGCCATCGCAAGCTGATCAACCAGGGAATGGGCTAAATCCGTCTGCCAGCGTTTAATCGGTTGATCATTTCTGAAGTAAACCCGGACTTCACCATAAACGGTTTCATTCCGTTCAATAATAAAGCCCTGAGACAGAAGCGGCTGCGGATGAGTTTCTGAATCGGTGTGATCCACAATGATATGCTGGTAAGGCACTGTATCATTACCGGCAAATAACCTGAGTTCGACTTTATTCAGGGAACTGACCTGACTTAATTGTTCAAGAACGGCCTGAAACTCCAAATGACCGCTGCGTGATTCGTTCACCTGTTGTGCGACCTGATATAAAAAGGTCAGAATTTCATTGTTCTGGCTCAGTTCCCGGGTTTTATCCTTAATTCGTTGTTCAAGGTCATGATGAATTGCCTGAATACTCGCATTCGCTTTATTAAGGGTCTTGGACAGAATTCCCAGTTCGTCGGCCTGCCGGACGTTGGAACGCTGACTCCAGTCTCCGTTTGAAGAGGCTTCGGCGACCCGTGTGAGTTCTTTCAGCGGGCGGGCAATATGACGATGAATCGAGTACACCGAAATCAGGATCAGAATCAGGGTAAAAGAGAGGGTGACAGTCTGGATAATTTTTAGCTGAGATAACTTATCTTCAAGCACGACCTGATAGCCGAAAACCAGATTATCAATCGCGCCGACAAAGCTTTCCAGTTCCGGCAGGAAATCCTCTAACTGAAAATTTGCGTCTGCATTCGACAATTT
>JBNKRC010000299.1:0-2447 GCA_050296215.1 Vibrio sp. | reverse complement strand
GTTGACTACGTTCACCTGTTCCTCTCTATGATTTTATTTGCCGGTGCGATCTTTGTTGCATTGGTTACCAAGTTATCCCATGACAGTATTAAAAAGACCAAAAGGATGGCAGATGAAGAGCGCTATAATTCGCTTCACGACGATTTGACCGGATTAGCCAACCGCAAATGCCTGCTTGAGTCACTTACTCAGTATGTAGAAGCTCAGAATCCGTTCGCTTTGCTTATGCTTGACCTGAATAACTTTAAACAGATCAATGACGGATTAGGTCACTATTTCGGTGATAACTTTTTGAGCGCTGTCGCGGAACGACTACGAGAATCGGTCAGTGACAGCAGCTCTAATCTGTTCCGCATTGGCGGTGACGAGTTCGCCATCATATTGCTTGAGTCCGACCCTGAAAATATTGCTCAGTATGTGGCTACGCTACACAATTCACTCAACAGTCCGATAGTGGTAAATAGTTATCCGATGAGGACATCCATCAGCGTTGGGGTGACAGTCTTTCCGCAAAACAGTGATGATGTGTTCTTGTTACTCAAGCAAGCCGATCTGGCCATGTATGATTCGAAACAAAAACAGCTTCCGGTCACCCTGTATCACAATGATTTAAGTACCGAATCCTATGAACGCTTTCATATGATGGTTGAGCTCTCTGACGCGATCCGTTATTCGGAACTGGAGTTATATTACCAGCCGATAGTCAGCGCAAGTGATGGCGTGACGACCAGTTACGAAGTCTTAATTCGCTGGCCCGTGCCCAATGGTGGTTTTATTCCTCCGGACAAATTCATTCCGGTAGCGGAAAAAAGTGCCTTAATTTCTGCATTAACTCAGTGGGTAATCAACCGGGCAGCGGCAGACCTGATTCGCCTGCGTCAACGCGGATTTAAGGAAAATTTACACATTAACCTTTCGGTAAAAGATCTGCATTCCAGCGACATTGTCGGTCAGCTGGACTCATTATTAGCCGCGGGCCGACTTAAAGCCGGTGATTTTACCTTTGAAATTACCGAAGGTGCCATGTTTGAGGATCTTGAACGAGCCAGACGGGTGATGCACGAGATCAATCAGCGCGGATTCAGCTTTAGTATTGATGATTTCGGGACGGGTTTTTCATCGTTACTTATGCTCCGGGAACTGCCTATTCAACAAATTAAAATCGATCGTTCGTTTGTTATGGGCTTTTTTGAAAACGAAACTAACCGTTTCATTGTCTGCTCCATATTAAATCTTGCACGAGATCTTAATTGTAGTGTGGTTGCTGAAGGGGTTGAAACCAAACCAATCCAACAAAAGCTACGCGAATTAGGCTGTACCTACCTGCAGGGGTACTATTTTTCCAAACCGCTTCCTCTGTCAAAGATTGGTTATGATTCTGATAAGAGCTGAGCGCTGCTATTAGCGACAGACTCTGTTATGCCTCGTTTGGTGTCGTCCATCTCACCTATCCATTGGTTGTCTTACGTTTATACGCATTATTTTATCTTTCCTGTCTGATATTTCCTTGTTCTCACGCTCCTGCGTGGGAATACACATATTGAGTCGCTAATATCAGGCATCGGTATGCATTCCCACGTACAACGTGCCAACTTTTTTCTTATTCCCTACAACTCATTTATTTTTGGTCTGTTTGTTTGTATGAATGAACAAAATTGTAAGTAACCTTACAAATAATATGGTGTAGGTTGGATTGTTTGTTGTGTGACAAATAATTAACTTATTGATTTTATGGGATAATAATGAAAAGTGTGAGTTGGCTTGGATTTCGCAACAGCATAAGGGAATTGTTTTTTCACACATCCTATGGAGGGAACCATTATGGCAATTCGTCAATGTGCAATTTACGGAAAAGGCGGTATCGGTAAATCAACTACTACTCAGAACCTTGTTGCTGCACTAGCAGAAGCAGGTAAAAAAGTAATGATCATCGGTTGTGACCCTAAAGCTGACTCAACTCGTCTGATTCTACACACTAAAATGCAAAACACCATCATGGAAATGGCTGCTGAAGCAGGTACTGTAGAAGATATCGAACTAGAAGATGTACTACTGACTGGTTACGGCGACGTTAAATGTGTTGAATCAGGCGGTCCAGAGCCAGGTGTTGGTTGTGCAGGTCGTGGTGTAATCACAGCGATCAACTTCCTGGAAGAAGAAGGCGCATATGAAGATGACCTGGACTTCGTATTCTACGATGTACTTGGTGACGTTGTATGTGGTGGTTTTGCGATGCCTATTCGTGAAAACAAAGCACAAGAAATCTACATCGTATGTTCTGGTGAAATGATGGCGATGTACGCAGCAAACAACATCTCTAAAGGTATCTGTAAATATGCAGCTACTGGTGGTGTACGTCTTGCGGGGCTAATCTGTAACTCTCGTAACACTGACCGTGAAGATGAGTTAATCATGGCTCTTGCTGCTAAGATCGGTACTCAAATGAT
>JBNKRC010000298.1:0-2448 GCA_050296215.1 Vibrio sp. | reverse complement strand
GTTCGGTTTGGCCGTATTTTGAAAGAAAACGGTGATGTCGTTAAAATTTATGAGCCAGGTCTGCATTTTAAAATGCCAGTCTTTGATCGTGTAAAACATCTCGACGCCCGAATCCAGACGATGGATGGCCGTGCTGACCGTTTCGTTACCTCTGAGAAAAAAGACGTTATCATTGATTCGTATGTGAAATGGCGTATTGAAGATTTCGGTCAATATTACCTTTCTACCGGTGGTGGTAATTCGATGACGGCTCAGGCTCTTTTAGAGCGTAAAGTTACCGATGTACTGCGTGCCGAAATTGGTTCACGTGAAATCAAGCAAATCGTTTCCGGTCCGCGTAATGAAAAAGTGCTACCAGCCGGAGAAGAAGTTCTTACTACTGAAGCGGCAAAACAGGCTTTGGAGATCGATGGACAACGCGATCAGATCATGGAAGAAGTGCTTAAGAGCACTCGTAAGAGTGCGATGAAGGACTTGGGTGTATACGTGGTTGATTTCCGTATGAAGAAAATCAACCTTCCGGACGAGATCAGCGAATCCATCTACCGTCGTATGCGTGCTGAGCGTGATTCAGTTGCCCGTAAACACCGTTCACAAGGCCGTGAAAAAGCGGAAATTATCAAAGCCCAGGCGGAACTGGAAGTGGCGACAATTCTTGCTGAAGCCGATCAGACGGCACGGGTTACACGTGGTAATGCGGAAGCGGAAGCTGCGAAGATATATTCAGATGCTTATAACAAAGATCCTGAATTCTTTAGCTTCTTGCGTTCTTTAAGAGCCTACGAAAAATCGTTTAGCAGTAAGAGTGATATTCTTGTATTAGATCCGAAAAGTGATTTCTTCAAATACATGAATGATGCTGCCGGTACAGCGAAAAAATAGACTTTTGGTTTATACTAAGATAAGGCTCCTTTGGGAGCCTTTTTAGTCTCCGGATTTTGTCCGGATAATTAATGGAATGAGTATAATTAATATCAATAGGTGAATAGACAATGTCACATTCAATCTGGCTGGCGATGGGGTTTGTGTTAATTCTTGAAGGATTAGGTCCGCTGATTGCGCCCGGGGGCTGGCGCAATATGATACAGCAGCTCAGTCAGCAGCAAGACAATCAGTTGCGTCGCCTTGGCGGATGCTTAGTGGTTGCCGGACTGGTGATTAGTTATGTCTATCTTCATTAGAAGAATGATGATGGTTAGTAATGAGGTGGTGGTGTTTCTTCTGATTGATCCGCGAGGTGACTGCCACTGAGCGATTTTATTTTACTGATCATTAATGTCATTTGTTCTTGCATGCGGCTGAGCTGCAATTGTTGCTGGCTCAATGCATCGTTAAGCTCATCAATCGTTTGTTCCTGAAAGGCCACCTGACATTCCAGATCATTAACTCGTGCTTCCAGTTCTTCGACTGATTTATTCATGAATACTACTCACTTAATTTCCATGCTTCGGCAATGCCCGCCGATGAAGCGGAGACTATCCGGTTACGGTGATCAAAGGCTGCATCATACACGACTGCACGTGGAGGACGAGTATCTTTTGTCGGTGTTGCTTCAAATTCCTCTAGTTTTTTGCCGGTCTGACAGTCCCAGACGGTCACTTTGCCTGATGGGGTACCGGTGACTAAGCGTTTCCCGTCATCGGAAAAGCGGGCACTGGAAAAAATAAGCTGACGGGCAAAACTCTTTAAGTGGGAGATCTCTGTACCGTTAGTAATGTCCCATATTCTTGCCTGTTTGCCGCCATCAGAGGTGAATGCCAGTTTCCCTTTTCGCTGCAACGCCACTCTGACTACCCGTTCTTTGTGCTGATAAGTCCGGATAATTTGTCCGGTTTTTGTATCCCAGAGATAGGCGCGGTAATCATTTCCGCCGGTCAGGGCGTAGCGGCCATTAGCAGATAAGGCGACCGTGTTGACTTTTTCCTGATGGGCAAGGAACTCCAGGCGTCTTCCGCTGACTAAATCGACGTAAATAGCCTTTCCATTGGATAGCCCCATCAGGATTTGTTCTCCATCACTGGAAAGATCAATATCCCTGATCGTGCCATCTGAGATGGACCAGAGACCTTTAGACTGGGCCCAGGCCAGGTCCCAGACGGCAAAATTGGTGCTGCCGGCAGTGACGGCATAGCGCTCATTATCTGAAATGCGGATAGTCGAGACTGCACTGGAAGACTGATCGAGCGGTCCTAGGTTCGCGAGTTCTCTGTTTTCATCCAGATCCCACAAGCGTAGTTGTTGGGACTGGGAAAAGGTCAGAGCAAACCGTGCATCCCGGCTTAATGCAAATGCGGTTGCTCCCTGTGGGGAAACTTCCCAGGTTTGGTCCGGGCTTTTAGAGAAAATGCAGCCATTTAACAACACGCTGACAACGATTAGCACCAGGTAACGAGAAAATGTACGCATTGGTTCAGATATCCATTCTGAGTGTGAAGACAATTGAATAAC
>JBNKRC010000297.1:0-2460 GCA_050296215.1 Vibrio sp. | reverse complement strand
CCATCCATCCCATTGAAGTGGCCGCTCGCAGAAATGAATTATATCTGTCGGTATCCAGATTACATGAGTCAGCGTGTAGTCTTCCAATTGAATACATGGCGGCCATATTCCCCTTGGATACGCTGAGAAGAACACTGCCAACGGTCACGAGTACCCAATAATTCTGAGTGACCACAATAGAGAAACAACCCAGAACAAAAGCACCAATAGTAAGCCATATAAGACGGTTGGCTCGTACGCCATCATCGGTCCAACTGCCAATTTTCTTGTTTGTCGCGACAGTGACTAAAATAGCAAACAGGGAGTAAAAGCTTATATAGATCGGTGTTTTCCCCAGACCGCTGACAATGTAGTAAGACATGAACGAGACCGTCATGCCCATACATACCGCAGTAAGAAACAGCAAAAACAGGATAGCCTTTGCTTGTTTGTCATAGGAGAAATACTCCGGTTCGGAATTTTGCATATCGTGCCAACTCATTGTTTTTAAAGATGATAATCAAACCTTAAGCAGACATGGTGACAGAGTGATGACGGGGAAATAATTCAATTCCATTCATTATCCGGGCACAAAAAAACGCCTGACATAAGTCAGGCGTTTCTCTTCAGTTAATGGCTATATCAAAAGCCGATCAGTTCATCAGAACTTAGACTTAAGAGCACCAACTGTGTTGATTTCCATGTTGTTAGTGCGGCCTGAACCAGGAGCACTCTTAACAACAACAACCAATGCGTCATCATCCAGAATTTTCTGTTCGATGATTGGCGTCATGGTTTTTTCCAGGATTTCAGCACGATCTGAGTAAGCTTCGATTGAGTAAGCTTCAACACCGTAGCTCAGTGCCAGCAGACGTGCAGTCTGTGGGTTGAAACAACCGGCATAGATAGGTGCAGTCGGACGATGAGCTGCAATCATGCGAGCAGTAGTACCGTTACGGGTAGGTACGATGATCGCATCCACATTCAGGTCACGAGATGCTTTAGCTGCAGACTTAGCAACATAAGCTTGCAGATTGTCACGATCATTAGCCACTTCGTAGTTGATATCAGTAGCAGTTTGCTCTTCTACGTGTAATGCGATACGAGCCATTGTTTCTACCGCTTCGAATGGGTAGTTACCGTATGCTGTCTCACCAGACAACATAATTGCATCAGTACCGTCAAGAACCGCGTTAGCTACGTCAGAGATTTCTGCACGAGTCGGACGTGGGTTTTCGATCATGCTTTCCAGCATCTGAGTTGCAGTGATAACAGGAACGTTCGCTTTGATACATTTCTGAATCATTGATTTCTGAACCAGAGGAACCTGCTCGCCAGGGATCTCAATACCCAGGTCACCACGTGCAACCATCACAGCGTAAGAAACTTCCAGGATCTCATCCAGGTTGTCTACACCTTCGCGGTTTTCAATTTTAGAGATAATCTTGATTGGAGAGTTCTTAGCATCCAGGATTTCCTGAACATCCAGAACGTCTTGCTTGCTACGAACAAAAGAGTGAGCAATGAAATCAACACCCGCATCAATTGCCATTTCGATGAAAGATTTGTCACGTTCAGTAACAGAAGGCAGTTTAATTTCAACGCCAGGGACGTTAACACTCTTCTTCTTCTTGATCTTACCGTTGTTCATCGCCGTAGCGTACAGCGCTTTTTCGTCTTTGCTGTCAACGATCAGTTCAAGCAGACCGTCATCGATAAGGATACGAGCGCCAACTGGAACATCTTTAACGAAACCAAGGTAGTTAACCTGAACCGCTTCACGAGTTGTCGGGACATCAAGGCCATCCGCACGGAAAGTAATTTTATCGCCGGTTTTAACGATCAGATCTTCTTCCTGTTTCAGGTTTGTACGCATTTCCGGACCTTTGGTATCAACCAATACGGCCAGCTTATCACTTGCTTTACGTACGTTATCGATAACTACACGGGTGTCTTCAGGAGTCTGGTGAGCCGTATTCAGACGGATCACGTTAGCACCACGCTTATGTAACTCACTGATGAACTCTACACTGCCTTTAAGGTCAGATACCGTTGCAACTATCTTAGTTTTCTTGCTCATGATTTACCTACATTTAATTAAAAAAAATAGCACGCGAATTGTACTTCAAAGTTAAAATTTTTTCCCTACTATTTATATGACAATTTATGTGTCAGCAATACCACTATAATAATAGAAATATCTATATTAATAATACATTTATCAATATTGGTTAATAATAAGCCAAAAAAGGCCTTAGATATGGAATCAGGTCAGATTCATGGGTGATTTCTGGCCATTTTTCCTTGTTATATGTGATTATTTAATTCCATGTTAATAAATTGTTTGTCAGAGGTAAAAAAATTTTCCTGTGGAATTTCTTCTCGCGTCAACCAGCGAAATATTTGCTGACGTTGCGGATCGGTCGCACGAGGTTCTGTGGCTGTTGAGACGTTTAGTACAACATAATAAATAGAACCTCC
>JBNKRC010000296.1:0-2475 GCA_050296215.1 Vibrio sp. | reverse complement strand
GTTAAAGCTGTTTCTGAAGCAGTAAAAGAGCGTGGCGCCCTGCTGCATAACATCATGCCGCTGATTTCCGATCCGGCTCATGGGACTTTCTTCGGTTTAACCGGACAGCGCGGGCCAACCGACGAAGAAATAGCATTGGCACGGGAAGCGTCCGGCAATCACATGGCTCAGATGACGCACTGTCAGCAATGCCGGGCCGATGCCGTTGGCACATTGGGAGGCTGCTCCAGCCATGCAGCAGACGAAGAGACCACTTCAGTTGCGGATAAACAATCAGCTCTTGACGGGTATCAGGTCGCGGTTGCCAGTGATGGCGCTGAAATCATTAAAACCCACTTTGGTCATGCCCAGGTATTCGAGATTTATCAATACTCGGTCAAAGACAACTGTTTTAACTTCATCGAAGCCCGAAACGTTGCTCAATACTGTACCGGAACGGATGAATGTTCTGATAACGAAGCTGAAAAAGATCAAAGCATTAGTGCGATCGCGGACTGCTCATTAGTTCTGTGTGCCCGTATCGGAATTTCACCATGGCGCCAGTTAGAAAAACTCGGTGTTACTCCAAGTGTTGATTTCGCCATGATGCAAACGGTTGATGCGCTTAAGCAGGTCGCAGAAAAACTGCTTGAAGCGGAAAAGCAAAGTGAAACCAAGATGGAGAGCCAACATGAAGTATGCAATAACGGATAAATGTGTCGGCTGCCACGCCTGCCAGATCGTCTGCCCGAGTCAGGCGATCTATGTCGACCCGGATGACGACAGCAAATTTAAGATTCATTCCAAGCGTTGTACCGGATGTGAGGATAAATACGATGCCCCTCAATGCGCAAGTATTTGCCCGATTGAAGAAGCCATCGTGGACGAACAGTTCGTTCCGGTTAATCCGTCCGGCAGCTTAACCGGTATTACTCCGGGAAACTTTGCATGACAAAATTTGATTCACTAGAGCTCTTTTGGCGCCCCATCGTAAACCAATACTTTTCTGGCGCAACCGCACTCCCTCCTTTCCTCGGTTTGGAGGAGGCGGATTATTTAATTATCCTGAAAGCTCTGGGGATCAGCGATCTTCCGGGTCAACATCAAACGCCGACGCGTTTACTTCGTCGTGACTTACTAGCCATGAGAGCGGATGAAGTGGCTTCTGTTTTTCGTTTACTTGAGTCACGCGGAGTATCACCATCCCGACCTGTTGTGCCAAACGAGTTGGCTTTGATGTCCCGGACCTTATCTGCGGCTTGCATGGGTAGTGCCCACTTATGGAAAGATACCGGGTTGCCGGAACGTCCCCGCCTGAGCATGTTATTTGAGTATTATTACCCTGAGTTAAAGGTAATGAACAATAAGAATATGCGCTGGAAACGCTTCGTTTATAAGCAGCTCTGTAAAGATGGAGGCGACTACGTTTGTCGTGCACCTAGCTGCGAAACCTGTTCAAGCTTTCACGAGTGCTTTTTACCTGAGGGAGAGGCTGAATAAAGCCCCTCCTCTGCTTTTATTCATTCCCCAACCTGACCTGATGCCAGCTTCTCACTATTCTTGCATAAAAGACTCACCTTTCTGACCAAACTCTCATTTTGCTGTATAAATTGAATGATTTTGGCCATTTTATTTGAATTCTGCTTGATCGACCCAATCAATAAGTTATACAACAAATCCTGGTATCGAAAACTCCTGACGCACCGTAATTATTATGGTGCCCTCAGTCAGTGCGATGTATGTTATCGAAGTACGTATTCAAATAGTAAGTAAAAGGCTGGAATCATTGATGTCTGATGTATCAACGAACGTAAGCAACACCGGGTATTTTCACACTGTGCTAGACACAATCAACAACGGTTGGGGCTATTCAATTGGCGGCATTATTTTAGTTGTCGCTGCCGGTTATTTTGTTGTAAAGAAACTCAACACTCCCAAATTTGTTATTAAACAAATCCGCAGACGTAACCTTAAAAAACTGAAAAAAATGGGAGCGGAAAGTACAGAAGCGATGGTCGACCTCGATAAACTACTTGATTCAGTAGAAGCGTATGCGACTAAACAAGGTATGACCGGATCAGCAATGACCCAATTGTTATCGCCATTACAACAAGCCAGTGCGAGCAAATCAGGCGGGAGTTTTTATAAGTCGGTTGCTTATATCGCTAAAAATATTGGTGATACCAACCTGGCAAATGAGATGCAGAAAAAATCCAAACAAGTTAAATCCGGCTCTCCTCTGATGGCGGGTTTATTAAAACGAGCAGGCGTCAATTCTTAATTACACCCCACTTCTCAGGTCGTGTTTAGAAATCTGTGTCATTTCAGTATGAGGTATAAAACAGGAATGACACATGACTAAAAATTTCGATTTAGAACATACGACATTTAGCTAAAGCCCTTCTACAAAAGGAGGAATCAGCTTGAACACCTCCATCGATGCATCACCACGGACAATAACATGACGCCTGAAGGCGATCTCCTCCAGTTTTTTAT
>JBNKRC010000295.1:0-2477 GCA_050296215.1 Vibrio sp. | reverse complement strand
TCAGACCGGTACGTTCACGGCCAAATACCAAGGCAACCGGGTGTTTTTTCGCTTCCTGAACGAACGTCTCACCACACTCTCTCGGGTCCATCATCGGCCAGTCAAGCGTTCTTGAACGTGCGCTGGTTCCTACAACCAAACCACAGTCACTGACGGCTTCCGCCACCGTTGCCACACTTTGTGCGTTTAATGCGATATCACTGGCTCCGGCTGCCAGTGCAATTGCCTGAGCATCGACTTCACACTGAGGATCAACCAGCACCATCTGGTTTAATCCCATCACCTTCATCGCCCGGGCAGCCGAACCAATATTTCCGGAATGAGAGGTTCCGACTAAAACAATCTTAACTTGGCCGAGCATAAGTGTGGCATTTCCTTACTGTGATTTACTTCAGAGGCAAAATATAACACAAGGCCAGATAAAATCACCGCCCTCTAATCCCGATAAAACTCAATAGAACATTATTTAACCACTTCCATTTTCTGTTTTCTTTGATATACTCTCCGCCGCTTTTTTCGTTCTTTAACATCCGCTGGGAAATACGTATGCATCCAATGCTAAACATCGCTATTCGCGCTGCGCGAAAAGCAGGTAATCATATTGTTAAATCACTAGAAAATACTGATGCTGTTAAAGCATCACAGAAAGGCAACAACGACTTTGTAACTAACGTAGACAAAGAAGCTGAAGCTATGATCATCGATGTCATTAAGGCCGCTTATCCGGAACACTGTATCGTGGCAGAAGAAAATGGCACGATCGAAGGTAAAGATCAGGACGTACAATGGATCATCGACCCACTGGATGGAACGACCAACTTTATCAATGGATTCCCTCATTTTTCTGTTTCTATTGCCGTTCGCCTTAAAGGCAAAACTGAAGTGGCCTGTGTTTACGACCCAATGCGTAACGAACTATTCTCAGCACGCCGCGGTTCCGGTGCGCAACTGAACAGTACCCGTCTGCGTATCACTCCGACTAAAGAACTGGCAGGTACTATTCTTGCGACTGGTTTCCCGTTCAAGCAGAAACAACACGCACAATCTTATATGAACATTCTGGCGGCTCTGTTTACTGAAGCAGCCGACTTCCGTCGCACAGGTTCTGCGGCACTGGATCTGTGCTATCTGGCTTCCGGCCGTGTGGATGGTTACTTTGAAATCGGTCTGAAACCATGGGATATCGCAGCAGGTGAACTGATTGCGCGCGAAGCAGGCGCTATCATTACTGATTTCGCAGGCGGTACTGAATACATGAAGTCAGGCAACATCGTTGCTTCAAGTCCTCGCGTAGTGAAATCAATCATCAAACACATTCGCGAAAATGCAAACGACGCATTAATTAAGTAATTAAACGAATTAATCACCATCGCTTATTTGTAAAAAAGCCGCTGAACATTCAGCGGCTTTTCTTTTGCCTTTAACTCAAACAAGAACAGCAAGGTTATGGAAGTTCATCAAACTCCGCACCCTCTTTCTCGACCTGAGGTGGCATTAAGTGTTCACGTGTAATACCCAGTTTCAGTGCCAATGCAGATGCGACATAGATTGACGAATAAGTACCCACAGTAATACCCAGCAACAATGCCAGCGCAAAACCATGGATCATCGCACCACCCTCAACAAATAACGCGATGACCACAAATAAAGTGGTTGCCGAAGTAATCAGCGTCCGGCTAAGAGTCTGAGTTACTGAACTGTTCATCACACCCGCCGACTCACCTTTGCGCATCTTACGGAAGTTTTCACGAATACGGTCAAACACCACGATAGTATCGTTAAGCGAATAACCGACTACCGTTAATAATGCCGCAACAATGGTCAGATCAACTTCAATCTGAAGCAGGGAAAAAACCCCCAAGGTAATGGTGACATCGTGTGCCAGTGCTAACACAGCACCGGCAGCTAAACGCCATTCGAAACGGAATGAAACATACATCAGGATACAGAGTAGCGACACAATAATCGCCAGGCCTCCGGCCTGGGTCAGTTCATCACCCACGTTCGGGCCGACGAACTCAATCCTGCGCATTTCAACCTGCTCTCCAGTTCCGCTCTTAATCGCATCAATAATCTGGTTACCTAATGTTTCACCGGCAATCCCTTCACGCGGACGCAGGCGAACCATGACCTCTTTCGATGAGCCAAAGTTTTGTACCGTAGCATCGCTGAAGCCTTTCACTTCCAGAGCAGAACGGACAGTCTCCAGATTAACAGGCTGCTCGAAAGCCACCTCAATTAACGTACCGCCGGTAAAATCCAGCCCCCAGTTCAGCCACTTGGTAGAAAGAACACCTATCGACCCTACAATCATGGCTATAGAGAGGATAAAAGCGAACTTCGACCAACGCATAAAGTCGATCGATTTATCTGTTTTCAGAATTTGAAACATACCAATTCCTACCCTTAGATCGACAATTTGTTAATACGTTTACCACCGTACAGCAAGTTGACAATACAACGTGTGCCGCTAATTG
>JBNKRC010000294.1:0-2482 GCA_050296215.1 Vibrio sp. | reverse complement strand
CTACCAAAACAGAAACATTTCGCTCCCGTTGATTTTCATCTCAAACCCAGTTTACAGGCGTTTTCGCGTCATCTGAGACGTCCCCAGCTATTAATTATCTATTTAATGATCGGCCTGGCTTTCGGTTGCTTCGTAAACTTGTCCAACTACCTGATGATAGTATTGGAAGATGAACCTTATTCGCTTCCCAGTGGTATTCGCAGCCTGATGTTCCTGACCTTACTTGGCGGAACGACAAGCTCCTCTTTAGCTGGTAAATTTGCCAAAAAACATAGCTTAGTTTCAGGAGTTGTGACCGGCCTTGTTATTATGCTTTGTGCCAACTTACTCATGAGCGGTGGTAAGCTACAGATGATGGTTATAGGGATGATCTTAATGTCGGTAGGATTTTTCTTCTGTCACGCTCAGGCAAGTACGCTGGTCGGCAAAAGTGTCAAAAAAGCCAAAGGCAGTGCACAGGCACTTTACAGTCTTTTTTACTATAGCGGTGCAAGTCTGGGCGTATTTTTACTCCAGCCTTTTTATCAAAAATGGGGTTGGCAAGGCGTATTGGGAAGTACAAAAGTAGCACTGGCGCTATGTATCCTGCTTATCGTGTTTTATCAGCTTCTTTCACTGCAAGAGAAGAAAAAGCAAGTCAGCCACGCATAAAAAACTAATCCACACAAAATTTCTTCAACAAATGGAATAAGCTGAAGAAACGCCGCGGGCAAGGATGCCCGACAATCTTGTAGGTCCCCTATTCGGTTTTCAGATTACTTACTAATAACCCATCAAATATCTCAATATTAAGACACCCATACTCATAATCATTACGCATATTTTGCACTCGCTCTTATTCTTTCTCACTCTCCCAATGCGATAGTCATCACATTACCGATTTAATGTTGTATTTAAATCGATATATTTATTCAACTATGAGCCTTTCATCGGTGTAAATATCTCATGTCAGCCTAGAATAATCCGATGAAATTATTTAACCATTTCATCACTGATTTCATCAATTTTTGACAAAAGGTTTTTTTATGCCTGGTTTGCTTTCATTATCGTTATCCTGGAAACAAAAACTGACCATGATTATAGTGGTCACGTTACTTGGACTCATTATCGTATCCGGATCTGCCTTCATTGGTTTCAGTCATGTCAATGACAGTGTTCAGCAACAGATGGAAACATCTGAATATAAGCAGCTCTCTTTAACGCTATCGAACAATTTGTTGCGTCTTGAAGCTTCGGCCAATAACCTGACGCCTGAAAATTCTACACAGTACCTTTCCCGGCTCAAGGAGTTACGCCAGTCTGCAATAATGCTGTCTGATAACGCAAAAGCTCTTCATTTTCCGGAAATGACGGAAAGTGCCGAGGCGTTAACCAGTATTGCGAACGACTATTTCCGTCTGGCGTCTGAATGGCTGAATAACGCAACACAATTAGGTTTCACCCGCAAAGATGGTCAGCGGTCGAAACTGGTTGCAGCCTCAACCGATATGAAACTTCTGTCGTTTGCTATGACAAAGGATCAGATTGCTAAGATTATTGATGCGCAAAGTGGTTATCTGAATACCTTAAATCAGGAAGATGAAGTTGTTATTGATGGTGCCCTGGAAAGCCTGCTAGCTTTAGTAAAAAACCTGGATTGGGCAAACAACATGATGGGTAAATCCATCCTGGCTTATTCAAAGGAATTTCAGGCAACTAAAGTACTGATTAATAAACAACGAGCCATAGAGCAGCAGGTCTCGCCTGTTTTTGCCAAATTAAATCAGGTTATCGCTAGTCAGAACGAGTTTCTGAACGATGTTGTTTCAGTAAAAGTACTGGAACAGGCAAATCAGGCCCGCCTCTCAGCGGTACGAATCATGTTGGTTGCTTCTGCTGCTGTCGGTCTGATTATTCTTATTTCACTCATTCGTATATCCCACCAGCTCAATGTCCAGTTGCGACAAATGCAAAGTTTTCTGAAGACACTGGCCGATGGCGATTTTTCACAACAGTTATCCGTGAACAACAATGCAAACGATGAATTTACCCAACTCCGGACAGCCTGTAACCAGATGACCAGAGATGTTTCGTCGGTGATTACCCGGGTTGTTGAGGGCAATCAGGCCTTGTCAGTTGCTAAGGGTGAACTGGAAAATGTTGTGCAGCAATTGGGTAACAGCAGTGAACAGATTGAACAACAGACCCACAGCTCTTCTGAGGCGACTCATCAGATTTCGATTGCTGTCGATGACGTAGCCAAGCGCTCGGCAGATGTCCGTGAAACATCTCGTCAGGCCAGCGAATCCACTCAGTCTGGCGCCGGAGTCATCAATGAAAGTGTCAATTCAATTATTAACATCAGTGAATTAATTGGCGAAACGAATGTTGAGGTTTCTAAACTTACTGAGTCAAACGGGAAAATGCAGGGAATCGTTGATGTGATCAATAGCCTGGCGGATCAAACTAACCTGCTAGCACTTAATGCCGCGATAGAGTCTGC
>JBNKRC010000293.1:0-2487 GCA_050296215.1 Vibrio sp. | reverse complement strand
ATATATTGCAAACCGATGGTTTGTGCACCATAACCGACCGTGATCGAGAAACCAATTACCGATGCGGCCCAAAGATCATGTCTGGTGATATGCTTTATTTGCTTAATTGAAATCAAACCAACTGCAAGTGCAGCCGCTGCAAAACGGCAGCCGACAAAAAACATAGGTGAACTGGCCGTCAGGCCATGCTGAACCAATAAATATGTCGTCCCCCAGATCATGGTAACCAAGATCATTGCAAGGTGAGGGGCTTTAGCTGCGAGCTTTTGTGTCAGTAGGTTGTGCGATTTCATTGTAAACAGATCACCATAAGTGCAATATAGTGCACAAATTATCATGATTTTACACGTTGGTGCAATATATTGCACAAGAGGTTTTTTTGATTAAATATGAAACCGGCGCCGTGCTTGAGCATGTGGCGGCAAACTTAAAACGATTGAGAGCGCAGAATCAGATTAGCCAACAAATGCTGGCCGAACAGTCTGGGATAAGCCGCCGTATGGTTGCTGCGCTGGAAAACGGCAATTCCAATATCAGCCTGGCAAAACTGGCTCAGCTTGCAGCGGTTTTAGGGGTGAGCTTTGCTCATATTGTCAGTCCGTATGAAAACGAAGGAAAAACCAAACGGAATGTTCTGACCTGGCGGGGTAACAAGCCCGGTAGTGAGGCCTTTCTCTCCTGTTCTATCATAGAGAAAAATCAGGTTGAACTTTGGATGTGGAGTATCGCTCCCGGTGATCATTATCAGGCGGAACCGGATCCAGATGGCTGGTATGAAATGCTGCATGTGATTGAAGGTTCACTGACTCTGATTTTTGCGGACGAACAGCAGATCTTATCAGCAGGTGAATCCGTGGTATACAGCAGCGCCCAACCTTATAGTTATCACAATAATGGTGAAACGTTGCTGCGTTTTATCAGGAATGTGGTGGGTTGATCATAGCGATGATGCCCACCAATCTATTCAGATGTCTTCTATTTTTCTTCTTGTAGTGTGAATATTATTAACTTGTTTTTCATGAGCATTTTTTTGTTCTTTTTCTGCTTTTTTTGTCATTGTGTGACTTTAAATTTGTGGTTTTTATCGATAAGTTATTGTTGATACAGTATCAGGTCTCTTTTCTGATAAAATATTTATCAATTTACTATTTATAGGAAAATAATACGTAGGGAGAATGAATTGAGACAGGATATTGGGGTTAGAGTATCACACTGAGCTGATGTTTATGATGACGATTGAAACTCTGATATTTTGAATTTAACGAGCGTTTTAATTTTTTCTTTGTAGATTTTGAACAGACTTTATATGGTACCAGTAAACTTGGCGGCTTGTTCTTTTTGACATAGTTTTCCTAATGTTACAATTTATCTGAGCGATAATGAGATAAAGAAAGAAGTGTGATGACTAAGCATCACACTCAATTTTACTAAAGAGCAGAAACATTTACGGCTTGTGGGCCTTTGTTGCCTTGCTCAATAGTGAAACTTACTTTTTGGCCTTCAGCTAGTGTTTTAAAACCATCTGATACAATCGCATTGAAGTGAACGAACACATCAGCGCCACCGTTATCAGGAGTAATAAATCCAAAACCTTTAGTTTCGTTAAACCATTTTACTGAGCCAGTTGTTTTATTAGACATAGATACCTCTATAATTTAAATTATTTAATAATGCTACGAACAAAAGCTATTTTATTGATTATAGAGAGAAGTTATCGCAGAGGCTAAACGAAAGGTATCGAAAAAACTGGGAGAATACTTAAACTAAATTTTCATTAATAGCTCATTTGCAAGAGCTAAACACATCATACAGGTTATTATTGATAGTGCTACCTTTATTTCTATTTAAATTAAAATTTATAGTAAAAGATATGCAACCACATTGAATTATTGCCTGGTTTTTACAGGTTAGTGAACGATTTTCTTCCTATTTTATACACTTGTCTATCGACAAAATATTCATCTTTCGTCGTCGTCATCCGTTGAGCATAGAGTAGGAATATATCAAAATGCTTCAACGGCAATGGGGCGAAGCTCGATCCCCACAACCTGATATCCCTTGAACAACTGATCAAGGAAATCGGTGGTGTTGGGTTTGGCGTGGTTTTCGATAAAATTAGCCAGAACGAGGCCCGAAGGCCATATGACACCAAAGACGGGCCCGCTTGCAGCGCTAATACCTAGCTGAGCTGCAATCCCCTTAGGATCAGAAAATTCTTGTCGATTGCGCAGTGTGCACAAATGAATATCAATATCACCAAATTCTATGGTTTGGTACCGTAATCGCAGGTTTGTCATTTAATTATCTCTTTAATAGCTAGCACTGAGCCAGGTATCATAGATAAATGACAAAACGTATAAATGTTACTTCAGAGTAGAGCATCCCTCAGTAAAAACAACTTGTTTCACAATCAGACCACGGTAAGCTAAGAATTATTATCATTAAATGGAGCTGTAGATCTTATCTTTCCGGCAATTCTAAAAATTT
>JBNKRC010000292.1:0-2496 GCA_050296215.1 Vibrio sp. | reverse complement strand
ATAAGTATTGATGGTTCATGAGTTCTTGGATGATGAGGATATTATCTTTGAAATATGCTATTCAATGGTATATGAAACTTTTTTTTGCCTCTGATATCCATGGTTCAGAACCGGCAACAGTGAACCTGATTAGTGCCTATAAACAATCAGGCGCAAGTCAGCTTATTTTGCTGGGGGATATTCTGAACCATGGACCCAGAAACGCCATTCCTGACGGATATAATCCGGCTAAGGTTACTGAGCTGCTTAACCCGCTCTCAAGTGAGATTATTGCGGTCAGAGGAAATTGTGACAGCGAAGTGGATCAGATGCTGTTACATTTTCCGATGATGAGTGATTTAGCCTGGATACTGCTAGAAAATGGCCTGAGAATAGCGCTGACTCACGGCCACCTGTACAATGCAGAGAAACTTCCGCCGATTGAAAAAAATGATGTTCTTATTCACGGACATACTCATATTCCCGTCGCAGAACATATTGGTGCCTGTTACCTGTTTAACCCCGGATCGGTGACTTTCCCTAAAAATAATTTCCCGCCATCTTATGGTTTGTTAAAGAATAATAGGCTGTCCGTGATGACGTTTTCCGGTGAGGTGATTACCGGCACGATCTTAGAATAACAGTTTGATACCGACGGCAAAGGTTAATATTTCAAACGCAATTTTAATGCTGTTATTGCTCAGGCGCTTCATCAGGTAAGCGCCTAAACTTCCGCCGAGGAAAGAACCGGCAAGCAAAACGGGTAACCAGGCCCAGTAAATATCTGCACCGGCAATGGTGATTGCGACGGCACCAATACCATTCCAGAACAGACCGACACTGATCATCGTCAGTGCAATCGCTTGTTTGTAGCTGCAACCAAACCAACGGACTAAAAAGATCGTGACCAGTAACCCTGAGCCTGCGGCGATGGAACCGTTAATAATGCCTATTGTAATTAAACCAACCGCGCCAAAAGTCTTCCCCATCAAATCCCGTCTTACCGGCTGATCTGACTGACCCAGTTGTTTCTTAAAGCGCGAATAGATACCCAGAGCCAGAATGGTAATACCGAGACACATTTTGGCGATATCTCCCGGAATAAGCAGTACCAGATGCGCGCCGAGGATTACGCCGATACTGCCGACGATGATCAGGTAAGCAATAAATCCATAAGACAATCCCCCTCTTTTCAAGTGAGTCACCGTCGCGCCCAGTCCTAATGCAACACTGGCCAGTTTATGCGTTGCCAGTGCGACCGAGAAAGGCAGTCCCATGAAAATCAGTAACGGGAACTGAAGTAACCCCGCGCCTCCGCCGGAAAGTGAAGCCATTGTATTGGAAATTAATGAGCCTAAAAACAGGGCGAAGGTATCAAACCAATCCATTCAGAGTATGTTCCTTAGGGGATAGACGGGGCAAATAGTGTAATTGAGTCTCGGTTGAGGCTGTTCAGAAGCAGGGTGTTTTGATTAATGACATCAATGCGACGACTCTGCTGTGCATCCATTTTAAAGAACTGAGTGATAATGTCGAGCTGTTCCTTAGAGAAGTCTTTGCTCTGATTGGAAGATATGTCTTTAAATTCCGTTGGTGATATCAGCAGGTAGCCATCGCTTAATGCCCATGTGCCATTTTCAGAAATATCGATACTGCTTTCGGTTTTTTCCTGAGAGTAGACTTTGATCACCGATACCCGGATATAGGTATGGTTTGGCAGATATTTAACATTCGATTTCACATCAACCCGGCGTACCGGTTCAACCTGTGCTGACTGCGCGATATCCTTTGGGATCAGAGTGACGATCCTAGACTGCCATTCACGTGATATCAACAGCTGTTTTATTTTAAAGTCGCTCCCGTAATAGATCCAGATACTAAAAAGAAGTGAAATCACAACTGCCAGTGTTGCGGCTTTAATTGGAGAGGTTCGAATCAATGACATACTTGCGCCAGATCTTGTTGGTTAGCTAAAAGGATAAGGGTCGTACTGCTTTCAATGTGTTGTTCGGAATACACATAATTAAGTATCAGCTTATTTTCCTCTCCTCCCGTCGCGATGACCTGATAGGGTCTCGGTTCTCCTGAATGAATCTGATTATACTTATCAATGCATTTTTCAATTGTTGGCAGCCACCGGGTAATATCCGGATGAGTCTGCGGCAAACTTACCCTGATGTCATCATAAACAGTGACCGTCTTAAATGAAGTTTCCTTCACATTTAAAGAAAACACCGTAGTCAGAGGAATCAGTATGGCGAGAAAATAGAACAGCTTTAACAGAGTGGAACGTCTTGCAGATGAAGTCATTGCCATGGTTGCCAGCTCAGTATCCGTTTCATGTACTGCACGGTCTGAGGTTGGGGAGCTCATGGTGTCTGAATCATAATTATCGGAATTATCATAAGCCGAATCGGCGACACCTGAATGTGCAAGTATTTCCGAGTCTTGCATCTCTTCTGCCAGAGCGGCTTCCATGGCAAGTGGCGGAGTATATTTTTTTCCGGTTCCGGCTGA
>JBNKRC010000291.1:0-2502 GCA_050296215.1 Vibrio sp. | reverse complement strand
GTCATTCCTTTCACCATATAACTGTCTTTCACCGTGAATGGAATACCATGCAAAGGCCCAAGGATGATGCCTTCAGCACGTAAATCATCCATCCGTTGCGCCTCTTGTAATGCCTGCTCATTGAGTAACGGAATCGAATTGAGGTGCAGACCATTCTGGTCGTAATAATAAATCCGGTTCAGATACAACGACGTTAACTCAACACTGGTAAGCAGGCCATCGCTCATCGCCCGGCTCATCTCTTCAATGGTGGCTTCTTCTAACTTAAAATCAATCGACATCCACATCTTTCCTTGTCTGAATTACTTGATCTCGTGGCAACGCAGTAAAGGTTGTGTACTGCAACGGAATGAGCCGCCAAAAGCGCGCGAGATCGAAAAGTCAATACATTCAATCTTCATCCCCCTTTTCGCTAACTCGTCGCCGATGCGGGAGAAAAACGGGTCCATCACGTACACCTGCTCGTTGATCGGCATACCATTGGCCGCCAGTTGCGTACAGTCCTCTTCAGCAATATTGATGCGATCCCAATCTTTCAGGGTATCGGGAATACCATTGAGGAATACCGACTCACACACAACCATCAAGCCGGGTTTCACCAGGCTGAGAGCACAGTCAAGGTGAAGAATCGTAGGTTTGAGTGGGACAAACTCAACCTGATAACCATGTGGGGCAAGCAGTTTCTCTAACCAGAATTTGCCATACACGTTTGACGCCAGACCTGACGATCCAACGAAGACATGCTTACCTAACACCAGTACATCCCCGCCTTCCAGATACGGCCCATAATCAAATTCGTGGTCTGCCGGATCAAACAACTCCGGCTGAGGAATGGCAACATAGTGACATAGCGAATCCATGACATGCTGGCTGATAATCGGCCGGACTGGCAGCACTTCCTGACGTCGATGAAGAAAACGCATCGATCCTTCAATCACAAAATCACCCACCGTAAAAATAGGATCGCGGACAAAAAAATTGCTGTATCCATTTGTGCCACTGAACTGTTTTTCAACTTCGGTCAGTAAACGAGGTTCCAGTACCTCAACGCCATATCTTGCCAGTAGCTGCTTAAAATTCTCCCGCTCAGCTTCCCAGGCCTTCTGCCTTTCGGGATACAGTTCCCGGTGCTCGCCACCACCATCGAGAGAAAACAACTCTCTGGCTTCCGGTGTCAGAAACGCCATTTCCTCTTCAGAAAGTGGCTGGTCGGGAAAAGCAAATTCAGACCGGGCCACAATAACGCGTTTTAGCGGGGCAAACTCACTTTCAACAAAAATACGCTTGTCATCTGACATGAAACATTCCTTATTATTTTTAAATACCATCAACCAAGTCGAGAGACTGATGTTTTGAACCAACAAAGAGATACACAACACCAACCGACAGCCACACCGCACCAAGTAGTAACGCATCGGTTCCAAGCGCAGATAAAATAAGAACGCTGATTAAGCAGCCAATTAATGGCAAGATCGCGTTTTTAATCCACAGGCGTTTACCTTGCTGAACAAAGAAATGGTAGAACACGGAAAAATTGATAAAAATAAAGCTAAAGATCACACCGAAACTGATCAGATGGGTCGCAAAAGTCAACGTCATAAATATTGCGGATGTGCCGGTTAAACCAATTAAAACGATATTAAATAGTGGTGTGCGAAAACGCGGCGACAGATAAGCAAATCCTTTCTTCGGCAAAATTCCGTCATTTCCCATTGAATAAAGAATACGTGCCGCACTGCTGCCCGACGCGACAGCCGAAGAGGTCGTGCCCAGAATCGTTAGAATCATAAACAGGGAAACCAGCAGCGAAGATCCGGCTCTGCCCATGATTTCTATCGCAGCGGAATCCGGATTTTGTAAGATGCTGGAATCGGGTACCAGCAACTGCATGAAATACGCACATGCAACAAAAAGAGCTCCGCCAATGAGTACAATACTAAAAATCGCTTTTCCCATAATTTTCTCCGGATTACGTGTTTCTTCGGCCAGAGTGGTGATGGCATCAAACCCGAGGAAAGAGAAAAATAAGATAGGAACGCAGACCAGCAGATTACTGATAGCAACCTGGTTGTCATAGAAAGGAATCATTGAAAATAATGCTTGTGCCCCTTGTTCCGCACTCAATGTGTTCGTTGAAAAAGCACAAAAAAGAAGAATAAATGCAATCTGGAGCAGAACAATCAGCGTATTATAATTCGCAGCTAATCTTACTCCCAATATATTTATAACGCTAACAACAACCAAAAACCCAATAATGAATGTTGCATTAGATACTTCGGGGAAATATGCATTCATGAACAAGCCAAATATTAAAGCACTGATCATCGGGCTTAAAATGTAATCGAGCAAAATAGTCCAACCGACCAAAAATCCGGCTTTTTTACCCAGAATCTCTCTTACATACACAAAACTTGATCCAGAGTAGGGGAAACGTTTAGCCAGACAAGAGTATGAATAGGCTGAAAATAATACACAAAACAAAGTGATAATATAGCCGGTAGC
>JBNKRC010000290.1:0-2520 GCA_050296215.1 Vibrio sp. | reverse complement strand
CTATAAAAACTTTTCAATACGGATTTGGGGGTGCCACTCAGAGTGGAGGCCCAAAATCGGGTAACGAGGATATTTTCGTTACAAAAAACAAAGCCCACTCGAAGAGCGGGCACACTTCGCACTAATGCTAGTGATTTTCTTGTTAATGCGCAACCAACGGTTAAGAATCTTTGCAAAATGCCCGGATTACCACTGATGCTTCGTTTTAACTATATCCAGCGTAAACGAGCAGACACCCAGGGTATTGACCAACAATTGGCTTAGTGCCGCCAATCCAATTCCTTTGGTCATAAAATTAAGAGTACACTTTTCACCCAACAGTCTTCCCCCTTTAATAGCGACACTATGGGCCCCACTTCGCCAACGGCTGTCAATTCCTGCTGGCAAAACCGATAACGTAGCGCTGACCGTATCCACAACCCCGAATAAAGCGGCAACGGAACCCGAACAGTTTCCGCAATCAATACCTTTTTCCACCAGGTCAGCAAGATCTTTTAAATCCGCATAAGAAGACTTCAGATTACGGATATAATCATGAAATATTGCTCTCATTAACAGAGACGAACCAACTCCATCGGTTGCGTGTGATCCTGAATCAACCAGATAAAAAATAAACTGCCCGTCCATAATCCATGCATAATCAAAAACCATTGGCATGACTTCCACGGACTGAAGCAAACGATAACTGAACCGCCACTCCCCCTGACGGGTATCTTTTTCCGGCATTAAAGCCTGCAACACATCCCTGGCAGCAGCCGGATTGTTCTGTAAATAATCCAGATGCCAGTGCAATTCTTTTTCTTCAGCTACCTGTCCGTCATCAATCCGGTACCATTGACTGGCAAAATCCCGTTGTTCAGAAATATGGTTTGTCGAGTCATGCAACACATTCGCGATTGTCGATGCCAGTCCGGAATAATCCCTTACAGGTTTAGCAATAAAATCCTTGATACCATATTTTAAAGCTTTTGCGACATCCGACATCGCTTCTGTTGCCGAGATAACGATCATAGGTAATGACGGATAAGACAGGCTGAGTTCTTCTACCAGCTCGATACCATTAAGAATCGGCATCGACAGATCACACATCACCAGATCATATTTTTCTTCTTTTAACCGCATCAGACAATCCAGACCATGTGCAGCTTCCGCAATAACACATCCCAGAGATTCAAGAAAGGCTCCCGTTATCCGACGGAATATCGGATCATCGTCAACAATCAGAATGGATTTTCCCTGAAGGATATCTTGATGAGGAACTGGCTCTATAGCAGAAAATTCCGAATCAGACATAAACACAGCCCCGCTAAAACGATTATGCCGAGTAAGCGTGTAAAAAGACAAATGAGGTAAAAAAGTCAACATTTGCTTTTTCACCTTAATATTAAAGGTAGTTGCAAGTTCCACTATGTACAAATTATATTCGTATCAATAATGATCCAGACTTGCATAGCAATCTGTTATGTGTGAAAAATGAGTTTGCATAAAACCACCCTTTCCATCAACAAGTTGATGTGTCTCAAAATTTTGTAATTAAATTACGTATAAATTAGTCAAAAGTTGTTAAAAAGTGTGTCGGTAATTATGAAACTAGATGATTTAAACCTATTTCGCTTAGTTGTCGAAAATGGGAGCTATACAGCAACATCACGGAAAACTATGATTCCGGTAGCGACAATAACCAGACGCATTCAGGCATTAGAAGATTCCCTCAACCTCCGTTTACTCAATCGCCACGCCCGTAAGCTTTCATTAACGGAAGCGGGTGGACTGTTTTTTAAAGAGTGCTCTCCTTTGCTGGAAAAGCTGGCCAATACAGCAGAAGAGATCAGTGACGAATGCCGGGGCGCAAAAGGGAAAATAAAAATCTCATCACCGGCAAACCTGACCAAACGAATGATGATGCCAATGTTTGTTGCTTTTATGCAACAATATCCTGATATCAGCATCGAACTGGCCACCAGCCATCAGGCCGATCAGCTCGACCCGACCGAGTGGGATGTTATTTTTCGTGTCGGACCACAGAGAGATTCTTCACTGATTGCCCGAAAAATCAATGAAGTTGAAGATATTCTGGTCGCCAGTCCCGATTTATCTGGCGAAACACCCGGCACCACATCACGCAGAAGAGCTCGTCCACCATTCACTGCTGAAGGGGAATCCGCTGCTCAAATGGCAACTCACAAATACCAAGGGAGAGCACGTAACAAATAATGAGCGGGGACGGTTTCAGGCCAATACACTGGATGTCATCCGTATGGCCTGTTCTGAAGGATTAGGCATTACACTCATGCCAGACGTCATGATCAAAGAATATCTGGAAATCGGTGAATTGGTTCAGGTTTTGGAAGACTGGAGCGCTAACTCTCGAGATATCTATATGCTCTACAATCACAAAGATCATCTGCCTGAGAAAGTCAGACTCTTTATTGATTTCGTCATGTCATACCATATGGATTCATAACGCCATCTGGTCGGTTCAGAAATCAGTGAATCACCCCGACCCAAAATCATCAGGAT
>JBNKRC010000289.1:0-2521 GCA_050296215.1 Vibrio sp. | reverse complement strand
GGCCGCTTCGAAAAGCGGCCTTATTTAATTAGCGGTTAATCGCCTTTCGAACCAACTGACTGAATTATGCAATCGTTTTGGCTGATGAGAATAAAAAAACAATAAAATGAAGAGATATAGGTAGAAAGATCCGGGGCAGTACAGCGATTCATACTGCCCCGGATGGCGTAGCGGTTTAATCTCTAGTCCGCGTTATACCGGCAGCTTTAAGCATATATTTTTCATATATCGGTTCGCTGGTACCGTTTTTCACCTTGTACATAAAATATTTTTCAAAGGCGATTTTGGCGATGTGTACCCATTTGCCCATTGAGGTCCAGTTGGTATTGCGTGGCGGGTTTTGTGGCAGTGCAACGAAAGCCGCACCTTTGTCGCCCATATCGGCCAGACACAGAGCGTTCAGGCTAGGCTTAGTGCTCATTTCGTCACCACATTCGCGACTGACAATGTTTTCCACTATGGCCGTAGTCATAGATTCAATCATAAATCCGGTTTTAGGCGCGCCGACCGGAACCGGAGTTGCTTCAAGTGGCGGAATGGCGACGCATACTCCGGCTGCGAATATGTCGCGGTATTTGGGATTACACTGGTATTCATCGGTGATCACAAAGCCTTTCGGATTGCACAGTTCAGGCACAGCCGCCACCGCGGGCGAGCCTTTAAACGGCGGTAAGAACATCGCCAGATTAAATGGCAGCGCGTGCTCAAATTCGACGTCTCCTTTGCGGTTCAGTTCTTCAAAATTGACGGTACCTTCTTCAAATGATCTTATCTGAGCGTTACAAACCCACTTAATGCCGCGATCGCGGAATTCATGCTCCATCAGAGCCTTTGAGTCCCCGACACCACCGAGTCCCATATGACCGATATAGGGTTCCGGTGTGACAAAAGTCATCGGGACCTTGTCGCGGATTTTACGTTTTCTCAATGCACTCTCAAGCGACAGAATATACTCATATGCCGGACCGAAGCAGCTCGCTCCCTGCATGGCTCCGACGATCACAGGTCCCGGTTCTGCACAGAGTTTCTCAAATGCTTCATGAGCTTTAACTGCGTGGTCGACAGTACATACGGACTGAGTAAATCCGGTTTCCGGTCCCGCACCACTAACGGCTTCAAACGCGAGTTTCGGTCCGGTACACAGGACCAGATAAGTGTAATCGTAGATCGCGCCATCACCGGTGACGACTTTATTTTCATCGGCTTTAATCTCGGTCACACCGGTGGTATTAAACGGAATTTTAAATTTACTGACATAGGGAGTTAAATCCAGAATGACCTGTTCTTTAGTTCGCTCACCAAGTGCAACCCATGGATTGGAAGGGACAAAGTTAAAGTCAGGACCTTCGTTAATCAGCATGACTTCATGATCTTCAGGGAGTTTTTGTCTCAATTCATAAACAGCAGAAACACCACCTAATCCGGCACCCACGACGATAGTTCTCTTCATGTGCTTTTCACCTATATGAAATTTAACGAAAACAGGGAGCACGCGTCTGCCTGTCTATTAGGAAAAACTAATTTAAAACTAGAGCAGGAGAGGAATAGTTACAAAAAAGAAACGACTGATTTTCTGCATAAATCACAGTTCAATTTTTAAAATGGGAGAGAGGTCAATAAATGCCCTTCAGGAACAGATTTGTGATGGGCTTAAACGGTTTAGACTTCGAGATAAACACAGGCACCCGTATGAATTAAGTATTCGGATGTCTTCTTACGAAACAAATATACAGAAACGATCAGCTGGCTTTTAGTGTGCTCATCAGTGTATTGGCCAATTGTTCCAGATGTGAACTTTCCGGATTGGTCTGGGAGAAGGAACGTAACCCATAGATACTTAACATCACATAGTCACTCAGAAAATCACAGTCACTATCCGGTGAAATTTCCTGATTTACTTTGGCCCGATCAAGCTTTTCGCGGATGCATTGTTTCCAATAGTCAAGCATTCTCTTAATCAGAGACTCGATTACTTCGTCCTGGCCCTGCAGCTCGCTTAACGACTTTTGCAAAAGACAGGCCTTTTCCTCATTGCCTTTACATTGATGAATAATGTCGTTCAGGTAGCGGTTAAATCCATTGAGAATGCTGGTGTCCTCTGAGAAAAACTGTTCAAACTGCAATACTTTTTGCGACGAATAGTGCTCCAGGGCAGCAATCATCAGCCCACGTTTATTTTCAAATGCACAATAAATGGAACCGGGATGGAGCCCGGTCGCACGCTTCAAATCCTGCATACTGGTTTTGGTATAGCCTTTCGCCATAAATTCATTCATCGCTGAACGAAGCACCTTATCACGATCGAATTCTGCAGTTCTCACACCATTCCTCAATTTGTTGAAGTTAGCCTAAGTGTAATCAAGATGTAGTACGGTGACAATAATATTTGAATGAATGTTCAAATATATCTTGAATGATCATTCAAGATTGAGTTAGCATAAAGTCATTCAGCGGATAACAGGAATTCATTTATGACCGATATACTTTTTAAACCGTATAAACTCAACGATAAGCTGACGCT
>JBNKRC010000288.1:0-2532 GCA_050296215.1 Vibrio sp. | reverse complement strand
GTCGCGGAGAGTTGTTATGGCAGGAGAGGCCCTAACATAACGGATAGATCAATAGCCATAAATTTGACTTTTCACTGGTGCAATTATTGCATGTCAGATTTCAATTGAGCAGGCAATAGCCTGTTTGTTGAGATGTTAATAGTGAAAGGTCTATGAAGTTTACTTTACCATTTAGCGAAAAATTACCTTCGATTCCTCAGCGAAGTATGCCTGCAATAGGCGCCCCGGTAATGGTCCTTGCGACACTTGCTATGGTTGTCCTGCCGATGCCGGCATTTCTTCTCGACCTTTTCTTCACTTTCAATATTGCGTTATCCATGGTTGTGTTGCTGGTTACGGTATATACCCGGCGACCGCTTGATTTCGCAGCATTTCCTACGGTCCTGTTAATCGCTACTTTACTCCGGCTGGCCCTCAACGTGGCTTCTACGCGGGTCGTCTGGCTTAAAGGACATGAAGGCTCCGGTGCGGCGGGTAACGTAATTGAAGCGTTCGGTAATGTTGTGATTGGCGGTAACTATGCCGTCGGTCTGGTGGTGTTCCTGATCCTGATGATTATTAACTTTGTCGTGGTGACCAAAGGTGCGGGACGTATTTCTGAAGTAAGTGCCCGCTTTACCCTGGACGCCTTACCGGGTAAGCAGATGGCGATTGATGCTGACCTGAATGCGGGTTTGTGTACTCAGGAAGACGCGCGAGTACGTCGTGCTGAAGTTGCTCAGGAAGCGGATTTTTATGGTTCTATGGACGGTGCCAGTAAATTTGTTAAAGGGGATGCGATTGCCGGCATCCTGATCCTGTTCATCAACATCATTGGCGGCCTTGGTATCGGGATGACGCAATATGAACTGAATTTCGGAGATGCGATTCAGATCTATACCCTGCTGACCATCGGTGACGGTCTGGTTGCTCAAATTCCTTCATTACTGTTGTCAATTGGTGCTGCCATTATGGTTACGCGTCAAAATACCGATGAAGATATGGGGCAACAGGTTGTCTTCCAGTTATTCGATAATCCCAAAGCACTAATGATTACGTCTGCCATTCTTGGCGTGATGGGGATTGTACCGGGGATGCCCCATTTCGCTTTTCTGCTGTTGGCCATTTTGGCCGGAGGTTCGGCTTACTTAATCGATCGTAAACAAAAAAAAGCGGAATCAGAGTCAGAATTACCCTCTGCGATTCCGTCTGATCAGCCTAAAAATAAAGAGCTGTCATGGGATGATGTTCAGCCGGTTGACGTCATCGGCTTAGAAGTTGGTTACCGGCTGATTCCACTGGTTGATAAAGATCAGGGGGGGGAGTTACTTGATCGTGTCAAAGGGGTACGTAAAAAACTCTCGCAAGACTTCGGCTTCTTAATACCGCCGGTTCATATCAGAGATAACCTTGAGTTAACGCCCAACAGCTATCGGATTACTTTAATGGGGGTTGCAGTTGGTGAAGCTGAAATCAAGGCGGATAAGGAGCTGGCGATCAACCCAGGCCAGGTATATGGCACCATCGACGGAGAACATACCTATGATCCCGCATTTGGACTGGAAGCGGTGTGGATAAGTCAGGATCAGAGAGAAACGGCTCAGGCACTCGGTTATACCGTTGTTGATTCCTCTACGGTGCTGGCGACACATTTAAGTCAGTTACTGACCAATAACGCATCTCAGCTGATTGGTCATGAGGAAGTACAGAATCTGCTTGATATGTTGTCCCGCTCCGCGCCGAAGCTGGTTGAGGGATTTGTTCCGGATCAGCTTTCCCTGGGAGCAGTGGTACGTGTGCTTCAGAATCTGCTAAATGAAGCCATTCCGATTCGTGACATCAGGACCATCGTTCAGACTCTCTCGGAATATTCCGGTAAGAGTCAAGAACCTGACGTTTTGACTGCGGCAGTACGCATTTCACTTAAGCGTTTGATTGTTCAGGAAATTAATGGAATAGAGCCGGAGTTGCCGGTGATAACATTGATTCCAGAATTGGAACAAATATTGCATCAGACCATGCAGGCATCGGGTGGCGAATCTGCCGGAATTGAACCGGGACTTGCAGAGCGGCTTCAGTCTGCGCTAACGCAGGCAACTCAGGAACAAGAGTTAAAAGGTGAACCGGCAGTGCTTCTTACGTCGGGTATTCTCCGTTCGACACTGGCAAAATTTGTTAAGAACACGATACCAAATTTAAGGGTGCTGTCTTATCAGGAAATACCGGATGAAAAACAAATAAGAATAGTCCAGGCAGTAGGTAATTAGCTTGCATGATTGGGGATGTGATGGTGGATTTCAGCTTTGAAAATTAAACGTTTTTTCGCAAAGGATATGAAAACAGCGTTACTTCAGGTTAAAGGAGAACTTGGCTCCGACGCTGTGATTATGTCAAATAAAAAAGTCGCGGGCGGCGTTGAAATTGTGGCAGCTGTAGACGGAGAGCCGACGGCGTCTAAGCCCGCGTCTCAAAGATCTAGCGGTCAGTCCCGTTATGGCAGCGCAGGCGAATCACTAAAAAATTCACAGCGTCGAAGCCGGGAGCTTGAAGAGG
>JBNKRC010000287.1:0-2553 GCA_050296215.1 Vibrio sp. | reverse complement strand
ACGCCCTTGCCATTCGGATTATCTTCCCCTCAGTCGGGGCGATTCAGGTTTCTTTCAACCTGACGGGTTTGCCAGCTTCGCTGGGCAAACAAAAAAGCCGGACTGAAAACTCAGTCCGGCGCAATCCCATTCGCTTATGAAATCAGGCTAAATCAGGCAGTCCTTTGATTCTTAACAGGTACATATTTGTAGTATTCCGCATCTCTTGCCGGTTCCATATAGTTACCCAGAATCATATCTGCTGCTTTTTCTGCGACCATAATGGTTGGTGCGTATAAATTACCATTGGTAATTGCAGGGAAAACTGAAGCATCGACCACGCGTAGGTTTTCCACGCCGTGAACTTTCAGTTCAGCATCAACCACGGCCATATCGTCGTAACCCATCTTACAGGTACAGCTTGGGTGATACGCACTTTCCCCTTCGCGAGCAACGAAATCCAGAATTTCTTCATCAGTCTGAGCCTGCGGGCCCGGTGACAGTTCTTTACCACGCAGATGATCAAATGCGGGCTGCTCGATGATGTTCCGGGAAACGCGAATAGCTTCTACCCACTCACGACGTTCCTGTTCCGTTGATAAATAATTGAACAGAATTTCTGGTTTCTCATCCGGATTATTGGAACGAATTTTAACATGGCCGCGTACATCGGTATTCATCGGCCCGACATGCAACTGGAAACCATGTCCGTCATGTGGTGACGAACCATCATAACGAATTGCCAACGGCAGGAAATGGAACTGCAGGTTCGGGTATTCAACCTGATCATTACTGCGGGCAAAGCCCCCCGCTTCAAAGTGGTTAGTTGCCGCTTCACCTTTACGCTGGAACAACCATTCCAGACCAATTTTTGGCTGATTATACCATTTCAGTGCCGGATACTTACTTACCGGTTCCTTACATTCGTACTGAACATAAAGCTCCAGGTGATCCTGAAGGTTTTCACCTACTCCAGGCAGCTCATGTACAGGAGTCACACCGGCGGCTTTCAGCTCTTCACTGTTACCGATACCGGACAGTTGCAGTAACTTAGGTGAGTTAATTGCACCACCACAAGAGATGATCTCTTTGTCCGCATAAGCACTAATCACTTTACCGCGCTTCTTATATTCAACACCGATTGCTTTTTTACCTTCAAGCAACACGCGTGAAGTGGTTGCACCAGTCAAAACGGTTAAATTTTCACGATTCATAACCGGATGTAAATAGGCACGAGCCGCACTCATACGACGGCCACGATAGATATTTTGGTCGAAGATACCGAAGCCTTCCTGCTGATAGCCGTTAACATCATCAGTTAAAGGATATCCCGCTTCTTCGGCGGCTTTAAAAAAAGTCTGAAATAGCGGGTTGTCACATTTTGCGGTAGTGACATTCAGAGGGCCATTTGAACCATGGTATTTATCTGCACCGATTAAACGTGTTTCACACTTTCTGAAATAAGGTAAACAGTGAGCATAATCCCACTCTTCAAGCCCTTGATTATATGACCATTTTTCATAATCCATCGCATTACCACGGATATAGATCATTCCGTTGATACTACTGCTTCCGCCAAGTACTTTGCCTCGTGGCTGAGCAATTTTACGATTATTCATGAATGGTTCTGGTTCTGATTCATACAACCAGTTATAGGTCCCGTCTGTTAACAGATAAGTCAACGCGGCTGGCATATGAATACGAAAGTCGAAACGGTAATCAGGTTTACCGGCTTCTAATACCAATACTTTGTTCTCTGGGTTCGCGCTTAACCGGTTTGCCAAAACACAACCGGCAGCACCAGCACCGACAATAATATAGTCGTAAGTTTGAGTTCCCATTTTTTGCCTCCAATAAATTTAAGTTTTTGCTGAGCGCAAGACTTCCTGTGGCCGTTATTACTTATTTTTACCTATACACTGACTTAATAGCTGGTAGTGGTAACTGATCGATGCCTGAACCTTTAATGGTTGTGCCTCAAGCAGGTTATTCACTGTTACTTGCCAGTTTTCTACGGTTTTTGCTCTGAATTCCTCATCCTGATAAAGCGCATAATCATAAGAGCTAAACCCTTGCTGCAATGCATTCATTACCCAGGCAAAAATCGGGTTATCTGCCATTTCGGCGATCTGGATATTCAGTTTTCTGTCTATTTCACCCAGCACGTTCAAGTCCGGATCATCTTGTCCGGCTTTTTGTACTAGCTGAGTCACTAACTCTTTAAGCGCACTTTTTTGCGACTCTGTCGCTCTGGTCATCGCCAGAATAGCCAGCTGGTGATCGATAGATTCACGAAATTCTGCAACCTTGTCTGAACTCACATGACTTTGTTTCAGAAACAGAGCCAGTGATTCACTGATATGAGCAACTTCAACCTGCTTAACAAATGCGCCACCCGATTTGCCTTTTCGAATTTCAATCAGGCCTTTCTGCTTTAATGCCTGAATCGCTTCTCTGATCACCCCTCGCCCGGTACCAAACTGATTCTGTAATTCCCGCTCACTGGGTAAACCATCTCCAGGCTTTAAAACCTCTGACAAAATGGCTGATTCAATTTGTAGCGCAATATCTTCA
>JBNKRC010000286.1:0-2553 GCA_050296215.1 Vibrio sp. | reverse complement strand
TGATTTGATCACGCCTCAGGATGAGGAACAGATAGTTCAGCGTGATGCCAACTCGTGGCTGATTGAGGGACTTGCCCCGATTAGTGACGTGATCAAATATCTTGATATTGAAGAGTTTCCCGGTCGTAGCCAGTATGAAACGATTGCCGGCTTCATGATATATCAGCTTAAGCGTTTACCTAAACGAACCGATTCCTTTATCTATCAGGATTATAAATTTGAGGTGCTGGATTTGGAAGGAGTGCGGGTTGAGCAGGTCCTGGTGACGAAAATCGACGTACCGAAATAGCTCAGTATGGTCCTGGCTAACGGTTAATACGGCTTTTTCTGTGAGATTGACGTTAAACAGGCTACACTCTGCACCAACAAAACGGACATCACGATTATTAAGTAGAGAAAAGCATGACATTTGCAAAACTGGGTTTGATTGAGCCACTTTTAAGCGCTATTGAGAAGCAGGGTTATTCAGAGCCGACTTCGATTCAGTCACGGGCGATTCCGATTGCACTTAACGGTGAAAATTTAATCGCAGCGGCTCAGACCGGCACGGGGAAAACCGCAAGTTTTGTTTTACCTATACTGCAGCGTCTTGCCGGTAGTCAGACTCAGCGTAAAAAACGGGTTCGTGCCGTTATTCTGGTGCCGACCCGCGAACTTGCCATCCAGGTCGATAAGTCGATAAAAGCCTACGCCGAATTTCTTCCGCTAAAATCGTTTGCTATTTATGGCGGCGTTGAATATGCCGCACAAAAACAGGCCCTTATTGATGGATTAGACATCCTGGTGGCAACGCCAGGGCGTCTGATTGACCTGTACGGTCAGCGTTCCGTCTATTTTGAGGAAGTGGAAGTTTTAGTGCTCGATGAAGCGGACCGTATGCTTGATATGGGCTTTATCGACGATATCAACAAAATTCTGGACCGTCTTCCTCTTGATGTGCAGAATTTACTTTTCTCAGCAACCTTGTCTAATCCGGTGCGTGATTTGGCTAAAACAGCCATTGATGAAGCGCATGAGATTGTGCTTGCCAAACATAAAGCCTCCAAACAAAACATTTCGCAGTGGATTACGACCGTTGATAAAGATAAAAAATCGTCTTTACTCAGTTATTTATTAACAACAAATGACTGGGCTCAGGTTCTGATTTTTATCGAAACCAAACACGGTGCCGCAAAGCTGGTTCAGCAGCTTGAAAAGCGCGGGATCAAAGCGGAAGCTATCCACAGCGGTCGGAATCAGGCGGCGAGGACTCGTGTGCTTGAGCAGTTTAAACAAGGTGAGTTGCAGTACCTGATCGCTACCGAAGTCGCGGCGCGTGGGATCGATATTGAATCACTTCCTTGTGTGATTAACTATGATTTGCCATATCCTGCCGATGAGTATATCCATCGTATCGGTCGTACCGGTCGTGCGGGTAGTGCCGGACAGGCTATTTCCCTGGTTTCTAAAGACGATTTTAAGAATCTTTGCATGATCGAAAGCCGTTTGGGACATTTGCTGGAACGCCGTGTTATCGAAGGTTTTGAACCGAAAAAAGCCGTACCGGTTTCGATACTGAATTATGTACCGAAACATAAACGTGAACAGCAACAGGATAAGTAGTTGATGTAAATCATCACCGGTTTAGCGCAGGTTTGTAGAATCGGATCTATTCGAGAATACTGAACCTGATCAAAACGAAAGGATGTAAACCGATGAAGATGGTCTGCGGAAATTGCCGCCAGTTTGAACGTGCCAAAGATAAGCCTGTTGATCTGTGTGGTGCCTGGGGGAATCCTACAACGCCGACACGGGCAGCTTGTGAGTTCTGGATGTTAAAACTAACCCGGGAAGATAAGCAACGCATGGCGGAAGAAAAAAAGACTAAGCGATGATCTGCTTAATTTCAATTCGGTTCCGTCCGGCTTTTTTGGCGTTATAGAGGGCTTCATCAGCGAGCTTAAGTACTTCGTTTGGTTTGGTGCTTGACTGGTTATCACAAACACCAATACTGATGGTGACGTTGACGGTATCCGGTTTATTTCCTCGGCGTCTTTTCAGGGCGCCGAACTTATCATTTTCAGGCCGGGATTGATCGTCGCGCAGTACCATTTCATAACCGGCAATATCACGACGTAATATGTCCAGATATTCTTGAGCATCTCCTGCACTCTTACCTTTAAAGATAATCGTAAATTCCTCTCCCCCGTAGCGATACGCTTTAGCTTTCCCTTTTACTGAATTAATCCGGCTGGCAACCAGTTTCAGAACATCATCGCCGGTTTCGTGGCCGTAGGTATCATTAAATTTCTTAAAATGATCCACATCTAGCATCGCGATTGAAAAATGACGGCCAAGATTTTTTAAATCAATTTCCAGTGCATGACGGCCCGGTAAATTAGTCAGGCGGTCATTAAACGCCATTTGTTGACCGGCAATGATGAGGTAGAAGATCAGCAAAATTCCGTTAATAGAAAACAATACCGACGAAATATGAGTAACGTGAAACAGAATGAAGGTAAATGCGCTCATTAAAATGGAGGTATAGATAACCGTATCAATAATCTGGTTTTT
>JBNKRC010000285.1:0-2556 GCA_050296215.1 Vibrio sp. | reverse complement strand
ACTCAGACAGAGGCATGGTGTCGATAGTGAAGATACCATTATTGAAGAAGGACTACCGGAAGATGTCATTCCCGACGTCGTCAAACGATTAAATGCGGCCATGGTTATTATCGGAACCACGGGACGTACCGGGCTCTCAGCCGTATTTATCGGTAATACGGCTGAAAATGTGATTGATAAAATAGATTGCGATATTCTTGCAATGAAACCGGATGGCTTTATCAGTCCGCTTGATCCCACCCGGACCGAATAACATTAGCTGACTATGCGCCTTTGAGCTTCGGTTTAAAGGCGTTTTTTATTGGAAATCCTGAGTGATTTAGACTGGCATCTGGCGTATTTATCCGTATTATACGCAGTTTAATTGGTTAACCCTCGCACTGAGTATCAAAATGTCAGAACAAAGCCAGCAGCGTTCACAAACCCAACGCTACAATATGAATAAGTTACATAAACGTCTGCGTCGTTATACCGGAGATGCCATTGTCGATTACAATATGATTGAAGATGGTGACCGGATCATGGTGTGTCTGTCAGGTGGTAAGGACAGTTTTACCATGCTGGATATTCTGATGAGTTTGCAGAAAAGTGCGCCGGTATCATTTTCTCTGGTTGCCGTTAACCTGGACCAGAAACAACCGGGTTTCCCCGGGCATATTTTACCCGAGTATTTAGAAAGCCTGGGTGTTGAATACAAGATTGTTGAAGAAGATACCTACTCTATTGTTCAGGATAAGATTCCTGAAGGAAAGACAACTTGTTCACTCTGTTCACGTTTACGTCGTGGAATTCTGTACCGGACGGCGAAAGAACTTGGCGCAACTAAAATCGCATTGGGTCACCATCGCGACGATATTTTGGAAACGCTCATGCTGAATATGTTTTATGGCGGCAAACTGAAAGGAATGCCACCTAAACTGGTTTCGGATAATGGTGAACACGTTGTAATCCGCCCTCTGGCATATTGTCGGGAAAAAGACATTATCAAATATTCGGAACAAAAAGATTTTCCGATTATTCCATGTAACCTGTGTGGTTCCCAACCTAATCTGCAACGCCAGAATATCAAACAGATGCTAAATGCTTGGGATAAGCAGTTTCCGGGACGGATAGAAACCATGTTCAGGGCGATGCAGAATGTGGTGCCAAGTCACCTGGCGGACCTGAATTTATTCGATTTCAAATCCATTGACCGTCATTCAGGTGTTATCAATGGTGGCGATATCGGTTTTGACCGGGAAGAGATGCCGGTTCCGAAAATCGAAGATGAAGATATTGTTACTGAATTTGACCCGAATCTGATGTTAGACGTGACTAATCTTTAATTCTTAAAAACGGCCTGTAGGGCCGTTTTCTGTCTTTACAGTTTACTTTGTCCGGCTAATAAGCCCAAAGAAAATTACTTAGCGGTCGCGATTATTACCGGGGTTATATTTTGGGTTACTTCGGGTAAGTTAATACTATCGGTGGATTCAAAATCGCTGATAATTATTGTCGTTTGATGATTTTCTACCCGAATTTCTTTGCCCAATGTCGTGGTCAGGATGCCTTGTTCGTATCCGGAAAATTCCATTTTTATTCCCGTAACATCCGGATTAAACCAGTTACTAACTGAATCACCCAGTTCAGTAAGCAGTTCCTGCATCTGCTGCGTAAGATTGTAAATATGAGTAAAGTTCACTTTCCCTTGCAGTGGTTCTCTGGCTACAACACGTACCAAAATCTTGCAAGGTTGCTCAGAGATAGATTTAATGTATAGCATCGGATTACTTTGTTTCAGGTCATCATGAATAGGCAGCGTGACCTCTCCACTCGCATATACATCAAGTTTTTCCTGATAGTTGTGATTATCAAGATGGGCTTGAGCGATATGACACGGTGCGTTACCTGTCCGGGTAACAAAAAACAGCCCCACACGTACATCCGGCTGTTTTCTTGAGGAATTATGTTGCAACTGATTATAAAAATTCGAATATCGGAACATATACATATGTTCACCAGCAACAGCTAAGGTTGAAATTAGAGTGAGTACCAGCCCTATTCCGCATCGAATCTTCATTAAAACTATCTCGTTTACTTTGAAAAAGAATAAGGAGCGAATTATAGCCCCTTACCCGAAACGTTGATTGTCTTTATTTTGCGAATACGTTAATGCATTAGTACGTTAAGCATCGAAAAATTGTGGTGATGAAGGTTTACCGGAAGTAGTGATGACCGTTAATTTGATACCAAACATCGTCCGGTAAAGTACCCCTTTTACATGCATATAAAAAGGCAGGACGAAGAGCAAACCGATACCGCTCGAAATAAAGGCAAAAACCAACAGGATACTGGTAAGAGTAAAGATCACCAGCAGGGGAAACAACTTTTTATTTGTTGCTTTAAGTGAAATAAGTAAGGCTTGGTGTATCCGCATTCTTTTCTCACAGATCAGTAATATCGCGTGGGCAAATGCCAGTGAAAAATAGAGAGAAAGTGGCTGGAACAACGAACTTGATACGGCTTGCACAACCAGATTAATCAATGTTGCGACAATAACCGGGATCGTAAACTGGA
>JBNKRC010000284.1:0-2574 GCA_050296215.1 Vibrio sp. | reverse complement strand
ACTTAGTACCACGTTGACGAACGATGATGTTACCTGCTAATACAGATTCACCACCGAAACGCTTAACACCAAGACGTTTACTTTCTGAATCACGGCCGTTACGAGTAGAACCACCAGCTTTTTTGTGTGCCATTGTTGGACTCTCCTAATAATTAAGCGTTGATCGCAGTGATCTTCACTTCAGTGAACCACTGACGGTGACCTTGCTGTTTGCGTGAATGCTTACGACGACGGAACTTAACGATTTTAACTTTATCGCCACGACCGTGTTGTACAACTTCAGCTACAACTTTGCCGCCCTCTACAAGAGGTGCGCCAACTTTAATGTCTTCGCCGTTTGCAACAAGCAGAACAGAATCGAATTCTACAGTTGCGCCAGTTTCTACGTCTAATTTCTCTAAACGAAGTGTTTGACCTTCGCTTACACGGTGTTGTTTACCACCAGATTGGAAAACAGCGTACATATTTTACTCCGCTCTTTCCGCACAGCCATCAGCTTCAATAGCATATAGGGTGTGCGCTAAACTAATCATCAATAGGGCGCAGATTCTACGCGAATGAAGTTTTTAAAACAAGCTCTATTTTTAAAAAATTGGCGAAAAACAACTCATCGGACAAAAGTCTCTCGAGCCCAGCATTATAGCATGTATTCATCCCTGTTTTTTAGTGTATTATGAACAGATTCAAAGAACATTATGCCCTTATAAATATTGAACTTCAGCCGGATTTACAATGGATTTTAAAGCTATCCAAACGCTTACTGCCGATGACATGGCAAAAGTGAATGAAACAATTCTTGCTCAACTCAACTCTGACGTATCTTTAATTAACCAACTGGGATTCTATATCGTAAGTGGCGGAGGTAAGCGAATCAGACCTCTTCTCGCCGTTTTAGCCGCCAAATCTCTCGGTTATCAGGGCTCTGATCACACCATAGCCGCTGCATTTATCGAGTTTATTCACACCGCTACACTGCTGCACGACGACGTCGTTGACGAATCGGATATGCGCCGGGGCAAGGCGACGGCAAACGCCGCTTTCGGTAATGCGGCCAGCGTACTGGTCGGAGATTTTATTTACACCCGCTCTTTCCAGATGATGACCCGCTTAGGATCATTAAGGATCCTTGATTTAATGAGCAGTGCCGTTAATGTTATTGCTGAAGGTGAAGTATTGCAGTTGATGAATTGCAATGATCCGGATACTACTGAAGCAAGCTACATGCAGGTCATCTACTCCAAAACCGCACGTCTGTTTGAAGCTGCCACACAAATTGGTGCCATTCTCAGTGATGCTCCGGCCGACATTGAGAAAGCTTTGCAGGACTACGGCCGCTATCTGGGAACCGCCTTTCAGCTGATTGATGACGTGATGGACTACACCTCAGACGGGGAAGATATGGGTAAGAATGTTGGTGATGATCTTGCTGAAGGCAAACCTACCCTGCCACTGATCTACGCCATGCTGCATGGCAACTCAACTCAAACTGAGATGATTCGTGAAGCCATTGAAAAAGCCAACGGTATGGAAAAACTTGAGGAAATCCTTCAGACCATGCAGGAAACCGGCTCTCTCGAATACACCCGAAATCGTGCTCTCGAAGAAGCCGATAAGGCCATAGAAGCAATCGGCATACTTCCGGACAATGAATATAAACAGGCTCTGATTGCCCTGGCCCACCTTGCGGTACATCGGACAAAATAGCCGATCACAAAAAAAGCTGGGGATCCCAGCTTTTTTTCATTGCAATAAGGTAAGAAAAACCTAATTTACAAAATCAATCCCTTTCTGGATATCACCCCGAAGCGTATCCAGCATGGAGTCCAGTGATTGTTGTTCAAAAGCACTTAATTCGCCATAGCTCAACACTTCTTCTAAGCCATGTTTGCCAAGCTTAATCTGTTGCGAGAAGAAAGGAGCCAAACCGCCTTCACTTTCTACATAAGCACATTCAATGATGTCCGGCTCACCTTGCAACGCTCTGACCAGTGACAGGCCAAAACGACATGCTGCCTGACCCATCGACAGAGTAGCGCTGCCACCACCTGCTTTTGCTTCCACAACTTCCGTACCGGCATTCTGGATGCGATGAGTTAATGCTGCGACTTCTTCATCCGTGAATTCCACGCCTTTGACTTGTGAAAGCAAAGGTAAAATCGTCACACCGGAGTGACCGCCAATAACAGGAACGATAATCGTATCCGGATCTTTACCCTTTAATTCTGCAACAAAAGTTTCTGAGCGGATCACATCTAATGTCGTCACACCAAAAAGTTTACGCTTATCATATACTCCGGCTTTCTTCAAAACTTCGGCGGCAATAGGCACTGTCGTATTCACCGGATTGGTAATAATCCCCACACAGGCTGTCGGGCAAACTACGGCTATTTTTTCAGAAATGCCACGGATAATGCCGGCATTAACATTGAATAAATCGGCTCGGGACATACCCGGCTTACGAGCAACCCCGGCTGAGATGAGCACAACATCAGCCCCTTCTAACGCTGGGGTCGGATCTTCTCCACAATAACCTTTAGCTACTACACGTCCCGGGATGTGACTTAAATCACATGC
>JBNKRC010000283.1:0-2582 GCA_050296215.1 Vibrio sp. | reverse complement strand
ATTGGCTTTTTACAAAAAAGCCCATAAAGTCGATCATGCTTATCAATTTTGGCAGGAAGGTGTACATCCAGAATTGATTCAGGATGAGGATATGATGCGGCAGAAGATTGATTATATTCATCAAAACCCGGTTAAACGAGGTTATGTAGATGAAGCTATTCACTGGCGATATTCCAGTGCTAGAGATTATGCTGGAACGGCTGGGTTATTGGAGGTTTGTGTAGCATGGTAGTCCGGTATGCATTCCCACGCGGGAGCGTGGGAACGAGTAATCACGACTGTTTTCCAGTTTCGAAACAGCTTAGATCGTTTTATTTCTTCTTGTCAAGCCGCAACTATTCTCAACTTTAAGTCGATCTTTGCGGATCTAAGTCGTTACCAGATTATTACAACCGTACTGACCTTAAAGGTCTATTACTCATTCCCACACTCGGCTCAAGCTTCCTCGGTTCTAGCATCCTGCTTCGGTCTGGACAATTGCTCCCGTATTTCAAAAGGGTACTTTATTTATTTGACTCATCATTTCCTTTTGTTTAAGTTTCGGAGTTTAAGTTTTACGCAACACCACTACCCGCAACTCAGGGGGTAATTTATACAGTTAAGGAGTACTCGACAGAATGATGGAATTACCAAACCTGCCGCTCAAATCAGTCAGGATATTAAATGAGGTTACAAACGGACTAAGTGAGAAGCTAGGTGACAAGCTGTACTCTCTCATTCTCTATGGTAGCGCTGTTCGAGGTTCATTCGATGCACGTTCTTCGGACTTCAATTTACTCATTATTCTGAATGAATCGACTCCAGCTGCACACCGCGAAATAGCCAGACTGCTTAAAGCACGGATACGGGTAGAGCCATTCGTCATCAGTCGTATCGGTATGGAAAAAAGCTTTGAGGCTTTTGCCATTAAATTCAGCAGCATCCAGCGTCATTATCGGGTTTTACATGGCGAAGACCCACTACGAGACCTGGTGATTGACGATAAAATTTTACACTTCCTGACTGAACAGGCTCTGCGTAACCTCAGGCTACGTAGCGTCCGCGCATATATTCAATGGGGCAGTGATCGTAAGCGTTATATGGAGTATGTCATTGGCATCGTCCCTCAGGTATTTACCGATATCGGGAGTGCGTTTCGCGTGCGGGGCTTTACCGTTGAGGAGGGTTTCGCTGAAAGAATTCCATTGCTAACACAGCACCTGGGAGATGCCGCAAAGGTATTGCAGGATTTGCTGGTGATTAAAGAGAGAAAAATCGCCCTGTCCGATAAAGAGCTGTTTAATTTGCATGAAAAGCTATTCACACTGCTAGATAAAAGCATTACCTGGATGGCAAAATGACGGTAAATTTCGCGATCCGCTGCCCATATTGCATGCAGGAAATATCGGTGCCGAAATCAACACCAACTCATAAGACCCTGCATTGTTCTCGATGCAACTCATCCTTCGAATTCCAGAATGCCCTGCCCAGCTTAAAAAAAGATAAGGCCCAGCCTCTCAACAATAAAACCATCGTCGAAAATTATGATAAACATAGAAATCTGTTCATCATAGCTGCGCTTCCACTGTCTATCATTTTCCTGTTATCAACCATGCCCTATACCAATACGCTGGATGGCCCTGGTTTTTTGTATTTTTTATTGAAGGTTTTCCTGGCAACTATTTTCGGTTCATTCCTGATACGAGCACTATGGCTGGATAGTGATATCGTCAGAGTCACCGCCTTTCTCATATTTGAATCACTGAGTGTGTATCGTCTGGCCTGGGGATATAGCCATGATATGCATAAATTTACGCTGCTGATCATTGCTATGGTTATTGGAGGTCTCCTTTACTTCCCCTACTTGTACAACTCCAAATCAGGCAATGGCGGTGGTTGCGGAGGCGGTGGATGTGGTGGAGGTTGCGGCGGCGGATGCGGTGGTTGTGGCGGTTAAATCAACTGCAGCCATTGTCACGTCTTGCCAGCCAACATCCTGGGTCGGCTTGAAAAGGATCCCCAGTCTGGGCATAAGCGAGACAACGTAACCCGCCGCGACAGCTACTCTGGTGTGAACAATCCTCACAGCCTGCACAGATATTCGCCTGATCGCGCAAACTTAAGAATAACTCTGACTCGAAATAAATCCGGCTCAGCGTGGTATCAAAAAGATTACCCGCAGATACAGGAAGTCGCCGACAGGGAAACACCGTACCGTCAGGCATTACCGTAACCAGGCTATGGCCGGCAGTACATTGATATGGCTTCCCTCCTGACACCAAAAACTGCAGCGCTCGATGCATGGCTACAGTGCTCTTCCCCCATTTTTTTCCATCCTGTCTGGACATTATGTTGAAGAACTCATGAGTTTCCTGGGAAGAAAGCACCTCATCTATCTCGTCAGTCGCAGACATCGGGATCAGTCGGTCAGACCAAAGCTTACTGACTCCATAACTCTCACATACTTCTGCAACCTCAGGAAATTCGCGGTAGTTCTGACGTTGCGCGGTAAATGAAACCATTGTTCGGATACCGGCCTTTTTTAAAATCTGCAAACTGTTTAAAACCTGCTGAAAATTTCCTTCCCCTCGAATCGCATCATG
>JBNKRC010000282.1:0-2584 GCA_050296215.1 Vibrio sp. | reverse complement strand
ATCGTGGTGATTATGTTGTTAAATCTTTATCCGGATCCAATTATCGCTATTTTTAATCGAGACAGTGCCATGGTGAGTGACTATGTCAAACAGGGTATTGTTCTCCATCTGTTTGCATTGTTTTTGGATGGCTTTCTGGTGGTGGCTACGGCTTATTATCAATCGACCAACCGGGGCAGTAAGGCAATGTTTATCGCTATTGGTAATATTGTGGTTCAGCCGCCGTTTCTTTACTTGTTGCCGAAATGGTGGGGATTAAGCGGGGTTTGGTTAGCTTTTCCGCTGTCGAATATTTTGATTTCGGTGGTGGTGATTTGGATGTTGTTGAGGGATCTTTCCTCGCTCAATCAGGGACAGAGCCAACGGAGTTGACTCTTGATTCAGCGGTATGATGTGCAAAGGTTTTATTTAGTGCTGCTTTATATGCGCCTGGAACTTTCTCGAAAAACTTCACATAGCCGTTCGCGCATAGTTCCTTTGCTGGCCCAAAGGAACTGATGCGCTAACGAATCAGTTTAAGAGGTAGATAAATTTTTGCGCATCATACCTCAAAAGTTAAATACTTAGCGCACACAAAGCGACACCCAAAGTATTTAAAAGAGGTGAAAACATCCTCAAGATGTTTTCACCTCCAGCCCAGCCAACTGATGCCAATACCCATTACACTGACGATCAGCCAAGGGCTGCGGAGAACCACCATTCTGATTAGCCTTAAACTTATCCAGCTCGCTAAAGGTTTCAACGCCAAGCGGACTTAACCGCACGACATCGACCAGATCCGCCATGCCGGGTAAATCGTTAACTAGGTTGTAGCAGTAACCTGACTGGGTCTGTATCCCGTTTAAGTTAAACACCGCCTGACCTTCCTGGCTGTTCACCTGAATGCCTGTCGGGTAGTTGATACAACATTTAAGGCATTTATCTTTAGGGCGATCTTCGGCCCTGGCAGTGAAGCAACGTGCTGAATAAGCTAAAGGCAGATAGCCGTAACTAAAGACTTCTGTCTCAAACTTATTTTTGATTCCCAGATTGTCGCACTGCTCAAGAGTATTGATCAGCCAGTCTCTGGAGAGTTCGACCGGCATGCACCAGCGAATCATTCCCTGCTTTAAAAACAGTGCCAGTGTCTGAGCGTTATAAGCATTGACCGCCGGTCCGACAACAAACGGTATTTTCGCCTGATGTGCAATCTGGATGGCAGAAACGTCGTTAGCTTCGATAATAAATTCACCATTATCGATATATTGCTTCATCACGCTTAACTCGCTGCGGGATTCAAGCAACGCCATAGTGGATAAAACCACTTGTTTACCATTGTCTGCTAAAGATCTGGCGATGGAAAACCAGTCATCGGCTTTAAGTTCACGGCGTTTTGAACAGACGGTTTCACCCAGATAAATAATATCGGCCTGTGATTCAGACGCTTTTTGATAAAACGTTTCGATATCCTGTTTTGGCCAGAAGTAAAGGAGTGGCCCTAATGCATATTTCATATTTACCGGTTCCTTGCTATTGCCACTGACGGTGATAAGCACCCAATGTGGTCTGAGTGCCCTCGGATACGTTGGCTAGTGCCTTATTCCACGCCTCTTCAACCGCGTATGATTGCGGATTGGCGAGATAGCGGTCGATAGCTGCACGCCAGGTTCTTGTTACCTGTTCGACATATGCAGGACTGCGTTGACGGCCTTCAATTTTCACTGAAGCGACATTGGCCGAAAATAGTTCGGGTAACAGAGATAAGGTGTTCAGACTGGTGGGTTCTTCCAGTGCATGATAAGGCTTTGTTTCGCCTTCGAGCCCGGCAACAAAGCGGCCTTTACATAATGTTGGATACCCGGCATTTTCCCCCGGAAGGTATTTATCAATCAGAATGTTATTCAGGCGGGATTCCAGTCCGTCTTCTTTCTCCTGCCAGCGGACGTATTTTGCAGGTGAACAGGCGCCGACGGTGTTGGGAGATTCTCCGGTCATATAGGAAGATAGGTAACAACGCCCTTCAGACATAATGCACAGACTGCCAAATGCAAACACTTCAAGTTCAACACCGGCCGGAACTTCCCGGGCAAGCTGTTTTACCTGGTGAATGGAAAGAACACGAGGCAGCACTACTCGTTTGACATTGAAGTTCTGATGGTAGAAATCAATGGCTGCCGAGTTGGTGGCAGAGGCCTGAACAGAAAGGTGAAGTTCAAGATCAGGATAACGGCAGGATGCATATTCAAGCAGTGCAATGTCTGCAACAATCAGGGCATCAACGCCGAGATCTGCAGCGTGATCAACGGCCTGAGTCCATAGGTTAAACCTGTCCGGATGAGCAAACGTATTTAAAGCAACATGAATTTTTTTCTGGTTGTCGTGTACGTATTGCACCGCTTTATCCAGTTTCTTTCCGGAGAAATTCAGGCCGGCAAAATGGCGGGCATTGGTTTCATCTTTAAAGCCGATGTAGACTGCATCTGCTCCACAATCAATTGGTTCAAATGAGATCTTTGGCTCAAAGCATCGACATCTACATTTGTTTTGCCTGGATGATAGTTGATTCCCAAATCATAATTCTTTATCAGTTCCAACCATCTTCTTT
>JBNKRC010000281.1:0-2633 GCA_050296215.1 Vibrio sp. | reverse complement strand
TCCCCGGCGGTACCGCCGGAACGGCCCGGTAATCCTTTTCCTGCGATACGGATTTGTTGTCCTTGCCGAACGCCCTTGGGAATACGTAAATTAATTGTCTGAGCCTGTTTTTGCCCGGAAGATGGATCGGAGAGTGTCATGGTTCTGACTGCCCCGTGAAAACTGTCTTCAATCGCTATCTGGATCTTCGCATGTAAATCTTCTCCCTTGTTAGAAAAAGGGCGATCGTTAAAGGTATATCGGGATCGGAAAGAAGAACCCTGACCCTGAGCAGGATTGCCAAACAGTGACGAGAAGAAATCAGAAAAGGCAGCGGCATCCTCCTGAGTAAAATTATCACCGGAAAAATGGAAATTGCGTTCCCAGCCAGGTGGTGCAGTAAATTCCTGGCCGGCATGCCAGTCTTCGCCCAGTTCATCATAGGCCGCGCGTTTTTTAGGATCTTTCAGTACCTCATAGGCTTCTTTAAGTTGAATAAACTTTTGTTTGGCATCGGCTTCTTTTGATACATCAGGGTGGTATTTCCGCGCCAGTTTCTTATAGGCGCGTTTAATCTCCTCCAGTGTTGCACTGCGGGGAATGCCAAGAATTGAGTAATAATCGCGATATTCCATAGCATCAAGAGATAAGTTATGTACGACAACGATTAATCCGGTGCTGATCGGAAACATGGCCGACACCGGGGCCGGTTAGCATTTCATTTTCTTTTGCAGAGGTACTGACAGGGCCGACACATCAGCTACTCTGGCATCTGTTTTACAGGTGTCAGGGGCCGTTTTGTGTGAGCAACAGTATCAGTATATACCCAAATAAAAATAACATGCGTGATTCAGTCAGAATCGATTGATAAAGATTCATTAAGGCAGTTAAAGTAGCGCAGTTTGGGCTAAGATTATTGATATGTCGTCGTTAAGGAAATAATAAATGAGCAAATTAACAGAATACCTGAGCATTCCTGAAGAGTATGTAGAGGCGTTCGAATCGAGCAGCGTGACCATTATGGAAGACGAAGATAGCCGGGGTGAAGTGATCTATGGCTACTACTTTGACGTGCCCGATGACATGCCTGACGAGTTGTTGGAAGTGATGGGCTGGGAAATCGATCAGCGTATTGATGACATTCCCGTTTGGGCTATCGAAGAAGAAGATCCCGAAGACGAAGAGTATATTGACGATGAATACGCCGATTACGATGTGCCTGACGAGGACGAGTATTAAGTTTTCTCCGTCAGGTTGCTGATATCTTACCAACGCTTTCTATTGCCGGCCCGGAAAGGGCCGGTTAAAAGGTGGTACGCTTTATAAGCCGATACCTGATGTTTTAGGCCGGTAATAGCGGAATACTCATCATTATTTATCCGGACGCAGAGCATATTTCCCTGAGCCCAGTAATAAGATCGCTAGTGAGGAGAACAGATAAACGGCAATGTCCTCAACAGCCCAGCCCCCGTACTGAGTCAGGGTGAAAAAATCTTCCAGATGTACCAGTCCGATAACCACCAGACAAGTACCGATCACGAGAACCGAAGCTAAGCGCGTAAAGAGACCCAATATAATGAGTATCGGGGCGACCACTTCCCCAAGATATACCGCATAGGCAAAATAACCCGGCATACCTGCGTTCACAAACAAACCTTGGATAGTCTCGGTGCCATGAAAAATTTTATGAACACCATGCAGCAAAAACATCGCACTAAAGCTGACCCTGAGAATAAGCTTTCCCAAATCCTGACAAATCATTTTGGATTCAAGATGATCACTAGATGTATTCATAATTCAAATCCTATTTTTTGACTGATTACTCAGTAAGTGTAAGCCGACATTTTTCGGAGGTTTATTCGAATATTTGCAATAAGATATTTCAATTATTTGAATAAGACTATTTTGTCATCATGGCGGGCTTTATATTGGTCGCATAATTTCCCGGCGATTCCTCAACAGGCTAAAAAAGTGAGAGGCCGTATTGTTATCAGTTATATACTAATATTAATAATATCCATCCAACCTATGTATATCTAAGGTCTTAATGGAGCAACAGTATGGCTAAAGAATCCCGTTTCGAAGAGCTGTTAAGGCGTTTACGCGATACGCAAAAAGAACTGGAAAGTGAAATGGAGCGCCTGCTGGGTGAGCAGCGGCAGAGGTTTCATTACACGCTGGAACACGGGAAAGTAAGGTTTGAAGAGAGTGTCCAGGCATTACAACGCCAGTATAAAGTGGGTGCCTGGCGGTATTTACGTAGTGCCAGGATAAGTTATATTCTCTCAGCTCCCATCATCTATGCCATGATTGTCCCTCTGTCATTGCTGGATTTATCGTTCACGATATATCAACACATCTGTTTCAGAATTTATGGCATTCCTCTGGTAAAACGGGCGGACTTTTTCGCCATTGACCGGCATTTGCTCGATTATCTGAATGCGATTGAAAAGTTTAATTGTGTCTATTGTGGTTATGGCAATGGGGTGATGGCCTATGGGCGTGAAATTACGTCCAGAACGGAACAGTTCTGGTGCCCGATTAAGCATGCCAAGAAAGTCTCAGGCAAGCATCCGCTGACCGGCAAATTTTTTGAGTACGGGGATGCAAGCGCCTGGCGAAATGATCTTCACAAGATTCGCAAGGACTGGAAG
>JBNKRC010000280.1:0-2658 GCA_050296215.1 Vibrio sp. | reverse complement strand
TGATCAAAGATCACTCGGCTTCCGCTGGCAACCATAGAACCCCATTCTGCGGCTGGTGGTTGAATCCCCATTCCCAGAAAGCCAAGACCGGCGGCTGAAAGGATAATTCCTCCTAGGTTTAGAGCGGCACGAACAATGGCACTAGGCAGACACAAAGGCAGAATATGACCGATGATTAAACGCCAGCCACCAATCCCCTGCATTTTCGCTGCAGCAAGATAGTCACTGCGGCGAAGTGCCAAAGTTTCAGTTCTGGCCTGACGAGCAAATGATGGCCAACTGGTGAATGCCAGAGCAAACGCGCCATTCAACAGGCTTGGACCAAGAATTGAAACTAAAGCTAATGCAATGACCAAACTAGGAAGCGACATGACGATATCGGTTAACCTCATCAGTATTCGCTCTGTCCAGCCACCAAAATATCCTGCGCAAATACCAATAAGCAGACCAATTGGAACGGTAATGATGATGACCAGAGAGACAAGCAAAAGTGTCGGGCGAGCACCGTATAGAAGCCGTGCAAATAGGTCGCGACCGAAACGATCCGTACCAAGCAAATGTTCCGTACTTGGTGGGGCAAGGCGTTGGGCGATATTTTGTATGTTCGGGTCGTAATGGGTAAGTAGCGGGGCAAAAAGTGCCACTAATACCAATACAGCAACGAGAAAGAAGCCTAAGTTGAAAGTGTTAAGCCATTTAGGCCACACTTTTTTGTTTATTGTTGTCATTAGCGTGTCCTCGGATCGACCCAACGGGTAAGTGCATCTGCAAGAGAATTGAGTGTGACGAAACAGGTGCCGATCAGTAAGGTTGCCCCTAATACTGCTGCAGTATCTGAAGCAAATAGGGCGCTGGTCAGGTAACGTCCTAAACCGGGCCAGGCAAACACGGTTTCCGTTAGTACAGCACCTTCAAGCAAGCTGGTATATGACAGCGCCAAAATGGTAATTAACGTGCCGAGTACATTTGGAAATATATGTGAGAACAGAATGTGTAAGCGGGTTGCGCCTTTTGCCTGTGCAAGTACAACGTATTCTTTGTTGCTCTCTTCCAGCATCACTGCACGTAGTAATCGCGTAATGGATGCCATAGAGAGTAAAGCGAGTACAGAGACAGGTAACCACAGGTGACCGATAGCATTGAGCATGATTTCCGGGTCACCAGTACGCATCGCGTCAAATAGCACGAATCCACTGTTGTATTCCATCGTATAGGTGTAGATATCATCCAAACGTCCGGGACCAGCTGACCAATGCAGTGTGGCATAGAATAGTAGCAACCCGAGTAAGCCGAGCCAGAACACCGGAACCGAATAGCCGAGCAAAGAAATCATTCGGGCAATATGGTCGAGAAGGCTGCCAGGTTTATACACGGCTAATGAAGCAAGAACTATCCCGAAAAATGCACCCAGTATCATAGCAACAGTTGCCAGCTCCACTGTAGCGGGGAATGCTTGTGCTAAATCGCTTACAACTGGTTGCTGTGTAATTTGGGATACGCCCAAATCTCCGTGTAGCATTTGGCTGACGTAATTTAGAAATTGCATCGCTAATGGTTGATCGAGTCCGAGTTGGTGGCGAGCCTGTTGATAGGTCGCTTCACTGGCATGATCACCCACAAGCTGTAATGCCGGATCTATCGGCGCGGCACGAGACAGGATGAAGGTAAAAACCAGCAGTCCGAAAAGGGTAAGTAAAAAGGACAAAAAGCCGCTCATCAAAGGTTGAAGGCGGCTTGTCCAAAATCGGCGCAGAGCGCCGGATGATGGAATAGATTGTGTCATTATTCTGATTTAGTTACGTTTTTGTAGAAGACCATTTCAGGGGTGATACCTTGCACGTAGCCTTGAACGTCATCACGTAGTGCAACAAGCTTTTTGTTCTGAAGACCAATGACAAAAGGTGAGGATTCACGGACTTGGCGTTGCAGAGCCTGATAAGTCTCAGTGCGTTTAACAGCATCTGTTTCTGAACGAGCTTGTAATGTTTGTTTGTTCAGTGCTGGAATATGCCAGTTTGCACGCCATGCTAACGTTTTGCTGCCATTTTCCGGATTGTATGCAAAAGCAGACGCATTGGTATGAGGGTCGAAGTAATCCGGGCCCCATGCGGTTAGAGTTGACTCATATTTATGAGCTTTCACATCGGTTGCAATTTGGCTGCTTACACCAGGGATGAGTTCAACCTCAATTCCCGCTTTGGCAAAACTTGCCTGCAGTGCCTGAGCAATGTCCAGATATGGTGGCTGATTAGAAACAGCTAACTTAAAATGAGGATTTTTAATACCAGCATCTTTCAGAATTTGAGCCGCTTTCTGAGGATCGTAGGAATAAGGTTGATCCGTCAGTGCTCCATTAAAGCCAACAGGTAGGAAGTTTTGTTGTACAGCGAATTGCCCATGCATAAGATCTTCTGCGATACCTTTGTAATCAAAAGCATAACGAGCGGCCTGCCAAAACTCAGGCTTTCCAATCGCCGGGTTGTCAGCATTTTCTGCATTGAACATCAGGTAATATAGTGAAGCATACGGCAGATTAAGCGTTTTAATACCCGGCTTTCCCTGCAGGGAGAAGTATTGGTCTGTGCCTAGGTTACGCACCATATCTGCATCACCTTGCTCTAGAAGAAGCTGGCGTGTTGCGGCATCTGGTACGTTTTT
>JBNKRC010000279.1:0-2661 GCA_050296215.1 Vibrio sp. | reverse complement strand
GTGTTGTTGATATCTTCTGAAGTACAGGCAAAGTGAATGAACTCGTTTACCGCATTAAGTTCAGGCAATGCTGCTACTTTTTCTTTCAGGAAATATTCAACCGCTTTAACGTCGTGGTTAGTGGTGCGTTCGATCTCTTTGATACGAGCTGCATCTTCTTCGCCGAAATTGGCTGCGATTTGATTTAAGAACTCATTTGCTTCATCACTAAACGCAGGCACTTCTGGGATTCCAGCAGTAGCAGATAGTTTTTGTAGCCAGCGGATTTCAACGATTGTACGGTATTTTAGGAGACCATATTCACTAAAGATACTACGTAACGAAACGGTTTTGCTTCCGTAGCGGCCATCTACCGGTGAAACAGCAGTCAGTGCTGACAGTTCCATGTTCTTCTCCTGAATCTAAATTGAGTTTGAAATATAAATACGTACACTTTTCATAGCTGAAGCTGCCTGGTGTTAACGGCGGCTTTAGCTATTTGGAGTATAACAACCTGAAAACAGTTTGCTTACAGGCGAGCAAGTAAAATTTTTGCTTGTTGCACCATCTTCTTGCGTCCGAAAATAAGATGGCGACGTTTTCCCCCGACCTGACGCCAGAGAACCGCACAGCGGATCCCTGACAATAGCAGGGCGCGGACTTTTTGCTGACTGGCCGTTTGTTGTAAAACGGACGGTGTACCAGTCACCTGAATTCTTGGGCCAAGCGGGCTTATTACATCTAAATAAACGCTGGCGATGTTTGCGATCATCTGGTCATTAAACAGATCATAATGTTCGGTCTGGCGAATTAAGGTATCGATTCGATCGCCTAGTTTGGACATCACATCGCTACGCGCACTGAGTTTGCGCTCTAAAGCCATTAAACTGATTAAGTAACGAGTCAGCTCACTGCCTTGAGGGGTACCGTTCACGCCACTGACTAATGTTTCTAAGCCGATTTTCAAATTCCGTTCGGAACCGAAAACATCAAGCGTACTCGACGGGTTGTTGCTTAATATCGCTTTTATTGAAGTTTCAAAGCCATTGTTATCACAATGACCATCTCTGGCTACGTGCTGAACCAGAGTGGCGGCTTGACACATACCGGCAAATGCAATTGTTCGGTCGTAATTTGAGTGCGCCACGTAAACTCCTGTATTTATTGAGTGAATTTAATGCGTTCTTCGATGATACCGCCACCCAGACAGACATCATCCTTATAGAAAACGGCAGATTGACCCGGGGTAACCGCTACCTGCGGTTCGTCAAACAATACCCGGATATTCTCATCATCTACAGGAATGATAGTACAAGGAATATCAGTTTGACGGTAACGGGTTTTCACGCTGCATTTCACCGGTTCTCGAATCGGGTTCCGGTCAACCCAGTGTAGCTGGGATGCCAGTAATCCGAGCGATTTCAGCAGAGGATGATCGGCGCCCTGAACGGCAATCAATACGTTACGCTCAAGATCTTTTTCTGCAACGTACCAAGGTTCTTCGTTGCCGCCGCCGCCTTTTTGTCCACCAATATGCAGCCCCTTACGCTGACCTAATGTGTGATACATCAGCCCCTGATGTTCTCCGATCACTTTACCTTCCGGTGTTTCAATTTTACCCGGTTGTGCCGGTAAATAGCGAGATAAGAAATCGGTAAATTTGCGCTCACCAATAAAACAGATGCCGGTAGAATCTTTTTTCTTTGCCGTCACCAGACCTTGCGCTTCTGCAATTTTGCGCACCTGTGGTTTTTCCAGATCTCCGACCGGGAACAGGCTGCGGGCAATTTGTTCGTGACTTAATGTGTACAGGAAATAGCTCTGATCTTTATTACTGTCCAGACCTCGCAACATTTGCGGCTTTTCGTTATTGTCCGGGAAGGTTCGGCGAACGTAGTGACCCATAGCAATATAATCTGCATCGAGCACTTCATCAGCGAATTCCAGAAAGGCTTTAAATTTAATTTCTTTATTGCAAAGGATATCCGGATTGGGCGTTCGGCCTGCTTTATATTCGGCTAGGAAATATTCGAAAACGTTGTCCCAATATTCTGCTGCAAAATTGATAGTATGAAGTTCGATGCCTAATTTATCACATACGGCCTGCGCATCAGCCAGATCCTCTGCTGCAGTACAGTATTCTTCGTTGTCATCTTCCTCCCAGTTTTTCATAAACAGGCCTTCAACTTGATAGCCCTGCTGGAGAAGAAGATAAGCCGAGACAGAAGAGTCAACACCGCCAGACATACCGACAATAACCTTCTTCTGACTGTTTGGATTTTGTATATCAGACATCAATAATTACCGCTCTTAAAACTAGGGTGCCGATTCTAGCAGAAAGTTATCACAGGTGACAGATCTTAGGCGTGGTTCACCCGCTCTTTTAAAACACATTTACTTCCGTTATTAACGCGAGTTGGTGGATGAATTTGCCGTCAGATTACCTGTACCTGAAAAAATTTATTTTAAGTAATCGTTTGCTTCTGGTTTATGGATTGAAGCCGTGTCGTTGTGACGCTAGAATCGCGCCCACTTATCCGCGAGTTAAATCAGAAAATGAAATTTCCTGGCCAGAGAAAATCCAAGCACTATTTTCCCGTAAATGAGCGAGAGCCATTATTGCTCTCTAAACAAGCTGAAAACATGGTATATAGCACACATGTTATTGGGGTTGACCAAATA
>JBNKRC010000278.1:0-2665 GCA_050296215.1 Vibrio sp. | reverse complement strand
AATGGCCAGGTCTGTAAAGACAGTAACCACAGTCACGAGCACAATAACGAAGAAGTCTTTCTTCGGTACACGCCGTGCCATGTTGAATGTTGCCCATTCGAATGTTCCGATAACGACCATAAACATTACGCCTACCAGAGCAGCCAGTGGGATCATTTCAATTAGAGATGAAGCAAAAAGGATAAAGAATAACAGCATCAAAGCAGCAACTATCCCGGACAGACGGCCCCGACCACCAGAGTTAATGTTAATCATTGACTGACCAATCATTGCACACCCGCCCATAGCACCAAAGAATGAACAGGTGATATTAGCCAGACCTTGTCCCATGCATTCCCGGTTGGCACGGCCACGGGTGTTGGTCATTTCGTCTAGAACCGTTAACGTTAACAGGGATTCTATTAACCCGATTGCAGCGAGAATGGCTGCGTACGGCAGTACGATTAATAGTGTATTCAGGGTGAGCGGAACGGCAGGAATCGAGAAGGTAGGCAGGTTGCCCGCTAACGTAGCAGACATATCGCCTGACATGGTACGCAGAAAATCGACTACTGTTCGGGTCTCAAGCCCAAATAGCTGGACAATCAGGGTGATAATCACGATTGCAGCAAGTGATGATGGAATGGCTTTGGTAAACTTAGGTAAGAAATAGATAATAGCCATAGTAAGAGCGACCAATCCAAGCATCAACAGCATATCGCCGCGGGGCAGCCAGTCGATAGTGCCGGCTCCGGTTGGCATCTTAAACTGGCCCAGCTGCGCCAGGAAGATCACGATCGCCAGACCGTTGACGAATCCGATCATAACCGGATAAGGGACCATCCGGATAAACTTACCCAGCCGTAGTACGCCCGCAGAAATCTGAAGTAAACCAGCCAGCAGAATGGTGGCGAACAGATAATTGATGCCATGCTGGGAGACGAGACTCACCATAACGACAGCCATTGCGCCGGTTGCTCCGGAAATCATGCCGGGACGGCCACCAAAGATGGAGGTGACCAGGCCAACGATAAAAGCGGCATATAAACCGACCATAGGATCAACGCCGGCGACGAAGGCAAAAGCTACCGCTTCCGGTACTAATGCTAAAGCTACCGTCAAACCTGACAGAACATCATTTTTTACAGATTGCTGAGATATATTGGAAGTATCAACCATGACCGTTTCGTTATTAAAGTGAATGAAATTACCATATAAGGCCAAATCCGGAAGAAGACATCATTTCATATGTTGATGACAGAAATCGGTCACAGATTAGGCGGTTTGGTACGAAGAGAGGGATGCTACAGAAAAGCGTGATTAAGTTCAAGAATATCGGGCAGCTAAAACAAAGAGCAACCCGAAGGTTGCTCTTGATCAAATTTAAAACCGTGTAGTTACGGTTACAGAAGCTGTGGCTTAGTCATTACGGCACCAGCCTGACTGGTTGCTGCCTGGCTACCGGCACCACGTGGTGCGTAACGTTCTTCCTTCAGAGGAGCGGCATTGATGGTTATTTCAATCAGCTCACTGGCAGGTGCCGGTGCTTTTGTCATAGGTGAGCACGCCTGACCTTTAACGCCTGCGGTTAAACCCGATGACAGAATCACCACGTTGGCATCAGAGCTTTCTTCCGGCTGGCTGGATTCAGGTGCATCTGAAGGCTGTGCTGTCGCTTCAATCTCCTCAGCTTCAACAACTGGCGTGTTTTCTGCTACAACGACTTCTTCTTCGGCTTTAACCCGGGCAACCGTCACTGCTTCCGCCACCTCAACCGGCGCTTCGGCGACTGGCTGTGGTTCAGAAGAAGCGGCAGGTATATCGCTCTGACGCAGAACGATTACTTTACCCATCGCCATTTCAGGGAAAGCGACTCCACCAACGACATCTGCGGAACCAGGAGATGTCGTTGCCGGAATGTTTACCGGTTGTGTTTCGACGGCATAGTCAACTGGCGCTGGTTTTTCAGTGGCCTTTGGTTGCAAATCATAACGAGGCATCACTTTACCCATTGCCATTTCGGGAGATGCAACACCACCTTTACGAAGTCTGAACGGGTTAGGTTTGCGTTCACGGCCGCGACGACGGCGTTGACCATTCGCCCGGAGATGGCGAGGTGAACGGCGGCTGCGACGTTGCTTGTTATTTGAACCTTTTTCCTCATTCTGTTCAGTTTGCGCGGGCGTATCCTGGGCTTCCTGCTGAATGATTTCCGGGGCCGCTTTTTCTGTTACGACGGCTTTTGGTTCTTCATTTACAATGCATTCAACTTCATCAGTTGCAACGGCATCGCTGTTCATTCGCACTGATTTGTTCAGCTGACGACGCTGACGACGCTCTTTAACTGAAGCTGCTTTATCTTTCGCTTCTTTAGTTTCCGCTGTCGTTACGGCGTTATCCTGATGAGCTTCCTGAGCGAGTTTTTGGCCTTCTTCAATAACCTTGGTATTTTTCGCATTATCTGCCTGTTTACGGCGATCCTGCTTAGGTTTACGGGTTCGTTGTTTACGGGCCGGTTTCGCTTCTTTCTGCTCACTTACGTTTTCCGCTGGTTGTTCACCCGGTTTTTTATCCTGAGTGGTATTGCGGCGGTCACGATTAGGTCGATTGCGACGACGTTCGCGAGGTTTGCGATTCTGATTGTTCGCTTCTTTTTCCTGACTAGGTTGTTCTGGCTCCTGCGTTG
>JBNKRC010000277.1:0-2680 GCA_050296215.1 Vibrio sp. | reverse complement strand
GTCGACGAAACCGCCAGTAGCGGACATAATCCAAGCAGCTGAACCAGGGCCGGGTTATTTTTCCACATCCCATTGTTCATGATTTCTCTGGATTGAGCGTTCATAGTGATCATTCCTTACAACCTGATGGCTGGTTATATAGCTCAGCCCGATGCTGGTTTACATATGACAACACATTTTTTACTGCCTTTACAACCGCGCGTGGGGTGATGGTTGCTCCGGTGAACTGATCAAACTGGCCGCCATCTTTACGTACCGCCCATGAGGACTGGTTCTCGTCATTAAGCTGTTTTCCGGTAAACGCTAAAATCCAGTCCGTCACTCTCAGGTCGATTTTATCGCCTAATCCGGGGGTTTCCTGCTGCGAGAGAACCCGGGTTCCGGTGACGATGCCCTGGTTATTGATACCAACAATCAGCTTAATTTCACCATTATATCCATCGGGTGCAATGGTTTCGATCGCAATACCCACCGGTTGTCCCTGCTTTCTGGCAATGTAAGCGTGCAGTCCCTGATTATTAACCAGGTAGGGAAGTGCAACATTAGTACAGGTCCGGGGTAAATCGTTGTCATGATTTTCAGGCGGAATAACCTGATCTAATACGGAAAGTAGCTGAGCTTTTTGCTGGTCAGCAATTCGTTGTTCAGTTAAAGCGCTGGTGATCGCGACAAGCCCGGTTGTTGCACAGGCGAACAGAGCTAACATCACGCCATTTTTTTTGATTGCTGCTAACATGATGATCCTTAATGTCCGTAAGTTCTTGGCCTGGTGTAGTAATCGATTAAAGGTACACACATATTGGCGAGTACGACTGCAAAGGCGACACCGTCCGGAAAACCACCCCAGCTTCGGATAATAAATACCATCATGCCAATGAACGAGCCGTAGATAAGGCGGCCTCTAACGGTAGTTGCTGCTGTGACCGGATCGGTGGCAATGAAAAATGCGCCGAGCATAGTCGCACCTGAAAACAGCTGGATAAGCGGCGATGCCGTGGTTTCAGGAGAAAATAAATGAGTAACACCACTGCTCACCAACAGGCTGATCAGCATGGCAACCGGTATATGCCACTGGATAATTCTGGCGCGAATCAACGCCAGCCCGCCAAGCAGATAGGTCAGATTTATCCATTGCCAGCCGATGCCGGTAAAGCTGGAAAACTGCGCTTTACCCAGTGTTTCAGACATGGTAAGGCCGGCTTTTACCGATGTCTTTATCGCGTCCAGTGGCGTTGCCATGGTGACACCATCGACTGATAAACGTAATTGCTGTAAAGAAAGCCCACTGGTATTGAAGCCACTGAATATAATGGAAAAGGCATCGACAAGTGATACCGGCTCTCTCGCCAGATGATGCGGTGGCAGCCAGCTTGTCATTTCAATCGGGAATGAAATCAGCAGAACAACATAGCCAATCATTGCCGGATTAAAAGGATTCTGGCCGAGGCCGCCATACAGTTGTTTTGCTACGACAATCGCAAATAACAACCCGATGACGAGTATCCACCAGGGGGCTAAAGGCGGAATGGCGACTGCCAGTAACCAGCCTGTGACCAGGGCACTGTAATCCTGTAAAGTTCGTTTGGCTGCACGATGACGTAATCGCATGACGCCGGCTTCAAGTGCCATTGCTACGGCGAGCGCAAGCAGTAACTGAATCAGTGTACCCCAGCCAAAAAAGTAAATTTGGGCAATAAGGCCAGGCAGGGCGGCCAGCATGACCCACTTCATCAGGTCTCTGGTACTGCGTCGGCTGTGAGCGTGTGGTGAACTGGCAATAAAAAAGGCCACTACTCTTTCTCCTCAGAATTCTGTTTGGCTTGTTGTGCGGCTTTACGGGCTTTAGCCCGGGCAATGGCTGCGGCGACAGCGGCCTTTTTCGGATCGGTCTCTGCTTCAGGTTCAGTTGGAGTTACTGATTCTTCCGTCGTTTCTGCCGGTTGCTGCTGAGCCTGTTTACGGGCTTTGGCGCGGGCAATGGCTGCGGCGACAGCGGCCTTTTTCGGATCAGTCTCTGCTTCAGGTTCAGCCGGAGTCGTTGATTCTTCCGCCGTTTGCTGCTGAGCCTGCTTCCGTTCTCTTGCGAGACGTTTGCGCTCTTCACGCAAACGAATCATTTCCTGATTATCCGGTTCGCTGGCACCTTCCTGTAATGAAGCTTCCTGCTGAGCTTTGGCTTTGGCAATAGCCGCAGCAACGGCCGGTTTCACGCCTGGAGCCGCATTGCCGGATCCGGCTGCCTGAGCCTTTTGTGCCTTAACTCTGGCAATAGCAGCCGCAATGGCGTCTTCTCCGCCACTTTGCTTTTTCAATTCATTGCGGCGGGTCTCCGCGGCTTTTTTAAAGCGATTTTCACGTTCTGCCTTTTCACGTTCCAGACGAGCATTTCGCTCTTCGAAACGTTGTTTGGCGCGCTCCGCTGCTTCCGCCTCAATATTACGCGCGCGAATTTCCGCTTTTGCCTGGCGGTAATACTGCACCAGCGGAATATCACTCGGACACACATAAGCACAGGCACCACACTCAATACAATCCTGCAGGTTGAGCTCTTCGCATTTGCTGTATTCTTCGGCTTTGGCATGCCACTGCAGTTGTTGTGGTAACAAGGAGACCGGACAGACTTCGGCACACTGACTACAGCGTATACAGGCTATCTCATCACTATCTGATTTCAGCTCAC
>JBNKRC010000276.1:0-2689 GCA_050296215.1 Vibrio sp. | reverse complement strand
GGATTGTGGTGTAACAAGACCAGTGCGTGACGGCCGGGATAAAGAGAGAGTTTATTTTCCAGCAGTGCTAACTGATCTTCATTCAACCGGCCATGAGGGACGCCCAATATTTGTGAATCAAGAAAAATGACATACCAGTTTTCACCGAGCAATAAGTGATCCGGCTGACTCACCAGATGATCTGACAACACCGATCCCATCCCCGACTTATCGTCATGATTACCCGGCAGCCAGAAACAAGGACGCTTTAACGGCGCAATACCTTCAACAAAACGCCGGTACGATTCATTACTGTGATCCTGTGAAATATCACCTGTCGCAAGGATAGCATCAAACGCAAAAGACTGAGCACGAGCCGCCTCGACGACAGACAGAAAGCTATCGGCGGTATTCACGCTCAGCAGACAGCCATCTTCTGCGGCAAACAGATGAGTATCAGTAATCTGAATTACCCTGGCTATGTCAGATTGTTCAACGGTAAGCGAAACGTCCAAATTCATTAACCTAAAATCAGTTGCTTTTCCCGATACTAATCGGCGCACGACTAATACCATGTTTTAAACAGAACGTTAGCCAATCCCCCAGAAAACGGTTGATTTGCGCTTTCTCATCTTTTTGTGCCATATCAGCATTAGGGTAATCATATCGGGCTTTAAGCCGGCGTATCTGATCAGTTTCACACACTTCTGCAACTCTGGCATCGTGGTATAACCTGACAGACATTGTCGGCAAAGGAAATACAGAGCAGTTATCGCTTTGACAAACTTTAACTAAAGTTGTGTATTTTGTGATTTCCGTCACTTCCAGTTGGTATGCCATACTGGCAGCCTGATAGCATCTGACGTCCTCAACCTTTGGCTGAGCAGGTAACAACGCGTTCAATTTCGCATAATTTTTCTCATACACACGCATAAGATCGGATAGATCAACATGATAGGTATTATGAATTGCTACTTGTGCCATTTTGCCCTTAATTCATCTTTATTCAGCTCTAACCATTGCAACGCAATGATTGAAGCTCCGTTCTCAATCGAGCCATCTTTAACTAACCGATACGCTTCTTCACGGCTCACTACCTGCACTTTAATATCTTCGTCTTCTTCAAGCAAACCATGAATACCGTTGGCGGTCGAAGCATCAACTTCACCAACGTACACATGAATCAGTTCATTACACCCGCCCGCAGAAGGATAATAAGAGGTGACCGGCTCGATCCGGTTTACTTCCACTCCCGCTTCTTCTATGGCTTCGCGGCGGACCACATCCTCAGCATTTTCGGTATCTTTATCGAAGATCCCCGCGACAATTTCAATCTGCCACGGATTAGGATGCTCAAGCGCCCCCACCCGGATTTGTTCAATCAGAACCACCTGATCGGTCATAGGATCATAAGGCAGCAATGCAGCGGCTTTTCCGCGAACGAACATTTCACGTTCGATAATCCGGCTCATACCGCCTTCGTAACGTTTATGTTTAAAATGATACTTGATCATTTTAAAGAACCCCTGAAAAAGGGTCTCTTTTTTGACAATCTGTACATCTTGTGGAGTAAACTCTCCCCACTTTTCATCTGAACGCTGCATAATCTACCTCGTAATGAGTAAGTCAGTAGTTAATCATGGAAATTTAAACCAACCAAGGATTTGTCTCAAAATTTCATGTAACAATTAAAAAATTCTTTAAATTCTCATGAATAATTAATTATCCAAGTGGATAGCTAAACAAATTTAGTGCAAACTAATATATGCTATCTGAAAAATTCAATTACACTAGAATTAAACCTTTTTCATATTATATGGCAGGAATGAGACCGATGAAAAAAATGCTCCCTCTCCTCATCGCTGCAACCCTCAGTGGGATGTCGCAGTCAGCATGGTCAGAAAACCTTGCAGAAATTTACGACCAGGCCAAGCAAAATGATCCTCAGCTACTAAGCGCAGCTGCACAACGGGATGCGGCTTATGAAGCCATTAATTCATCACGTGGAACATTGCTGCCACAGATTAATCTTTCAGCAGGCTACAACATTGTTCGTAGTGACTTTGACAATGCAAATAGTGATCGCTTCAGTGCCGGTATCGGTTTATCGCAGGAACTGTACCGTCGCTCCAGTTGGATAACACTGGATAGTGCAGAAAAACAAGCACGTCAGGCCGATTCACAATACGCTGCGATGCAACAGGGATTAATCCTGCGTGTTGCCCAGGCTTACTTTAATGTTCTGCGTGCGAAAGATAATCTGGCGTTTGTCCGTTCAGAAAAAGCCGCGGTTGCCCGCCAGCTTGAACAAACCAAACAACGCTTTGATGTTGGCCTTTCTGCCGTTACCGACGTGCACGAAGCTCAGGCTCAGTTTGATGGCGTACTTGCTGACGAAGTGCTGGCACAAAACTCGCTGATCAATAGTTATGAAGGGCTGCGCGAGATTACCGGCCAGCAATATGATTCACTGAATGAGTTGAATACTGCACGCTTTTCAGTATCAAAAGTCGATCAGTCCCCCGAGGAACTGGTGAACGAAGCTCAGGAGAAAAACTTATCTCTGCTTGCCGCCCGTATCGGTCTTGATTTAGCCAAAGATCAGATCAAGCTGGCAAGCTCAGGCCGTTTGCCAAGCCTGACTCTGGATGCAGGTTATAATTTTATGCAAGAGTATAACGATGATAACCAGAGCTCGGACGCTTATGAC
>JBNKRC010000275.1:0-2689 GCA_050296215.1 Vibrio sp. | reverse complement strand
ACACGGTTGTCCTCAATATAGGCGAACGTGTCCGCAATGGCGCGCGCATCACTGATGTGATGAGTCACCATAATCACAGTAATGGATCGCTCGTTAGCCAGGCGTTTCACCAGTGACAGCATTTCAGCCCGTAATACCGGATCCAGAGCCGAGAACGGTTCGTCCAGTAACCAGATACCATGAGGCTGCACAAAGCAACGTGCCAGAGCAATACGCTGACGCTGCCCGCCGGAAAGCTCACCGGGCACACGGTCAAGCAGCGCTTTAATCCCGACCTGATTCGCCGCTTCTGTCACCTGTTGCTGCTGACGTAACGACAGTTTTAATCCCGGATTCAGACCAAGGCTGATGTTTTCCCGCACCGTTAAATGAGCAAAAAGATTGTGCTCCTGAAACAGCATCGAAAACGGACGCTGGTATGGAGGAAGGCCTGATACCGAAGCACCGTTAACCAAAATTTCGCCGGATTTCGGCTCGATAAAACCGGCAATCAGACTGAGCAATGTTGATTTCCCCGCCCCGCTTGGCCCCATAAGCGCGAGAATCTCTCCGCTCATGATGCTTAAACTAAATTCAAACCAATCCTGATCATATTCGTAAGTGACTTGTTTTAGTTCTAACATTTTCAGACCTTATGATCGACACGAAACACCCTGTCCGCCAGATAGAAAAAGACAAGGCAAATAATTAACATAAATAATGATACGACCGCCGCCGCACCCATCTGATAACTCCCCAGCAGGCGATACAGATACAGCGGCAAAGTCTGAAAATCCTGACTGCCGAATAAGGCAATCGCGCTCAAATCGCCCATGGCAATCAGAAAGCTCACCACAAAGGCGTGAGCCATCGGCCGCTTCATCACCCGCCATTCGACAATCCGCCAGCGCTGCCATCCGCGCAGCCCTAAGCTGATGCTCAACAGATGGTACTGCTTAGCCAGCAGCCACATCGGCTGATGAAGAGTTTTTATCACATAGGGCAGTCCCATCAACGCATTGACCCATACCACAATCCAGTAAGCGAGACTGAATATGTCGGCAAAGGAACGGAAAAGTAAAAACAGCCCGGTGCTGATCACCAGGCCCGGTGTCACCAGTATAATGGTGCCGGAAAGTTCGAGCAGATCAGCTTTGCGGCTCGCCCGAAGTAAACGCCAGGCCCGGCTGGTCATTAAGATTGAAATACCAAAAAACAGGGCGAGCAAACTGGCCAGCCCGGCTACCCGGAATGAATGCCAGAGAGCAAACCAGAACTGACTGTCCGTAACTACCGTCCATAACCTGGTGTTCAATCCGCTGAAAATCACAGCCAGCAGAGGTGGTATCACCACCATGACGGTCAGTGTAATCAGAGTCCTGTCCCAGACGCGGGCAAACTCTGAATCGCGAAACTGCAGCGCCGCGGTAGCCCGATAAGCAGCCATCTCTTCAGCCGGCTTTGCCCAGCGTTGAATCAGCAATGAAAGTGATGCACACAGGGCAATCTGCCATAAAGCCAGCAGCGCCCCGGCCTGCAAATCGAAGTCAAACTTAATCGCCTGATAAATGGCCAGCTCAATGGTGGTCGCCTTGGGTCCGCCACCAATGGCCATTACCGTAGCAAAACTGGTAAAACAGAGCATAAATACCAGCCCGGCAACATGAGGTAATTGCTGGCGTAAACGAGGCCACTCGATCAGTCGAAAACGCTGCCATGGTGTAAACCCCAGATGAATAGCCAGTTTTGCCTGCTCCTCAGGAATTGTTTCCAGGCTGTGCAAAAACAGGCGCGACGCATAAGGCAGATTGAAAAAAATATGCGCGAACAGAATCCCGTTCAATCCGTAAATGGAAAATGGCAGGCGGTAATCAAATAATGATAACCCGTCATTCAGCCACCCGCTGCGTCCGTAAATCGCAATAATGCCAAATACGCCGACCAGAACCGGCAGAACCAAAGTGGTCGAAAACAGCTTAATCAGGATTGATTTACCGATAAACTGACGGCGGTTCAGCGCGATGGCCACCGCCAGTGCCGGTATAACGCTTAAACCGGTCGAGAGGAAAGCCTGATAGAAACTGAACTGCGTCACATGCAGGTAATAGGAGTCCTGCCAGATAGCCGCAAGAGACAGGCCCGGAGCATAACCGGCCAATGCTCCCAGCGAGGCGAGAATAAAGGTTACGACAAATGCCGCAACCCATAATCCCAATTTAGGAACTGAATTCACAGGCTGAACTTACTGACTTAATGCGTTCTGCCACTCACGAATCCATTCTTTACGATGCTTGACAACCTCGTCAGCCGAAAAGCTCAGGGCGGTCGAAGGAACGCTTAATCCTGAGAATCCTTCCGGCAGCTTCACTTCCGTTACCGGATACATCCAGTTGCCCGTCGGAATAATTGACTGAAACTCATCACTGAGCATAAAGGTCAGGAATTGTTCCGCCAGTTTCGGATGTTGCGAGGTTTTTACCTTCGCCGCAACTTCGACCTGCATATAGTGACCTTCAGAAAAATTCGCCGTTGCGTACTTATCATCATTTTCTGCAATCAGGTGATAAGCCGGAGAGGTTGTGTAAGAAAGAACCATATCCGATTCGCCGTTGAGGAACATAGAATAAGCTTCAGACCAGCCTTTGGTTACCGTAACGGTTTTCTTCGCCAGTGCATGCCAGGCTGAAGGTGCATCTTTACCATAAATGGA
>JBNKRC010000274.1:0-2698 GCA_050296215.1 Vibrio sp. | reverse complement strand
CGAAAATAAAGCCAGATTAACCGAACTGATCGCCACTCAGGCCAAATCCAAATCTGAACTGGATGAGATTGAGGCAGACTGGATGGAACAGCAGGAAATTCTCGAGCAAATGGAGCAGGAGTTCAATTCTTAATGACTAACCAACACGCCTCTTTTTCACTGACTATCGAACATTTGTGGCAATTCAGCCTGCAATATTATGCGGTAAGAAATGTGAAAGAGGCGTGTTTAAGCCTGCAAAATAACTTCGGTGGTAATGTCAATCTGCTGCTACTGCTCAAATACCTGGATGAACATCAGGTCACCATCGGTGAGCGGGACTGGAAACAGCTGCTCAGCAGCATCGAACCCACCGATAAGCTCATCAGCAGCTATCGTGAACTTCGCCGGTCTCTCAAAGCACACTTGCCCGATACACTTTACCGTGAAGCTCTGCGATTTGAACTGCAACTTGAAAAGCAGCAGCAGGCGGATTTAGTCAGATGTATTAGCCAGGCAAATGTCATCACCGCCGGCGACGTTCCCCTAACCCAACGATACTGCCAGTCACTCAACGCTATGCACCTGCATGAAGCATTCAACCATAACGCACCAAATAAGATCAATAAAACCAAATAAATTGCACCATTATCATGCAAATATCACTCTTTCAGAATTCCCTTTTTTATTTCTCTCCAACATATGCACCAAAATAATCACATAAATCAGCCTGACTCGCTAAGATTTGATCTACACCTGAAATCTTTCATCGAATATTAAATAAACTCCAGATTATTTGATTTTTTTCTCACCAATGGAACACTTGTTGCAATTACTTGCATCATAATTGTGAAAATTGATGCACAGGGAAAGAATATGCAATTGTCACCTCAGGAACGTCACTGGCTAAACTGGTTTGGAAAAACGGGCAAGTTATCAATGCGCACCGCGTGTTATTTCAACCGCCACCGCACCGAATCACTCAAACAGACTTTTGAGAACATTGCACAGACACGAGTGAAAATTCTTACTACATGGGCGAATAACCAGTGGGCATTTTTACATGATGCGTCGCTCTACCTGTCCAGCAAAACCATGCAGGAATACTCTCAGTCACTTCAGCAGCTCTTGCAGCGTGGTAAAGATTTTTCAGAAATTTTCGTTGTATATACCAACGGAGTGGTGATTGCGTCAACAGCAGGCAATCGCCGCGGACAAAAAGTACCCTCCATGAAAGCCCTTGATCAGGGCCTGAAACAACCATTCCTTCACGGCCCATATATTGATCCCGATACCCTTGCAATAGGACCATCAAGCTCAACCTTTCATGATGAAGTTACCCTGATGTTTTACCAACCTCTGTATGAGGGAAATGAAGTTATAGGATGTGTGTGCGGACGAGTACCAAACGATGTCATCGGCGATCTGATCCAGCGTGAAGCCGGACATATCTATAGCGAATCAGGCGATAACTATCTCTTTATGGTGGAATCCAAATTTGAGCCTTCTATCCAGCCAGGAATCGCCCTATCCCGCTCTCGCTTTGAAGATAACCGTTTTTCACACGGCGAAAATTTAAAACAGGGCGTCAACACCAATTGGGGTGTGGTCAAAATCAATAAACACACTGAATTTGAGATCATGTTCACCGACCCGGCTACACGCCAGCTGCATCCGGGAGTCCGTGAGACCATCCGTAATGGAAGTAATCTATATGTCGAGTATCCGGGGTATTCCGATTACCGCCACATTCCGGTAATCGGGAAAGGTGTCACATTTACTCTGCCCGGCTCTCAGGATCGTTGGGGAATGATGTGTGAATCCGATCTGGAAGAGGTATACAGGCACCGCTCAGTGGCACAAAAACTCACCCGTAATTATGGGGTAAACCTGCTTGCAGCAATGCTGACTCCGGCACTGATCAGCCTGTTTGTGCCACTATCTCCGGTCATGTATTCCGCCACTTCCCTATTATCCGGATTTCTCTCACTGGTGGCATTCCGGCTTGTAACAGCCGCCCCTTTAGCGAAGCAACTGGAAGGGATGACCCAGGTAATGCAAATACTGGCAGAGGGAGACGGTAACCTGACTCAACGACTCGATGCCACTAAATTTCAGGCCGATGAAACCGGCGATTTGGGCCGGTGGACCAACAGCTTTATTGACAATTTAGAAGGCCTGATAAAAGAGCTGCTGTTTGCAAGTAATGAAGTGAAAAGTGTTGCTGAATCCATGTTTCGTCGCGGACAGCTCCTCACCAGCAGCAGCGATACAACCGCGACTTCAATCAGCGATATGCTCTCTCTGTCCAATCTGCAAAGTCAGGAAATCGCTCAGGCCAACGAAACGGCAATGGAAATGAACAGCCTGATGACCCATGCAGTACAGCAGGCTCAGCTTGATTATAAACGAGCCGCAGAAAGTGCCGTCAAAATCAAACACATTGTTGAATCATCGGCAAAAACCGTGAACGATGTAAATAATGAAATGCAGAAAATAGGCAATATCGTCAACATCATTACCGAGATTACTGCTCAGACTAACCTGCTGGCGTTAAATGCAGCGATTGAAGCAGCACGAGCGGGCGAACATGGGCGAGGATTTTCGGTAGTCGCTGACGAGGTGCGAGTGCTTGCCAACAAAACCTCAAATGCTGCACAAAACATCGGTGACCTGATGACGACGCTGCACCAACAATCGGATAAAGCGGTTAAGTTTA
>JBNKRC010000273.1:0-2715 GCA_050296215.1 Vibrio sp. | reverse complement strand
GGCAGCTGAATCTGCTTAAGAACAAATACATTTCGCAAGCGGAATACGATGCGGCGAAACAGAGTACTGATATCCAGCGTTTACAGGTTGAGCAGGAGCAGCGCAATTTAACTCAGATCGCACAAAGTCTGGGCGGAAATGTTGATGCGCCGACAGAGCTGCATCCGCGATATCAGGAGGCGCTAGCTATGCTTGATAAAGCACAAAACGATCTGGAACATGTGAATGTGTTCGCACCAGATGATGGTGTTATCACCAGAGTCGTTGAGAAAGGACAGTTTATTTCGCCCGGAAGTATGGCAATGATGCTGGTGTCTGCCTCCGATTTATGGATTGAAGCGAACCTGACTGAAACTGACATGACGTATATTCGTCCCGGTCAGGAAGTTGAAATATCCGTCGATTATGCGCCGGACACTAAATGGACTGGAAAGGTCGAAAGTTTGAGTCCGGCGACCGGGGCGGAGTTTTCGGTTATCCCAGCGCAAAATGCGACGGGGAACTGGGTCAAAATCTCTCAGCGTCTGCCGGTACGTATCAGTATCGAAGCACAGGATAACGCGCCACAGCTTCGTGCCGGTCTGAGTGCTGAAGTCAGTATTGATACTCAGCATCAGCGTCATGTATCACTGTAATATTTGAGGACTCAGCTTATGGCTTCTCAGGCAATTTCATCCGTGAATGATGATGGAGCGAAACGCGGATTTATTACCATTTCCGTCATGCTTGCCACGATCATGCAAGCATTGGATACCACGATTGCTAACGTGGCATTGCCTCATATGCAGGGTGCGCTTGGGGCAACTCAGGATCAGATATCCTGGGTACTGACGTCTTATATTGTGGCTTCCGCTATCGTGATGCCGATGACAGGATTTGTTGCGGCGAAAATCGGGCGCAAAAAGCTGTTTATCTACTCAGTTGTCGGATTTACTCTGACGTCGGTATTGTGTGGTGCTGCTCAGTCGTTAGATCAGATTATCCTGTTTCGTTTGTTACAGGGTATTTTCGGTGCGAGTCTGGTTCCGCTGTCTCAATCCGTTTTATTGGATACCTATCCGACGGAGAAACACGGTTCGGCCATGGCACTGTGGGGTGTCGGAGTTATGGTTGGGCCGATTCTGGGGCCATCACTGGGCGGATGGCTGACCGAGTACTATAACTGGCGCTGGGTGTTTTATATCAATTTGCCTTTTGGTGCGCTGGCCTGGTTTGGTATTGCAACCTATGTAAAAGAGACGGCGTTACACAAAAAGCGTAAGTTTGATCTGTTTGGTTTTACTTTGCTTGCCTTTGCTATCGGCAGTTTGCAGATGGTACTTGACCGAGGTGAGTCACAGGACTGGTTCAATAGTATGGAAATTATTATTGAAGCCGCCTTAGCTAGTGTGACTTTTTATATGTTTATCGTGCACATGTTTACGGCGAAGGCGCCATTTCTTGAGCCTGTGATGTTTAAAGATAAGAATTTCTCCGTCGGGCTGATCTTTGCTTTTATGGTCGGAATCGTATTGTTGGCGACCATGGCACTGTTGCCGCCTTATTTGCAGAATTTGATGGGGTATCCGGTTCTGGATGTGGGGCTGGTACTGTCACCGCGTGGGTTTGGAACGATGGCGGGTATGATCGTTGTCGGACGGGTATCCGGTAAGGTCGATTTGCGTTATCTGATTTTTATCGGGCTGGTGCTGATGATTCTGTCACTATGGCAAATGACTCAGTTTTCAGTTGATATTACCCGTTGGGATATCATCCGTACAGGGATCATTCAAGGGGTTGGTCTGGGGTTAATGTTTGTGCCTCTATCGACACTGACGTTTTCAACATTAGCGCCGCAGTTCAGGAATGAAGCAACCTCGCTGTACAGTCTGACCCGTAATATCGGCAGCAGTATCGGTATTTCCGTGGTCACGACCTATCTGTCTCACCGGATACAGATTAATCATTCGGTGCTTTCGGAATATATAACACCGTTTAATCAGGCTCTGCATGATGCGGGTAACAAAGGTATCTGGGACATTAACAGTCAGACGGGCATTCTGTCCGTCAACAGTGAAGTCACCCGACAAGCCGCAGCTCTTGGCTATCTGCAGGATTTTCGGTTAATGATGTTTGTCTGCATCGTTATGTTGCCGATGTTGTTGCTGTTACGCCGTCCGGCATCTACGGTGTAGCGGGTATAAAATTAAAGAGAGAGCATAATGCTCTCTCTTAGGTACCGGATGATTTGACTCAAATTATTCTTTGAGAGATGGAATATAGCCACTGCTCAGGATCAGGCTGCGGGCATGATCCGATTTCAGATATTCGATAAATTGTTTGATCTCTTTACTTTCATCCTTGCTGTAGTGCAGGACTAAAAATGGACGGGATAGCTCATAAGAACCATTCAGTACATTTTTTGCGTTCGCTTCAACGCCTTCAAAGTTCAGAGCCTTGGTGGATAGATCCGCAGAACCGGCAGAAATAAAACCGATCGCTTGAGGGTTATGGTTAACCAGTGTTTTCACCATACCATTGCTGTTAACAACCAGATTGTTCGGGTTAATATCTGATACCAGACGGTCATTGATCACACGGGTTAAGCCAATCAGGCTTTCGAAGCTGAATCGTGTACCGGATGACGCTTCACGGGTGACGACAGCGATTTTTCTGTCCGGTCCGCCAAGTTCTTTCCAGTTAGTGATGTTACCTTTATAGATACTGTACAACTGG
>JBNKRC010000272.1:0-2728 GCA_050296215.1 Vibrio sp. | reverse complement strand
GGTACGGACAGCTACCCGAAAGAAGATTTTGATGCACCTCACGATATGATGATGCACATTTTCGAATCTCAGGGTGTGAAGTTTGATGATGTTCTGATTTGTCCTCACTTTGATGAAGATAACTGTTCTTGCCGCAAACCGAAATTAGGTATGGTTAAAGATTACCTGCAAAGCGGTAAGATTGATTTTAAAAATTCAAGAGTTATCGGTGATCGTCCGACAGACTTGCAGCTGGCAGAAAATATGGCATTGCAGGGAATTCAGTATAATCCGGAAACCATGGGCTGGCCTGCAATCGTTAAACAGTTGACGACGAATCCTCGTATTGCTGAAGTTGAGCGTAAAACTAAAGAAACCGACATCAAGGTATATGTCAATCTGGATGAAACCGGTGGTAACGAAATCGAAACCGGTCTGGGTTTCTTTGATCATATGTTGGATCAGATTGCAACGCATGGTGGTTTTCAGCTTAAACTGAAAGTGATCGGTGACTTACATATTGATGATCACCATTCAATTGAAGATACTGCGTTAGCCTTGGGGCAGGCAATAAAAGAAGCATTGGGTGATAAACGTGGTATCGGCCGTTTTGGTTTCTCACTGCCAATGGACGAATGTCTGGCTCAGTGTGCTTTGGATATTTCAGGTCGCCCATACTTTAAGTTTGATGCGACTTTTAGTCGTGAAAACGTCGGTGATTTTTCAACTGAGATGGTTTATCACTTTTTCCGTTCTTTATCCGATGCAATGGCATGTACCTTACACCTTTCCTCAACCGGTAAGAATGATCACCACATCATTGAAAGCCTGTTTAAAGCGTTTGGTCGCACACTGCGTCAGGCGATTAAAGTTGAAGGTAATGAACTGCCAAGCAGTAAAGGAGTGCTGTAATGTCTAAACCGAGTGTTGTCATTATTGATACTGGCTGTGCTAATGTCTCTTCAGTGAAATTTGCCATTGAACGCCTTGGTTATCCGGTGGTCATTTCCAAAGATCCTGACGTCGTGCTTGCTGCTGACAAACTGTTTCTACCCGGAGTAGGAACAGCAAGTGAGGCGATGAAAAACCTCGAAGAACGGAACCTGATTGAGTTGGTTAAAAAAGTTGAGAAACCAGTTTTAGGTATCTGTCTTGGTATGCAGTTGCTCGGCAAGCTTTCTGAAGAGAAAGGACAAAAAGCCGATGAGATCGTAGAGTGCCTTGGCCTGTGTGATGGTGAAGTCCGCCTGATGCAGACAGGTGATTTGCCACTGCCTCATATGGGATGGAATACCGTTTCAGCTAAAGCCGGCCACCCGCTGTTCAAAGATATTGAAGAGGGTGAGTATTTCTACTTTGTACACAGTTTTGCTATGCCTGTTGGTGATTACACTATTGCTCAATGTGATTATGGTAATCCGTTTAGTGCCGCAATCCAGAGTGGTAACTACTATGGCGTTCAGTTTCACCCTGAACGTTCAAGCAAAGCAGGTTCTAAGTTAATTCAAAACTTCTTAGAGCTTTAAGGATTCAAAAGGATATTGAAGTGATTATTCCTGCATTAGATTTAATTGAAGGCCAGGTTGTCCGTCTTTACCAGGGCGATTATGGTCAAGTGACAGAATATAAAGTTAACCCTGCTGAGCAGTTCAATTTGTATCATCAGGCCGGCGCGAACTGGTTACACCTGGTTGATTTAACCGGTGCAAAAGATACTTCTGCACGACAGCTTGATTTAATTGCTAAGCTACTTGCCAGTACACCAGCCAATATTCAGATTGGTGGTGGTGTTCGCAGCGAGCAAGATGTGGCCGACCTGTTGAATGCCGGTGCTCAACGTGTTGTGGTTGGCTCAACCGCCGTTAAGCAACCTGAGCTGGTTAAATCCTGGATGACTAAGTATGGTGCTGAAAAAATCGTACTGGCCCTGGATATCAACATTGATGAAAACGGAACACGTAAAGTGGCGATTTCAGGCTGGCAAGAAGATTCAGGTGTAACGATTGAAGCACTGATTGACGACTACCTGACCGTCGGCCTTAAACACGTATTATGTACTGATATCTCTCGTGACGGTACGCTGGCGGGTTCTAACGTTGAGTTATATGTCGATCTTTGTAAAGCTTACCCGCAGGTACAATTCCAGTCGTCCGGCGGTATTGGCAGCCTTGCGGACATTGAGGCTTTAAAAGGAACGGGTGTTGCGGGCGTGATTGTCGGCCGTGCACTGTTAGACGGTAAATTTACTGCTGAGGAGGCGTTCGCATGTTGGCAAAGCGCATAATTCCGTGTCTTGATGTTCGTGATGGTCAGGTTGTAAAAGGCGTTCAGTTCCGTAACCACGAAATCATTGGTGATATCGTACCGCTGGCAAAACGCTATGCGGAAGAAGGTGCCGATGAACTGGTTTTTTATGATATCACTGCCTCCAGTGATGGCCGCGTGGTAGATAAAAGCTGGGTGGCTCGCGTAGCCGAGGTGATTGATATCCCATTCTGTGTTGCCGGCGGGATTAAATCTGCTGAAGATGCGGCACGCATTCTGGAATTCGGAGCGGATAAAGTCTCGATTAACTCTCCGGCACTGGCTGATCCACAGCTGATCACTGATTTAGCGGACAGATTCGGCGTGCAGTGTATCGTTGTCGGTATCGATTCCTACTTTGATAAAGAGACCGGAAAGTATCAGGTTTATCAGTTCACCGGTGATGAAGAACGTACCAAGGCGACTCAGTGGGAAACCCGCGACT
>JBNKRC010000271.1:0-2792 GCA_050296215.1 Vibrio sp. | reverse complement strand
CACGAACTTCTACGTCGATTTCGTATTTCTTCTTTGTTGATGTTGCTAGCGCAATTTCAAGCGCTTCAAAGATACGCTCACGAGGTACTGCTTTCTCATTCGAAACAGCCTCTACAACCGCTAAAATTTCTTTACTCATTGTTATAGCCTCTTAAGCTCTTTTCTCTAGGAGAACTAAAATTTAGGGATCAGGTTAGCTTTTGAAATATTGCTGAGCGCGAACTGTTCTTCTTGCCCATCAACTGTAAGTGTGACAGTTTCGCCTTCAACAGACTGGATGATACCTTTCCATTTACGACGGTTGCCGACAGCCATTTTCAAAACGATGCTGACCTCGTGACCAATAAATTGCTCGTAGTGTGCTGCTTTAAACAGTGGTCTTTCTAAACCCGGAGATGATACTTCTAGGTTATAGGCCACTGAAATTGGATCTTCGACATCAAGTACAGCACTAACCTGATGACTCACTTCTGCACAGTCATCCACGTTGATACCATTTTCATGGTCAATATAGATTCTTAGCGTTGAATGCGCTCCTGCGCGGATAAATTCTAGTCCAACTAGTTCGTAGCCAGATGCAACGACTGCCGATTCAAGTAAATCAGTAAGTTGTCTCTCTAAACCCGTCAGGAAAACCACTCCAGAAACAAAAAAAGGGCTCAGAGCCCAATCACTATTCCAGACAACTATCTGATTTAAACAGATAAATATACCCGTTTAAAAAATTCAGATAATAAAAAACCCCGAAAAGTCGGGGTTTTAATATGCTGGACCCTGATACATTGAAACCATAAAACTTCTATTAACAAAGAACCGTTTTATCATTTCAATCGCAATGCGGTAAACATTGCTGAAACTTGCTCTCAACCCTGAAAGGATTGGTTGCGGGGGCAGGATTTGAACCTACGACCTTCGGGTTATGAGCCCGACGAGCTACCAAGCTGCTCCACCCCGCGTCCGACTTGCGGCCATTATACGCCGTCAAGAATGTTTTACAAGTTTCTAAATAATGGTGCCGAGAGAGGGACTCGAACCCTCACACCTAAGGCGCTAGCACCTCATGCTAGTGTGTCTACCAATTTCACCATCTCGGCTATATTCTGCTTATCTTTCGACTTACTCTGAAGATAAGTTACTGAGGAATTTCGTCGCCATTTATTGTAGCGGGAACTTCACTAGTTTCTACATCAGCCTGCGTGTTTGCTGCAGGAGCCTCCAGATTAGACCATTGAGATTCTGCTTTACGGGTAGATAAATTACCCAGAACTAAGCTGATGATTAAAAATACTATCGCAAAAATTGCGGTCATTCGGGATAGAAAGTTTCCTGAGCCACTAGCGCCAAAAACAGTGTTTGATGCACCAGCTCCGAATGAAGCTCCCATATCTGCGCCTTTACCATGTTGAATCAACACTAAGCCGACAATAGCCAACGCTGCCAACAGGTAAATCACAAGTAGAACTGTAAACATGCTTTCCACCTATGTTCCAAATTGTTGAGCCAGCGCCGTTTTTATCCGAAGATGTCAACAAGGCTAGCGCCCCCGAGTCGAGAGTGGACGCAATACTAACGAAAGCTTTTCACACTGACAAGGGGGGAAGCGTAATTTTTTTCAATTTACGCTTCAAACGGTTAAAAATTAGCAGTTCGATTTCACCGCTTCAGCAATAAACAGTGCCGATTCTTTTACCTGCTCAGCGTTTTCGCCTTCAACCATAACTCGCAGCAAAGGTTCAGTGCCCGATTTGCGTAATAACACCCGGCCTTTATCACCGAGTTTTGCTTCAACCTCAGCGACCGCATCTTTGACAGCCTGAGCATCCAGTGGATTAGAATCACCACTGAAGCGGACATTTTCCAGAACCTGAGGATACAACGTCATTCCTTTAGATAAATCGTGTAATGACATTTCTCCGTCGACCATGGAAGCTAATACCTGCAATGCTGCCACAATGGCATCACCAGTGGTCACTTTATCAAGAAGAATGACGTGCCCGGAGTTCTCCGCACCAATCTTCCAGTTTTTCTCCAGTAGTTTTTCCATTACATAGCGATCACCCACAGCAGCGCGGACAAACGGGATTCCCAACTGTTTTAGTCCGACTTCCATTCCCAGGTTCGTCATCAGTGTTCCGACAACGCCGCCTTTCAGCTCACCTTTACGTAGCAGATCGCGGGCAATGATATAGGCAATCTGGTCGCCATCGATCTTATTTCCTAATGCGTCGACCATAATGATACGGTCACCGTCACCATCGAAAGCCAGCCCGATATCGGCTTTTTCTTCAATAACATGTTGTTGCAATGCGCGAACATCCGTGGCACCAACCTGATCATTAATATTGGTGCCATTAGGCTCGATCCCCATCGCAATTACTTCCGCACCAAGCTCAGTAAATACATTAGGCGCAATATTATATGTCGCCCCGTGAGCGCAATCTATCACAATGCGTAAGCCATCCAGATGTAAATGTGAAGGAAAAGTGCTTTTACAGAATTCGATATACCGTCCAACAGCATCGTTCAAACGTGACGCTTTACCCAATTCGGCGGATGGAACACATTCGATATCTTTGTCTAATTCTTCTTCAATCGCCAGTTCAACTTCATCAGGAAGCTTAGTCCCTTCAGCAGAGAAGAACTTGATCCCGTTATCATAGTAGGGATTATGTGATGCAGAGATAACAATCCCCGCTTCAGCCCGGAATGTGCGTGTAAGGTAAGCCACAGCAGGAGTTGGCATTGGTCCGGTCAGTATGGCCTTTAAACCGGCGGCGGCCAGGCCGGCTTCT
>JBNKRC010000270.1:0-2803 GCA_050296215.1 Vibrio sp. | reverse complement strand
TTACAAAGAACAAGAAGGATCGTGAAGAAATGCACGAGGCTGACCAGGAAGCGGCCTTCAAGGCAACCAGAATGCCCCCCTATATGAACCATAGGCAAGATGGAATAATCGGAACCAGTGCCATATAGCTGTACGCCGCAACGGCAATCGCCCCCAACAGATCAGGCGATAACCGGCTGGCTAAAAAGATAGCCGTCGGACCGTCAGCACCCCCGATGATTGCAATTGATGACGCATCGGCCATGGTAAATTCCATGCCGGGAACTAAGTTCAGGAGAATTGCACCAAACAGCGTCGCAAAGATCCCTAACTGAGCTGCCGCACCAAGCCAGAGGGTTTTCGGGTTAGCAATCAAAGCACCAAAGTCCGTCATTGCTCCTACGCCCATGAAGATCAGAAGCGGGAAGACCCCGGACTCAATCCCGACATGGTAGATGTAATACAGCAATCCTCCTTCTGCCGTAAATCCCGCATTCGGAATATTTGACAAAATCGCGCCAAATCCGATTGGCAGCAGCAACAGAGGTTCAAACCCCTTAGCGACTGCCAGAAAAAGCAACAGACACCCCACCATGATCATAATAATCTGTGGGAACTCAAAACTGGCAATACCAGTCTCATACCAAAGCGTTAATAATCCTTCCATGGTACTTCCTTATGCCAAACTGATTAAAGGAGCACCAACCACAACGGCATCCCCTTCTTTGACATAAATATCGCTGACAACCCCAGACTGTGCAGCCCGCACTTCGGTTTCCATCTTCATCGCTTCCAGCACAAGAAGAACTTCTCCTTCAGCCACTTGCTGTCCGGCGTTAACTTCAAGTTTAAAAATGGTACCCGCCAGTGGCGAGCGAACCGCTTCTGCCTCTGCTGCAGGAGCCGGCTTCGCAACCGGAGCTGCGGCAGGAGTCACTGACTGCAGCTCTCCGGCAGGTCCGACCTCAACATGGAAGACCTGACCATCAACTTTGACACTGTAAGATTCGACTCCACCTTCTACCGGAACGGCAGTCGGAGCAGGCGCTGCCGGTTGAGCCGCTTCCAAAGATGGTGCAGGTTCAAATGCATCCGGATTATGGCGGTTCTTCAGGAACTTCAGGCCAACTTGCGGGAACAGAGCATAAGTCAGAACATCATCTACCACATCTTCAGCCAGGGAGATCCCTTCTGATTTTGATTTTTCCAACAGCTCTTTCGTCAGCGAATCCATCTCATTTTCCAGCAGATCAGCCGGACGACAGGTAATCGGCTCTGCGCCGTCAAGTACTCGCTGTTGTAACTCCTGATTGACTTCGGCAGGCGCGGCACCGTATTCACCTTTGAGTACCCCGGCCGTCTCTTTGGTGATTGATTTATAGCGCTCACCCGTCAACACATTAAGCACAGCCTGAGTACCGACAATTTGCGAAGTCGGAGTAACCAGAGGGATATAGCCCAGATCTTTACGCACGCGAGGAATCTCTTCCAACACCTCATCAATACGATCTGCTGCACCCTGCTCTTTCAGCTGTCCTTCCATATTTGTCAGCATCCCACCCGGAACCTGAGCAATAAGAATACGGGAATCAACACCTTTCAATGCACCTTCCCACTTCGCATATTTCTTACGTACTTCACGGAAATAAGCGGCAATCGGCTCAATTTTCGTCAATGACAGACCGGTATCCCGTTCAGTGCCTTCCAGCATGGCAACGACGGTTTCCGTCGGAGTATGGCCGTAAGTCTGACTCATTGAGGAAATTGCCGTATCCAGAATATCAATACCCGCTTCGATCGCTTTAACTGCAGTTGCCATCGAAAGCCCTGTGGTAGCATGACAGTGCAGAGCCAGAGGGACATCACATGAGGCTTTGATTCGGGTAATCAGTTCTTCGGCTTCATAAGGTTTCAGAAGACCGGACATATCTTTGATACACAGCGAGTGACAACCTAAATCTTCCAGACGTTTAGCCAGATCGACCCAGGTCTCGGTGTTATGAACCGGACTGGTGGTATAAGAAAGGGTTCCCTGAGCGTGACCACCAACATCAATCGTAGCTTTCACCGCTTTCTGGAAGTTGCGAACATCATTCATTGCATCGAAAATACGGAACACATCCATCCCGTTCTTATGTGCACGCTCAACAAATTTTTCTACAACATCATCCGCATAGTGGCGGTAACCCAGTAAATTCTGCCCGCGAAGAAGCATCTGCATTTTTGTATTTGGCATCGCCTTTTTAAGAGCGCGCAGGCGTTCCCACGGATCTTCACCCAGAAAACGGATACATGAATCAAAGGTTGCTCCACCCCAGGTTTCCAGGGACCAATAACCGATATTGTCGAGCTCTGCGGCAATCGGCAGCATATCTTCAATACGCATACGTGTAGCAAAAAGCGATTGATGAGCGTCACGAAGGACCACATCGGTAATAGCTAGTGGTTTAGACATGCAATTAAACTCCTTTTAATTCTTTTTTCTATTTTTTTTTGGCTGAAGAGCGGTATTTATGTACGGCGGCGCTAATAGCAGCAATAACCTGAGGATTGGTACCTTCAACAGACGCTTGTTCAGGTTTGGCATTTTTTACAGGTATGGGAGGAGCGACAGGCTGTTCCTGAGGAATCACCTTAGCCATCAGTATAACGAGGTATACGAGTAACGTTAGAAATAAAAAAACAAATGCCATCCCCGTAAACATCAGGGTTGCGGCATCAAAAAGTAAACTTCCGATTTTATCCATTCTGCTTCCTTTCTCCTTTTGGGGCTATTTAAATAAGCCAATATCATTACAGATAAGAGAGAAGAGTAATTATGATT
>JBNKRC010000269.1:0-2900 GCA_050296215.1 Vibrio sp. | reverse complement strand
GCCAATGCCCAGACAGCTCTGGCGGCAATGGCATCCGGCAAACCGTATGCACTGGTGCAAGAACTCGCTCAACGAGGCTAATGGTAATGACGCAACAATTATCCGAACATATCTCAATCAAACTGACCGAAATGGCCGCCGTGCTGGCAAAAATCGTCAAAGACAAGGCCGTTTGGGTTGCTGAGCGAAAAGAGCAACAACCGCTCGATAGCTTTAAACACAGTCTGACACCATCGGATCGCAGTTTTTATCAGGCGCTTTCCGGTAAACAGGCAGCATTTATTCTGGAATGTAAAAAAGCGTCGCCATCCAAGGGACTGATTCGCCCGGTCTTTGATCTGGAAGAAATTGCCGCAGCGTACCGCCCTTACGCGAATGCGATTTCCGTCTTAACCGATGAGAAATACTTTCAGGGTAACTTTGATTTCTTGCCTCTGGTCAGAAACACGGTCCATCAGCCGGTCTTGTGCAAAGACTTTATGATTGATGAATATCAGGTCTATCTGGCGCGCCATTATGGTGCCGATGCCATTCTGCTGATGTTGTCGGTTCTGGATGATGAACAATACCGGAAACTGTCGGATCTCGCTCATCAGTTCAATATGGGCGTGCTGACGGAAACCAGTAATGATGAGGAGCTGGAACGTGCAGTTAATCTGCAGGCTAAAGTGATTGGTATCAACAACCGTAATCTGCGCGATCTCTCTACCGATTTAAATCGCACCAAAGAGCTGGCGCCTAAATTACCTGAAGATACCATCATTATTTCAGAATCCGGCATCTATACCAATCAACAGGTGCGCGACCTGGCCAACTATGCGACCGGCTTTTTGATCGGCAGTTCGCTGATGGCTCAGGACAATATCGACCGGGCAGCCAGAAGTGTTATTCTGGGTGAAAACAAAGTGTGCGGATTAACACGGGCAGAAGATGCTCAGGCCGCTCACGAAGCCGGTGCGGTTTTTGGCGGATTAATCTTCGTGGAAAAATCCCCCCGCTATGTCACGCCGGAACAGGCCGCGCAGGTGAAAGCCGGAGCTCCGTTACTCTACGTGGGCGTGTTCCAGAATCACTCGGTAGAACAGGTTGTCAACACCGCTACTCAGTTGAAACTGGCAGCCGTGCAGCTACACGGAAGCGAAGATCAGTCTTATGTGGATACGCTGCGTCAGCAATTACCCGACAGTGTTCAGATCTGGAAAGCCTACGGTATCAGCGACCAGCTGCCTGAGAAGCTTGGCGCAAACGTAGACCGCCATCTGTTTGATGCCAAAGTCGGCGATCAACTGGGCGGAACCGGAACCAGTTTCGACTGGAGCACAATGACCGACACCAGTGATGTGATGCTGGCCGGGGGAATTAATCCGGATAACGCTAAACAGGCCGCTTCGTTAGGCTGTCTGGGACTGGATCTGAACTCGGGTGTCGAATCTGAGCCGGGAATCAAAAGCGCAAAAAAACTCCAGCAAGCGTTTGACCAAATTAGAGATTACTAACGTTGCAAAGCCACGTTAGCTCAAATATTAAAGGAATATGAGAATGTCTAAATTAAATGCCTACTTCGGCGAATTCGGCGGTCAGTATGTACCGCAGATTCTGGTACCCGCTCTGGATCAGCTTGAGCAAGCCTTTATTGATGCGCAGCAAGATCCTGAATTTCAGGCCGAGTTTATGTCTCTGCTGCAAGAATATGCCGGACGTCCGACCGCGCTGACATTAACCCGTAACCTGACCAAAGGTACTAAAACCAAACTTTACCTGAAGCGTGAAGATCTGCTCCACGGCGGCGCTCACAAGACCAACCAGGTACTCGGTCAGGCACTGCTTGCCAAGCGCATGGGTAAACACGAAATTATCGCCGAAACCGGTGCAGGACAACACGGTGTGGCTACCGCACTTGCATGCGCTCTGCTTGGTTTAAAATGCCGTGTGTATATGGGTGCGAAAGACGTAGAGCGTCAAAGTCCGAACGTATTCCGTATGCGTCTGATGGGCGCAACGGTGATTCCGGTCCATTCAGGTTCTGCCACACTGAAAGATGCCTGTAATGAAGCGTTACGTGACTGGTCTGCCACCTACGAAACCACTCACTATCTGCTCGGAACCGCAGCCGGTCCTCACCCGTTCCCGACTATCGTTCGCGAATTCCAGCGTATGATCGGTGAAGAAACCAAACAACAGATCCTGGCACGCGAAGGCCGCCTGCCTGATGCGGTCATCGCCTGTGTTGGCGGCGGCTCTAATGCAATCGGTATGTTTGCTGATTTTATTGATGAACCTTCAGTTCGTCTGATCGGTGTTGAACCTGGCGGTCTGGGTGTTGATACTCATAAACACGGTGCGCCACTGAAACATGCCAACACCGGTATTTACTTCGGCATGAAATCCCCGTTAATGCAGGATAAAAATGGTCAGGTCGAAGAGTCGTATTCAATTTCTGCCGGTCTGGATTTTCCTTCCGTTGGGCCGCAACACGCCTATCTGAACTCAATCGGCCGTGCTGAATACGTGAATATTACCGATGACGAAGCATTGGACGCATTCCAGGAATTAGCCCGTAGCGAAGGGATTATCCCGGCACTGGAATCCTCTCATGCATTAGCGCATGCGTTAAAAATGGCTCGTTCAGAACCGGAAAAAGAACAGACGCTGGTGGTTAACTTGTCCGGACGTGGCGACAAAGATATCTTTACTGTACACAAGATCCTAGAAGAAAGGGGAGTATTATAATGGACCGTTATCAATCGCTTTTTGCGCAACTTGAAGCCAAAAATGAAGGTGCATTTGTTCCTTTCGTTACTATCGGCGATCCAAACATCGAACTCTCTTTAGACATCATCAAAACTCTCGTGGAAGCCGGAGCGGACGCATTAGAGTTAGGTATTCCGTTTTCTGATCCG
>JBNKRC010000268.1:0-2976 GCA_050296215.1 Vibrio sp. | reverse complement strand
GAAGTTCATTCCTTAACGGAAGCTTCTCGGAGAAAACTTGTTTTAAAGCAAGAATTAAACGCTGAAGGCATTCCAATATATTATTCAAGAGAGAGAGGTTAATTATGGCATCAATTCATGTGGCAATTTTTAAATGGAAAGACATGGTAACCAGAGACCAAGTGGAGTCTGCACTTCAGCTTGTAAGAGATGTTGCTGATAGGGTTCCTGGAATCCATAGTATTTATTGCGGTAGGAATACATCGAAGTGGGCTCAAGGATTTACTGATGCAGTGGTAGTTATTGGTGAAAACCAAGAGGCAATAGACCAGTATCGTGCTGACAAAATCCATGTTGAAGCGGCTAATTTAATTGACGAAATGGAGCTTGATGGAATTGGAGTAGATTTTAGTGACCCGAATTGAATCCTCATGTAATTGGGATGTAATAAAGAAAGCTTTTCCGTTAACTGAAATATCTATTAACAATCGACTTTCTTTGCGCAGACTTTACCAATCGGATGCCGGTCTGTTAGGAAATTTTATGATAGGTGACCCTGATATGACTTGGCCTAGAGTATCTTGGACTCAAGATAATGTTGATTATTTGCTAGGTTTGAGGCTAAAGCACTATGAAGACTATGGTTTTGGTGTATATGGTGTTTTGTTAGATAATGAACTAATTGGTATGGCAGGCATTCAGGTTTGGGAGTATGAGCCTTGTTCGGTTGAAGTCTTAGTCTATATTGCTAAAGAGCACTGGTATAAAGGTTATGCCGTCAAGATAATGAGATGGTTGCTGAATAGAATTAAGGTAGATACGGATCTGCATGAGTTGTATGCCGCAATTAGGCTGGAGAATACTGCAGCGATAAAAATAGCAAAGTTTTTTAAATTTTCAAAAATAGGAGAAAATATACACTACGGGTATCCTGCTACTATAGGGAAATTACAGATTCCACGGTAGTGATTAGCTTTCTAATTAGTATTAGTCAATAAATAAATTTTCCAAGCGGCTGAAAACTTAAAGATTAAGCAAAGCATTGATTGTGACTGATCTCAGTGGAAGTAATGGTTTCTCAGTATGACTGTCATCATATATTATTTTATCTGATGATTTTTAATGGCATCAAACTGTTCGTAAATTTTGCGTAAATGAGTGATGCACAGTCGTGCATTGTTGTGCAAATGGTGCAACGGGCGTACCGGTAAGGTTACAAAGGGCGCAGGGAAAGAAATTGGAATACTGCGTGATGCCGCCAAAGGTAAAGGTAATTTTGGTTTAGGCTCAGGAACGAGAGCTGAAGCTGACAAACTTGGTAAGGCTTGGGTTGGTGATGGCTATAAAGTTGCCAGAGATGGAAAAACTTTGGTCAGCAAGGATGGGTTGAAGCAATACAGGCCGCCTAGCTACAAACCGAGGTTGGATAAAACTCAAGCCAATTTTGAGCAAAGGTTCCCAGGTCAGCAGTCAAATCGATGGCAATCAAATGGCCATCTGGATATCACGGATTAAATTATGAATGCAGAATTAAAACGGCTTCACAGCCCTGATATTTACGACCTCGAAAGCTATCAGCCAGAGAATCGCGAAAGATTCGGCTTTCTTCTTCAGGTCATGGTTGGACCCGAAGGAAAAGACGGTGAAGAATCGTTTGATATAGAGGTGTGTACGCCAAGATGGTTAGAGGAAACCTACGGCATAGATGAGGTTGTTATTGGTCGTCATCATCTTATTGTCCGTGGGTACAACTACCAAAGAATTGTCGGCGCTATCAAAGATTTCTTGCGGGATTGTTCTGGTGAAAGCTGGAACGAAGTTGCGGAGAAAGTATCACGGTTAGGGAAGTGGGAATTTGAAGATTACACGGAATGAGACAAAGCCCGCTTCGGCGCGCTTTGTCGTTACGGATCTCTCGGAATATCTTCTGGCTCGATATGCCGCCGTTTATGAATCACAGTCAGCACCTCGATGAGGTGATCCGTCCTGATCTATGCCCCAGCAGGTCTTGTCGATCCTCAAAACTCACTCCGGCAGCGCGCAGGCGTCTGCCAAAGGTGTGCTTGAGATCATGCACGCGCACCTGTTTCAGGTTCGCGACTTCTCTTGCTCGCATCCATGCTGAATTTAGCATCCGCGTGATAGGGCTGCCCTTGTAAGAAAAAACATGGGTTTCATGTTTTTCTCTTCGGGCTTCCACTACAGATGATGCGACCCGGTTTAATACTACCAGCCGATCATCGGCATTCTTCACATACTCTCCCGGTATGATAAAGACCGACGTATTGAAGGTGGGAAGCTTCACTTCCCACTCCCAGCGCAGACGGCAGATTTCACCATCACGGCATCCGGTGTTGACGGCGAATAACGCCATCTCCGCCAGATGCGCAGGCAACTCCCGGATCAACCGCTTTTGCTCTTCCCAGGATAACGGATAAGGCTGTCGCTTATGCGTATCCGGGATAAGCCTGATCTTCGGCGCACTCTGTAACCAGGTCAGACCGTATTCGTCTACCCGTGGATATCTATTCACTCTCTTAGCGGTAGGGAAAGACGGGACATAAAACGTGAGTAGAATTATTGTAGCGCAAGGGAGCGATTATTTTGGCTTTCTTTTCCCGCGCGCAACATTTTCTCTGGTGCTGGGATCGCGAGCGCTTGCAAAACATTCGTGATTGTTCTGTGCGTTGCTTCTGTCATGGCCAGTCTTTGATTTCTTAAGGCGGCGTTCTCCTCAGATAAAACGGCGCAGTCGGTGTAAAAACTGCTGAACGCTTTCGAGAGCTCATAAACATAGCCACACAAATCGCTGGGAAGTCGTCGGTTAAAGGCTCCCTCCAAGGCGCTCGGATACTGAATAAGCTTCAACGCCAAATCACGTTCTGTCTTGCTGGAGAAGCCCAATTCAGGATCGAGTGAATTTTCCAATCCCCCTTTATCAAGAATGGCCTTCGCCCTTACGGCAGCATACTGGATATAAGGACCAGTGTTGCCTTC
>JBNKRC010000267.1:0-2988 GCA_050296215.1 Vibrio sp. | reverse complement strand
GCGAACCCGGAATAATTTCACAAACCTGTAAAACGTTTCCGGATTCAGGTTCGTGGCACGACAAGCCGAAAGCAGACGCTTCTTTAAAACCGAACGGAGAGTACAATTCCGGCTCACCCTGAACAACACAGACCGGATAACTGAAATCCGCAAGAAATTCCAGCCCTTGCTCAATAAGCTGGTTATCAATCCCCTGTTCCTGAAAATCGGGATCCACCGCTAATGGTGCCAGTCCCTGCCAGTAACCGGACTCACCATTGACCGACACCGGGCTAAACATAATATGACCAATCAGTTGCCCCTCATCGTCACAGGCAACCAGCGCTAAGGTAAGATTTGAGTTCTCACGCAGTGCCATCACCAGATTTGCTTCCTGTTCGGTAGGGAAAACTCGCTTGAGTAATTGATCGACTGCAAGAATATCAGCGGGAGCTTCAGTTCGAATAAGCATGACTAACCTCATTGTGTGACTGTGGCGATTGTAAGCCCTTATACACAAAATCGGCTAGCTGATTTAAACAAAAGTTGACGATTTTAGGTAAAGCATCGAGATCAACGCTGTCCATTAAATTCTTCACTTCAAGACCCAGCTCGGTATCTCCTTCAATAGAAAGGCGACGCTGGAAAAACAAAGTGTCCGGATCCTCTTTACGTCCGGCGATCAAAACCAGATCATTCAGATTCCCGCTAAAAGAGACATCCGCTTGCTGTTCCGCTTCAGAAACCACCAGCTGATTATTGCGAAAGCTGATAAACCAGTGCAAATTCAAGTCGATAACTTCGACTTTCAGCCACTTATTTTCTAAAAATTCAAACTCACCGTCATCCAGAGCTTCTTTAAATACCATCTTTAATGCTTCAAGCATGGTCATTCGTTGTGCAAATTTCGGCAATAACTGGACTGGAGATCTCAAAAATGAAGCAGCATTTTTAACGATTCCACTATGTATCTTGTTAATCACTCTAATTATCCGCTAAGTTTGTTATTGAGTATTGCCTATCATACTTAAATAGAACAATTTCAAACCTGTTATTTGTCAAAAAATGGCGCATACTACCGGAATGCTTCCCAACATAACTAAAGATAGTTATAGTGTATTGTGTGCTTTTTTTATGCCAAGTCATTGAATAAAAACATTCTTAAATAATAAATAGGCTACGCCTGCGGAGCGTCGACAGTTGGTAATGGTTGCAAAAGAGATCAAAGATTGGTTCACTAAATTTACGTCGCACAGTCCATTCTTTTTCGCGATTTTAGATGATCAGCACAACTACGCTGCGGTCAATCATCGCTATGCCGATATTTCTGGTTTAAGCCAGGACGCATTAGTCGGCATGAACGATATAAAAGTGCTCGGTAACGGCATTTACCAGCACCTTGCGCCTTACTATGAACGGGCTCTGCAGGGCGAGCAGATCGAAACCGAAATTACACTCACCAATGTAGATATCGAAACCACAATACAGTTTTCGGTTTCGCCTCTGAGCATGGGAGATAAAATTACCCACATCATTTTTCACGCTCTCGATACTTCAGAAAAACAAGTACTGGCGAAATCACTGGAAGAGTCCGAAACTAAGTTCACCACGCTGACTCAATCGCTTTGTGAAGGATTTCTGCTGACTGAAGACGATGCCATTCTGGCCGCGAATCCTTCAGCCAGTTTTATTTTGGGATTTGAAACGTCAAAAGAGTTATTAGGTGAACGGTTAAGTGAACTGTTTATCGATCCCCAGACACGGTCACCGTTTAAACAGGAAGTATCAAAGCTCCTCACCGACGAACCGATGACTTTCCGGTTAAGTTCAATATGTCCGGCCGATCAAACCGTTAGTTTAACCGCCAAAGATGCGGTCAACCTTGGCAGTGACATCAAATTAATATTAATCAATGCGCCGGAGAGCAACCACAAGGATAACCCGCTGGCACTCGCCGCCGATCCGATGATCGATCCTCTGACTGAACTTTATAACCGTAACGGCTTCACCATGCGTCTGGATAAGTTCATCGACAGTAATACTCCGCTGGCTATGCTCTACCTGGACATTGATAACTTTAAAAATATCAATGATTCTCTGGGACACCATATTGGCGATAAAGTCATCTGCGAAGTTGCCGCCCGTCTGAAACGGTTAATCCCTTCCAGTGCCATATTAGGGCATCTGGGAGCTGACGAATTCGGCATTATTATCCCGGAGCCTGGAACCTCTAACGTTTCCGAACGATTATCAGAAGAAATCATCACCATCATCAACCAGCCTTTCGATCTTAACTATTTCAGTAAATGCCTTTCATGTTCCATTGGTAGTGTCAGTTATCCGGGGGACGGAAATGACGCCCGCATTTTGCTGCAAAATGCAGATACGGCGATGTACGTAGCCAAAGAGCGCGGACGCAACCGGATGATTCATTTCAATGGACAAATGAATAAAGAGGCCCGCACCCGACTGTGGCTGGAGATCGAGCTGCAAAAAGCCTTGCAACAAAGCGGTTTAGAAGTCTGGTATCAGCCGAAGGTGAATGCCAGAGACTTCAGTATCAACGGGGCAGAGGCGCTGGTCCGCTGGAAACATCCGGTTGAAGGCTATATCAGCCCCGGCTCATTTATACCTGTAGCTGAAAAAGCCGGCCTGATCGAGCATCTTGGCCGCGTGGTAATGCGTGAAGTATTTACCACCGTCAAGCGCTGGAAACGTCAGGGAATTTTACCTGGACGGGTTGCCATCAACTTATCACCGGAGCAATTCGGTAACCCTAAACTGATTAACTACATGGAGAAACTCCTGCGTAGTACCCAGGTCGATCCGAGTAATATTACTTTCGAATTAACCGAAAGCGCCGTCATGAGTGATGGAGCCCATACACTTCAGATGCTCAATTCAATAAAAAAACTTGGTTTTGCTTTAGCGATAGATGACTTTGGTACAGGCTCCTCATCCCTCGCCTATCTGGCCCGATTCCCGATTGATGAACTGAAAATTGACCGC
>JBNKRC010000266.1:0-3030 GCA_050296215.1 Vibrio sp. | reverse complement strand
TCCGCCCAGATTCAGTTCGCCGATAAGGAAATAGCCGATGATTCCAATCACCGGAAGCACATAGATAACCAGTAACCAGGCTAAGGATACGCTGACTGAGCGTTTCTTCAGTACGACACGGATAGTTACGGATGCGACCAGTAACCAATAGATACCAATACTTATTAATGTAAGAATATGATAAATCTTATCCATGCGGCCGGGCCTGATTTTATCTGAAGAGATCCTTTTGATAGTAATGGCAAAAGTAGCGGATTAAAAGAAAATATACCTGCGAACAGCGTGTCAGAAAGGCAGATATGAAGTGATGATCACTTATTGACGGATTTTCGTTGTTGTTTACCGGCTTGTTTTTCCTCTCCGGTTAAAAGAATTTGGACCTGATCGTGACTGCCGTTCTACTCACGCCTCGCTGTCGAGGTCATTATGTTTGATATTATTTATCTCCACCCGGATTTTGTCGTTATTAATAAACATCCCAATGTTTCTGGTCATAAAGATGATGGCGAAACAATGCTGGTCGCTGAAGTGGCTGAGCAAGTCGGAGACGACTCGCTTTACCTTGTTCACCGTCTCGATAAAATGACGTCGGGGATCCTGCTGTTAGCCCGCAGTGCTCAGGCTGCAAGTGAGCTGTCCGGTAAATTTGCCCGCCGGGAAATGGAAAAATATTACCTGGCTATTGGTGCCAAAAAACCAAAAAAGAAACAGGGTACGGTCTGCGGTGATATGCAGCGTTCACGTCGTTCAGCATGGAAATTAATGCCGACCCTGAACAATCCGGCCATTACCCAGTTTTATTCAACTGCCGGTGACAATGGGCAGCGTCTGTTTTTGTGTAAACCGTACACGGGGAAAACGCATCAGATTCGGGTGGCGTTAAAATCGGTCGGGTCGCCGATTGTCGGGGACCCAATCTACAACCCGGGTGATGCCGACGCCGATCGCGGTTATCTGCACGCGATGACGCTCCGATTTACCTATCACGATCAGCTTTTTGAATTTATCTGCGATCCCGGTCAGTATGACCACTTTGGCGAATACTGGAAAGGTGAAGCAAGCCGTGCTGCTATCGGACAGTGGCTCAAGCCCTGGACGCTCAACTGGCCGACATTAAAAACTCATCAACAAAAGAATCCGGAATGAATATAAATAATCTGCCGCAATTTTTTACTCATTTAGAGCAACAACTGTCTGATGTACCGAATGAAACCCGCCGCCTGTTTCATGGTCGGGGACAGAGCTGGGAAGGACTGGAGCAACTGACGGCCGACTGGTTACAGGGGCAGCTGATCATTAGTCTGTACAAGCAGTCAGAGCCGGAATTTATCGACAGCCTGCAACAAGGACTTGTTACTCTGACCACCACTTCCGCCTGGCAGGGAAAGCAGGGTACAGCGATTGCGATTCAGTTCCGTTATCAGGATGGCGCACCGATGCAGGTTATTTTCGGCGAGCTGGATCAGACTCCGGTCGTTGAAGAGAACGGGTTGAAATATCAGTTAAAGCTGGGACGTAATCAGAATATGGGGCTGTTCCTGGATATGCGCTGTGGCCGCCAGTGGGTGAAACAGCACGCTCAGGATAAACGGGTGCTCAATCTGTTTGCGTATACCTGCGGGTTTTCGGTTGCCGCGATGGCCGGTGGTGCCCATAGCGTGGTAAACGTTGATATGGCAAGAGGAGCATTAGATACCGGCCGGACTAACCACCGCTTAAATAATATCGATCTGTCGACAGTTCATTTTTTCGGCCATGATATTTTTAAATCCTGGGGGAAAATTAACCGTTACGGTCCGTATGATCTTATTATTATCGATCCGCCTTCATTTCAGAAAGGCAGCTTTGCCCTGACTAAGGATTACCGGAAAATTTTACGTCGTTTGCCCGATATGCTGTCGGATACGGGGCAGGTACTGGCGTGTGTTAACTCGCCGGTGGTCGGTCAGGATTTTCTGATTAACAGTATGCAGGAAGAAGCGCCTTCATTGCATTTCGACTTCCGTTTGGAGAATCCGCCTGAATTTGTCGATATCGATCAGGATGCCAACCTTAAGGTATTACTGTTTACCAGAACAGAAGGGTAGCTACTGATTACTTTCCATTGTTCGCTTCCCTCAGGCCCCAGTCCCGCAGGCATTGCCGCCCGCGGGGTTCTGTTTGATATCACTTTTGTCCGGCTTTAAAGCGTAATGTGTGTTGCTGGCTGGATAACGTCATTACATTCCGATTAACCTCAACCGTACTCCAGTCGCTCAAGGTCCGGGTCATCAGCGTTTCCAGTTCCATTTGTCCGTTAAAGCACAGCTTCTTGGTTGAACCCATTTTCACTAATCTGATCTGATTGTGCCTGATTTCTGCTGTACCGAAATAGTTGTTACAACCGGTATATCCAGTTGCCATCAGCGCGCGATCAATACTGACTGACGGTGCTTTTTGTCCGGTTGCTAAATGGATTTCCTGATTATCAACGTCGGTCAGGAGCCATTGCGACGCCTGTAATTCATCTGGATTAACAGGTGATGCAGTCATGACCGGTTGTTTTGCACATGCGGTGAGAATCAGGGTAAGGGATAAAGCGAACGATCGGAGTAATAAGTTCATGTTGGCAGCCTGTAATGAAAATTGTCTTAACTGTATAAGAATTGCCGTGAAGTGTAAAAGTAGTGAATCAGGTATTTGTCAGAGGCAGTAAATATAGCCCGGGCGGCTTCAGAAATTATACGTTTTATCCTGTGTAAAATATCAACTAAGATTAGAATGGATGATAGTCTTTACCCGGGTATCCTGTTATGGAGCAATTAGATTTTTTTGATGTACCTAGTCCATGCATCGGTGTGTGCAGTGTGGACGAAAAAGGTTATTGCCGGGGATGTATGCGAAACCGTCAGGAGCGGTTTAACTGGCAAACGATGACCAAAGCCGAAAAACTGCATGTCATAAAGCTGTGCCGGATGCGCTATCGCCGTAAAATCGCAAAAAATGGTAAGGCGGCAGTGCAAGAGCCTAATGAGCAGAATCCGCAACGAG
>JBNKRC010000265.1:0-3034 GCA_050296215.1 Vibrio sp. | reverse complement strand
CAGGCAAAAGGACAGAGGAGAGAAAGGCGCTGAATCATTTTCATCATAATCAGATGACATACCTGTTGGTATAGCCAACGAGCATACCCTCTTATATCCTTTCCCTCTTCTCCTTAGTTGTTATTTTTTAAGGGGAATCTAATGAACCAAATTCAATCAATCCTGAATTCTGTCGACAGTTTCATCTGGGGACCACCTCTTTTGATATTGCTTGTCGGAACCGGTATTTATTTTACATTTCGTCTGCGGCTGATTCAGTTCATCCACCTTCCAACCGCATTGAAGCTGGTATTTTCCAAATCTGATAAACGCTCGGAAGGAGACGTGTCCAGCTTTGCTGCTTTATGCACGGCCCTGTCTGCCACTATTGGTACCGGCAATATTGTCGGAGTTGCTACGGCAATTAAACTGGGCGGTCCCGGTGCGTTATTCTGGATGTGGATCGCCGCTCTGTTCGGTATGGCAACCAAGTATGCAGAATGTCTGCTGGCGGTAAAATATCGTTCAGTCGACGATAAAGGCCAGATGGTTGGCGGCCCGATGTATTTTCTGTTAAATGGTGTCGGTTCGAAATTTCTGGCAACCGCTTTTGCCATTTTCGCTATCGGCGTTGCCTTCTTTGGTATCGGTACGTTTCCTCAGGTTAATGCGATTGTCGATGCCAGTGAGATTTCATTCGGTGTACCTAAAGCAACAACAGCCGTCATACTGACGATTCTGGTTACTCTGGTCACCGTTGGCGGAATACGGTCCATATCCAGAGTGGCAACTAAAGTTGTTCCAGCCATGGCAGTATTTTATGTTGCTGCCTGCCTGTTTGTTCTCGGCTCTCAGGCCGGCCAAATCGGCAATGCAATTAGCCTGATCATTTCTTCTGCCTTTACCGGAACCGCTGCCGGAGGCGGTTTTGCCGGTGCCACCATTATGCTTGCCATTCAGGCTGGTGTTGCCCGTGGCGTATTTTCCAACGAATCAGGTTTAGGCAGCGCGCCAATGGCAGCAGCAGCGGCAAAAACCAACTCTTGTGTCCGTCAGGGACTAATCTCTATGACGGGTACTTTCTTTGATACGATCGTTATCTGCACCATGACCGGTGTCGCCCTGGTATTAACCAATGTCTGGCAAGGTGATACCGCCGGGGCTGCGATGACAGCAAAGGCGTTTGAAGTTGGTCTTAGCTCACAGACAATTGGTCCGATGCTGGTAACGATTGGCCTGATCTTCTTCGCTTTCACCACCATTTTAGGCTGGAATTATTATGGTGAACGCTGCGTCGTATTCCTGGCCGGTACGAAAGCCGTTCTGCCTTACAAGCTTGTGTTTATCGCGCTTGTTGCATCCGGTGCTTTCTTACATCTGGAATTGATCTGGATTATTGCAGACATTGTTAACGGTTTGATGGCCGTTCCTAATCTGATCGGTCTGATTTTACTGCGCAATGTAGTGATTGAAGAAACCAGGGCCTATTTTACCGGCCAGCGCAACCAACTTGAACAAAAACGTTGCTACTGAACCCTCTGAGGTAAATAAGGTTTTGATGCGCGTTGAAAAGCGCATCAAAACCCCTTCAGCGAAAAATTTAACGGCGTTCAAGCAGCAGCCTAACTCCCAGGGCGATTAATACGAACCCTGTAATACCTTCCATCCAACGCATAAACGAAGCGCTCTTCAGTAATACTTTAGCTTTGCTTAATGCCCCGGCTAAACTGCATTGCCAGACCATCGCAATCACAAAATGTATCGCTGCCATCAGTAAAGACTGTCCGAGCAACGAATAGTGAGGATCGATAAACTGCGGTAAAAATGCCAGATAGAACACCGCCGTTTTCGGATTCAGTACATTCGATAAAAAGCCTTCTCGTAGTGAACGTTTTATCCATAAATGGGTACTGTGGTGGGTCTCAACTACCAATGAAGCACCACCTGAATGACGCAGGGCACGTAAACTGGATATTCCCAGCCAGATTAAGTAAACCGCGCCGATTGATTTAATAATTTGAAATAATTCAGCAGAAGAAGCCAGAATTGCGGAAACGCCAATGGCTGAGAACGTGGCGTGTATAAATAATCCGGAACATATACCAAAACTGGTAATGGTTCCGTCGACGAATCCACCGCGTGATGTGTTGCGGATTACCAATGCGGTATCCAGTCCCGGCGTTAATGTCAGAATAGTAATAGCGATTAAAAAAGCTTCAAAATTAACAATATGCATAATGCGAATTCAGATTGAAGAGAAAACAATGTTATACCGCAGCAGATAGGGTTTGTCTTGAAGATTTAATACTCAGATCACAACATTCTGCAAACCAAATTGTTCACTCAATCTAAATTTTTATAAAAATCGCGTTACTGGTGATAACTAAATGATAATCTGGGTTACAACTATGTTCAGTCTGTTTCCTGTTTTCGAGGTAAATTCATGTCTCTGCCTAAGGTAATAGTTTATAAGCGTATCCCCCAAAGTGAGCTGGAGCGGTTAGCCAAGTATGCCCACGTTGAATTTTTTGACGGTATTCATGATGACAATATGGAAGCCTTCAAACTTGCATTAAATACAGCCGACGGAATTATCGGCGCTGAGGCGACCATTCCCAACCAATGGCTTGAACTGGCCTCCAATCTTAAAGCCGTTTCAACCATTTCAGTCGGAGTAGATCACTTCGATGTCGGCTATTTATCCTCGCGTAAAATTCCGCTGATGCACACGCCGTCAGTTCTTAACGACACAACAGCGGATACCGCTTTTCTGTTAATGATGAGTGCCGCCCGCCGGCTTACCGAACTGGATCATCTGGTACGCAGTGGTGAATGGAAAGCACCGATTGGTGAAGACTATTATGGCCTGGATGTTCATGGTAAGACACTGGGCATTATCGGAATGGGGCGAATCGGAATGACGCTGGCACGACGTGCCCATTTCGGCTTTGATATGCCGGTGTTCTATCACAACCGCCGTCGACATGCCGGTGTGGAACAGAAACTGTCTGCGACCTATCTTGAGCTTGATGAATTACTGGCAAAATGTGACTTT
>JBNKRC010000264.1:0-3039 GCA_050296215.1 Vibrio sp. | reverse complement strand
CAAAAATGTAATTGTTACCATCGAAGCGAATGGATTCGATCAATAGCTTAGCTTTTTCCTGTGCCTGATCTTTGGGCAGGGTCGCTGCGAGGTGAGAAATTTGTGATAGCGTGGAGCTAACGACAGCACTTAGGCGTGCTTCTTTCTCCTGTATCAGGTTTTGCTTGAGAGTATTGTTTGAGACAACCAGGAGTATCATAAACCCGATGATCGCAACCAAAATGATCAGAGTGAGCTTATAACTCACTTTTAAGTTTTTTAGTATCAACATGACGTTTTCACCTTAGCCTGTTTCATGGCGCTATTGCGTATTTTGTTGTTTTACCATTCCCGCTTACGGCGTCTTCAGAGTGATGATTCTGCAGACGCCGTAAATATAAGCCTCAGACTCTTCCCCGTCTTTCTGTATTTATTATTCGGGGGACTGATTAGTTAATTTATTTTTTATACAATTTGTTGGGTTTTTCTATATCTGTCCCGAATTGTTGTAAACATGATGTCTATGTTTTATCAAAAACCATATTGAATCTGAACGAAGTCAATAAATCGGGAGCGGATTACTCTTCTACCCGTACTTTTATATCCTCACTCAGTGCCTCCAGCTCATTAACAACGTCGTAAATTGACAGATTTGGTGGTATCTTGAGTGAAATATTTGACGTAAAGAGTGCGGAACTTACGCCATCATGACCGGCGATAAAAATTCTCTGACAGTTGAGATCAACAACCCGGATTCTCTGACTGTCCAGTAAATGGGTAATATCATTGACGATACCGGCCCGATCATTGGCATCGAGCCGCAACTGGCAGTGTTGTTCCTGATTAGATTCTGTCTGAGCAGACGTTTCACTGAAGGATGTGATTAAATTTTGCTGGTCCCGGAAGGCATCGATGACCATTGGTTTGTTTTCGGCGGGAACTTCAATTTTAATTACTGCCGCAACTTGATTGTCGATAAAGTTAACTTTACTGACCAGCCATTTTCCCTGATTCTCATGAGTAATAGCCGCAAGCTGGTGAATATCGTTTGGTGAAGCTTCACCAATAAAACTGACGATAAATGTTTCAACCATTTATAACTCCAAAATGTTATAGGCTCTCAATAATAAGAAGTGTAGATGCCAAATTCGCCTTTGCAGATCTGTTATCGGAATTTGTTATTTGGATCTTGTTATATTACATCATAGTCACTATGTTAAAAAAATGGGGTTAAAGAAGAGTTAATATTCTTATCTATAGTTTTGATTTTAGACCATTATTCAATCATTGACGGGAACTGTACAAAAAATGATAAAGCTAGCAATGTTGAGCACAGGTGAAGAGGTTTTGCACGGAGATATCGTTGATACGAATGCTGCGTGGCTATCGGGTATTTTTTTCGAGCGTGGCTATGAGCTGAGTAAACGCTCAACCGTCGGAGACAGCCGCCAGTCTTTATCTCAGGAACTGTTAATGCTGACGCTCAACTCAGATGTGTTGATTGTCAATGGTGGCCTGGGGCCGACATCTGATGACCTGACGACTGAAGTTGCGGGAGAACTGGCTGAAGCGGAGTTAGAACTTCGCCAGGAGTGGTTAGATAAAATCGAGGCGATGTATCATGCCCGGAATCAGCCGATGTCATCGAGTAATGTCAAACAAGCGATGCTGCCTCAGGGATCCGTTATCTTAGACAATCCGATCGGAACAGCGTGTGGTTTCCGTTTAACTATCAATGATTGTGTCTGCTACTTTACTCCGGGAGTACCAGGTGAATTTAAGCGCATGGTACTAGAACAGATTTTACCGGATCTGATACAAACTTTTCCGCAGGTGGCCGGTAAGGAGTGCCATCGACTGTATACCCTGGGAAGTTCCGAATCCGAGTTATCCGTTTGTCTGGATTCTTTACCGCTGCCAGATGGGTATCAGTTGGGATATCGTGCCTATCTTCCATTTATTGAAATAAAGGTGTTTGGCCCTAAAGGCGATGTTGAGACCGCATTCAAGGTGGTTGCAGCGATAAGAGATCGTGTCGGCTCATGGGTTGTGAGCATTGATGAACCCATGTTGTCACGACTGGCCTCCTGCATGAGTGAGGCACAACTGTCACTCTCACTTGCCGAGCAATGTACCCACGGCTGGTTAAGTTACTGGTTGTTTTCAGATGTTGCGATGGCTAATCAGCGCGGCAACAGCTGGATTCTGAGTCATCAGGTCAGTGGTGCGATGAATTCGCAGGATCATTTAAGTGCGGTACTGGCGTTAGCGGCGGCAACCAAGGAAAAAAGCGAAACGGATCTGGCGATTGCCACCGGAACGCGTGATGGCCGAGAATTTTCAGTGGCAATTTCAACCCCCGGCGGTGAATGGGCTCAGACCCTGAAATTAAGCCGTGATTATTCGCATGACGATAGCCGGGTGCTGATCGGGACCATTGCTACTGACATGCTGCTCCGCTATCTTACCGGCGGGATGGTATTCGGTGAGTACCGGTCTGCTCAGAAAGTGAAGCAAATCCATATACCAGGCGAGATGCTCAACGCGTAGGGTGATATAAGACGATTAAATAACGGAGCGGGAAAAGCGGACTCAATGGGGCACAAAATCCGAAGAGACGGTAGATTTGATAATGCAAAATCGGGGAACCTTATAACCGTACGATAGAAACTGATTACTGTTATAGCCAAATCATCTAAGTATTAACTCCATGAAATTGCATGAGTTGTCCACTGGTCGTACTGGCTGGAAGATCCAAAGACTAAATAAAGATCTAAACTATCAAAAGTGGGTCAGTGGCACAGAGGGAAATAAGATGCTTGATCATTCTAAGATATTGGTTTGTTATGAAGTTTCCAGTCAGCGGGCTTCTCTGGGAGAGGTGATGTGCGCTCAGGGAGTCAGGCTGATTGATGTATGGCGTAATACTCCGGCAGAAATTTTACCGATGCCAGGTTTGGCGTATCATATGTTATTGATTGGTGATGATGGGCGGATGATCGCCGATAAAGAAATTTCGATCTCTTCCGTGGATAAATTATTACTGGATAGCCGGTATTA
>JBNKRC010000263.1:0-3048 GCA_050296215.1 Vibrio sp. | reverse complement strand
AAAGAAAAAGCGGAAACAACCAAAAAAGCAGGTGATGAATTCCGCGCTGAGTTTGAAAAACAAGAAGGCGTGAAAAAAACTGAATCAGGGCTTCTGTATCAGGTCATGAAAGAGGGCACTGGCGTATCTCCGGCTGCAACCGATACCGTTGAAGTGCAGTACAAGGGCACATTAACGGACGGTACTCAGTTCGATAGCTCATATGAACGCGGAGAATCGGCGACATTTCCTCTTGATCGCGTGATTACTGGCTGGACGGAAGGGGTTCAGCTGATGAAAGAAGGCGCCAAATACAAATTTGTTATTCCGCCTGAACTGGCATACGGCGATCATGATTCTCCGACAATTCCGGCTAACTCGACACTGATTTTTGAAGTTGAGTTATTAAAGGTAGAAAAACCAGCGATGAATGCCGCACCGGCTGCTGATACTTCTGCAAAATAAGGTCAACGACCTTAATATTGAATGAAATAAGCCTGAGCAATCAGGCTTTTTTTATGGAAGAAATTGCTCAATTAAAGAATAAGAGTTTGTTCTAAATCACTTGTTTACTATATTGCTGCTCATCCCTTTAAAATTTTCTGATAAACTTACATCAATTATTTGAAATTTCGTGTAAGGCTGGACGACAGTGACGACAACAGAAACTCTCAATGCAGAGATGATGTTGCTTGAAATGGAATCCGTAAATGTGAAGCCATTTACCGAGCACGATAAAATCCTTCACTCTTATGAGGCGGTAGTAGACGGGATCGCAAGTTTGATTGGTCCGTTCTGTGAAATTGTGCTTCACTCATTGGAGGATCTCCATACATCGGCAATTAAAATTGCTAATGGTGAAAACACGGGGCGTCAGGTTGGCTCGCCAATTACCGATCTTGCTTTGAAAATGTTGCGTGATATCGAAGGTTCGGAACGTAATTTTTCCCGTTCTTATTTTACCCGGGCTAAGGGTGGAGTACTGATGAAATCGATCACTATTGCGATTCGCAATGGTGAGAACCGCGTAATTGGTTTGTTGTGCATTAACGTTAACCTTGATGCGCCATTTTCCCAGATTCTTGAATCATTTATGCCGACACTGGATGCGCAGGAAGCGGCTTCATCGGTAAACTTTGCCAGTGATGTTGAAGAACTTGTCGATCAAACCGTCGAACGCACAATCGAAGAGATTAATGCAGACAAATCGGTATCAAATAACACAAAGAATCGTCAAATTGTTATGGCACTGTTTGATAAAGGTATTTTTGATATTAAAGATGCAATTAACCGCGTTGCAGATCGGTTGAACATCTCTAAACATACCGTTTACCTTTATATTCGCCAGCGTAAAACCGAGGACGAATAAGCGTGGGATTAACTTATACTCTGGTAGTGAATGGCCCCCTTTACGGGACTCAGGCATCGCGGAGTGCGTACCAGTTTGCTTTATCTCTGATAGAGAAAGGTCATCAGCTGGTGAGCGTTTTCTTTTATCAGGATGGGGTAAGCAATGGCTCCTGCCTGACGGTTCCTGCCAATGATGAGTTTGATCTGGCGAAAGCCTGGCAACAGTTATCACAGCAGCATGAAGTTCAGCTAGAGACCTGTGTGGCTGCTTCGCTGCGCAGAGGTATCGTCAGTCGGCAAGAGGCAGAACAGCATGATTTGGGCGGTGATAATCTTGCGCAGCCATTTATTCAGGCCGGGTTAGGCAGTTTGGCTCAGGCCATGCTAACACAAGACAGGGTGGTACAATTTTGAGTCAGATTACGTTCGTGTTTCGTTCTGCCCCTCATGCTACAAGCTCAGGCCGTGAGGGCGTTGATGCCTTACTTGCCGCCTCAGCGTACAGCGACGATCTGTGTGCCATATTTATTGATGATGGCGTGACACAGTTAATCTCTCATCAGGATACAGCCGGAATTCTCAGTAAAAATTATGCACCGATGTTTAAGCTATTCGATCTATATGATATCGAGCAGGTTTATGTTTGTGGTGACTCATTGAAAAACATGGGGTTTGAACCATCTCAGCTAATCATTGAAGCTGAAGTTCTGTCTCATGATGAAATATCAAAGCATCTTCATTCCAGTCGTAAGCTGCTTTCTTTTTAATGGTTTTTGAGGAAGGTCTGGCCAGTTATGCTTCATATCGTTAAAACCCAGCAGGCAATTCATTCAGCATTACCTTATATGGCTAATGGTGATGATATCCTCCTTATTGAAGATGCGGTGTATCTGGCGAACCCTAAACATGCCCAGAACAGCCTGTTACCTTCTGTTTCGGTATCGGTACTGAGGGCGGATATTGATGCCCGGGGACTCGGAGATCATATATCTGCGCAGATAACCTGTGTCGGCTATTCCGGTTTTGTTTCTTTAACTGAACGACATCAGCAATCCCTGACCTGGGAGTAATGTTTTCTCTGGCTTCTTCTGCTTACCGTGCATTTCCTGTCTGACGATTATTTCAATAAGTCTGATTTAGCCTGCCTTCCTGTTTGATCGAAAAAAGATCAGTATATTTCTTGACACATCTTGCACTGATGCATAGAATTTTGCGTCCCTAATTGCCTAAAGCGATTGGGACTAGATTTTTCACAAAGCTTACTTTTAGTAAATCAGGAGCTAGTTAATGGCAACTATTAACCAGTTGGTACGTAAACCTCGTGCAAAGCAAGTTGTTAAAAGCAACGTGCCAGCACTAGAAGCGTGCCCACAAAAACGTGGTGTATGTACTCGTGTTTACACAACTACACCTAAAAAACCTAACTCAGCACTTCGTAAAGTTTGTCGTGTTCGTCTAACAAACGGCTTCGAAGTGACTTCGTACATCGGCGGTGAAGGTCACAACCTTCAAGAGCACTCAGTTGTTCTAATCCGTGGTGGTCGTGTTAAAGACCTTCCAGGTGTGCGTTACCACACTGTCCGCGGTGCACTTGACTGTGCTGGCGTGAACGACCGTAAACAGGCTCGTTCTAAGTACGGTGTGAAGCGTCCTAAGTCTTAATGGATCCCCGTTAAGTAAGGCCAAACACTAAATTATTTTTAATTTTTGAAGAAACTG
>JBNKRC010000262.1:0-3064 GCA_050296215.1 Vibrio sp. | reverse complement strand
TATTGCTGCCCTCCAGCAGGGAGAATTACACAAATACTCAGGTTCATACCATTCCAGACTCATTTATCATTTATGGCAAACCTCGTGATAAGAAAGTATTAGAGCTGATTACTCAGCAACATAAACCTGTCGTTACCGTAGATTTTTCAGAATCCGGCTTTCCGTCGGTCCATATTGATAATGAGGATGCCGCCTACAAAATAGCTAAACAGGCAATCCGTGGCCCCGGGGATAATATACTCATTCTGGGACTCCGTTTAGAACCATCCCGGGCACTATGTTTAGCCGATTTAAGTAAGCTCTACTCAAAGGATGAATCCGTTTCCCGCCGACGACTGGATGGTTACCGACGGGCAATTGAAGAAGCCGGTATCACACTATCCAGCCAACAAATCTGGCAGATACACTCTTTGGAAGAGGTCGGTCTGAAAACGATGCTGCGCGGAGCACTTACTGCCCCGACACCTGTTGATGTATTGATATGTATGAGTGACAGAATTGCCTTAGCCGCACTTGATGCCGCCAGAGAATTAAATATTCCAATACCGGAAAAACTACGGATTGTCGGATTCGATGGTATTCCCGCGGCCGAAGCTGCAGGATTAACAACGATTCAGCAACCAATTTCACTCAAGGGTCAGCAGGCAGCAAAAATGGCCCTTGGATTAATACCCGATGAGTCAATCGAGCTAATTTCCGAACTAATCGTTCGCTCCAGTAGCTAACTCGTTCCACTGTTATGAAGGAGTTTTACAAAATGCAGTCACAATCACTACCGCAACGCTGGTGGCATGACGCCGTTGTCTACCAAATCTATCCGCGCAGTTTTAATGATTCTAACGGCGACGGAATTGGCGATATTCCCGGGATAATACAAAAACTATGCCATATCAAGAGCTTAGGTGCAAATGTGATATGGCTCAGTCCGGTATATCAGTCACCAATGGATGACAATGGTTACGACATTTCAGACTACCAGCAAGTTGCGCCCGAATTCGGCACAATGACCGATATGGATAATTTGATTAATGAAGCCGGTCAGCGTGGTATTAAGATAGTAATGGATTTGGTGGTTAACCATACCTCAAGCGAACACCCCTGGTTTAAAGAATCACGTAGCAGCAAAGATAACCCCAAACGGGACTGGTATATCTGGCGTGATCCCAAAGAAGACGGTAGTGAACCAAACAACTGGGAATCCTTCTTTAAACCAAAAGCCTGGACGCTTGATGAACAGACCGGACAATATTACTTACACCTGTTTAGTGACAAACAGCCGGATTTAAACTGGGCAAACCCGGAAGTCAGAAATGCAGTCTATGAAATGATGCATTTCTGGCTGAAAAAAGGCATTGGTGGTTTCCGCATGGATGTTATCAATATGATTGGTAAACCCTCTGATTTTCCGGATGCTACTATCTTTGATTCAGGCGTAGCCGGCTGGGAACATTGGGCTAACAACCTGCTTTGCCATCAGTACCTGCGCGAAATGAATGATAAAGTGTTGCGCCATTACGATGTACTTACCGTTGGTGAAACACCATTTACCCATACTCTTGACGGCCGTTTCTATTCTCACCCGGATCGTCATGAGCTAAGCATGATTTTCCAGTTCGAGCATGTCAGTATCGATCGAGAGGAACATAATGCGATCAAAAAACCGTTTGATTTAGTTCAGTACAAAGAAATTATGTCGCGCTGGCAGGATAACTTATATCAGAAAGGCTGGAACAGTCTCTACTGGAGTAACCATGACCAGCCGAGAGCAGTATCTCGTTATGGCAACGACAGCCCAGAATACCGGGTCATCAGTGCTAAAATGCTCGGAACGGTTTTGCATATGATGAGTGGTACACCCTACATTTATCAGGGTGAAGAATTGGGGAGGACCAACAAACACTTCAATAAAATTGAAGAGTTTAACGACTTAATGGCTCATTTCCATTATCAAAAGCTGATGGAACGCGGCGTTGCTCCACAAGATGCGATTGATTTTCTGAATGATTTCTCCCGCGATCATGCTCGTGTGCCAATGCATTGGGATAGTAGTCCCAACGCCGGGTTCACCAGTGGAACACCATGGCTGCCGGTAAATGAAAACTATGTTGAGATAAATGCACAGCAGTCCATCGCAGATCCCGACTCGGTCTATCACTATTATCAACAACTCACTCATTTACGGCAAAAAAGTGAATACCGGGAAGTGATTGTCTATGGTCAGCATCAACTGTTAGATCACGATGACAGCCAGGTCTATGCCTATCTGCGTTTTACGGATGACAAGCGCCTTTTAGTTATTGCCAACTTTACCGGTGAGACCCTCACCAGAAGTTATGATGGACAGGTGCTGAAGCAGGTATTAAATAACTATCCGGACACAGTATCTGACGCACAAGATATTGAACTTAAACCTTACCAGGCTTTGATTCTGGAACTAAAAGCCTGATCCAACTGGTATCGCCGGTGAGATAAACCTCTCACCAGCGATAAATTCAGACCGGCAGGGAATGTGGATTATTCACTCTGAACCAACCGGCAATTGAGTAGCGATCCCGCACAGCAGGCTTAACTTCATGAGGGAACTCCTCACTTAAAAATATCACCACAGTACCCATTTGGGGTAAGACCGTCAGACCTTCTGTATCGTTATCACTGCGATAAAGAATTAATTCTCCTCCATCATCTGCTTTCCAGTCATCATTAAGGTAAGTTACGACCGTCAGAACCCGGTTTTGCTGTCCCCGAAACGCGTCATAATGGCGGACATAAAAATCACCGGCCTGATAATGAGCAAAATGACTTTCAAACGAAAACAGGCCCATAAACAAGGATCGGTTCACACAGGCCTGAAACTCAGATGTCCAGTTCAGCCATGCCTTACCTGCTTTCGATTCCCCGGTAATCCAGCAAGTTTTATCGGTTCGGATCGCGTCTTCATGAATGAAGTCCTGCCCTCTTCCAACACCGGCTTCTGAAAACTTATTCTGACTCATCAGTGATAGATAATCAGCCAGCTCCAAGCACAGTGATGGCGGTAATGCACCAGGATTAAGACTATAACCTT
>JBNKRC010000261.1:0-3067 GCA_050296215.1 Vibrio sp. | reverse complement strand
CCTGGCACCGTCATGAGTTAATGAAGAGAACATTAAAATAGGCGTCGGCACTGTCGCCATAATCTCTTTAACCGCAGAAATGCCGTTCATAACCGGCATTTCTACGTCCATCGTAATCACATCCGGCTTAAGCGTCTTCGCTTTTTCGACCGCTTCCTTACCATTAGTTGCAACATCAACCACTTGAAGGCGAGGTTCTGAGTTGATGATTTCACTGACCCTACGACGGAAAAAACTCGAATCATCAACTACCAATACTCTAATCGCCATATTTACCCTTACGTTTATGCGTCAATTAAATACGCGATGCTGCTGCATACTTTTTCAAAAGATCCGGAACGTCCAGAATCAAAGCAATATGACCATCACTCGTAATAGTAGCGCCCGCCATGCCCGGAGTGCCCTGTAGTAAAGCATCTAATGGCTTGATAACCACTTCTTCCTGCCCGATTAACGTATCGACAACAAAGCCGACTCGCTGGCTGCCGATCTGGACAATCACAACGTGGCCATGACCTTTTCTTGGTTCCACTCTGCCTTTATGCGGCGCAAGCCAGTTTTGCAGGTAAAAGAGCGGGATAGACTTATTGCGGACAATAATGGTTAACTGACCATCAACGATATTGGTACGGCTTAAATCCAGATGGAAAATTTCGTTGACACTTGCCAGCGGCAGAGCAAACGGATAACCCGCAACCCCCACCATCAGAGTAGGCAGGATGGCCAGAGTCAGCGGCACTTTGATGGCCATTCTGGTTCCTTTCCCTAACTCGGATTCAATATCGATTGAGCCATTTAACGTGTTGATAGCAGTTTTCACAACGTCCATCCCAACGCCCCGCCCTGAAATATCAGAGATTTTATCCTTACTGGAAAAACCGGGCATAAAGATAAGATTGAAACACTCTTTATCCGTCAGACGAGCAGCGGCGTCTTCATCCATCATACCGCGCTTGACCGCAATCGCCCGCAGTTTATCCGGGTCCATACCCGCACCATCATCAATGATGCACAACTCGATATGGTCGCCTTCCTGCGAAGCAGACAAAATCACTTTACCTGTGCGCGATTTGCCCGATTTTACGCGCTCTTCAGGCATTTCAATACCATGGTCCACTGAGTTCCGGACCAGGTGAATCAATGGGTCAGCCAGAGCTTCAACCAGATTTTTATCAAGGTCGGTATCCTCACCGCGCATTTCCAGGACGATATCTTTATTAAGACTACGGGCCAAATCACGAACCACCCGCGGGAAACGACCAAATACTTTCTTAATGGGCTGCATACGCGTTTTCATTACCGCGCCCTGCAGGTCAGCGGTCACCACATCAAGATTTGAGACCGCTTTTGACATCTCTTCATCATTACTGTTCAGACCAAGACTGACTAATCGGTTACGAACCAGCACTAACTCACCGACCATATTCATAATGGTATCAAGTGTCGCCGTATCAACGCGAACGGTCGCTTCAGCCTGAGGCTTTTTAGCGGCAACGGCTGTGTCTTTTTTTACGACCACATGGGCTTCTGCTTCTGATTTAACCGGTGCCGGTTGACTATCTTTAAGCGAAGATTTCTTGGCTACCGGTTCCTCTGCTGCCACCGGTTTATCCGGAACAGGATCAGCCGGGCGGGTTGCAATATCCAGCTCTTCCTGACTTGGTCCTTTACCTATACCGTGCAGCTCATCCAGCAACTTCTCAAATTCTTCATCGGTAATCAGGTCATCAGAATCCGGCAGAGACGCTTTGGATTCCGCAGCTGGCTTGTCCGAGCTTACAGGGGTTGCAGAAGCGGAATCTTTACCCGGAGCAGACTCAACAGATGGTCCTTTGCCAACACCGTGCAGCTCATCCAGCAACTTCTCAAATTCATCATCTGTAATATCATCGGTTGTCGCGAATGATGAAGACGGAGCCGGCTGAGTATCCTGTACTTTTACTTCAGGTTTAACCGGTGAAGATGCACCCGGCGATTTACCGACACCATGCAGTTCATCCAGTAATTTTTCAAATTCGTCCTGAGTGATTTCATCAATCGAATCGGCAGAGATCACTTCGCTAGAATCAGGCATTTTCGCCTCTTTCGCGCTGGCATCGACATCTTCGACAACCGGCGAAGGTTCGGCCACATTGTTACTACCTTCATCCGCCTGCTCTTCGTCCGCCGATTGCGGCTGTGATAAACGATGCAATTCATTGAGCAGATGTGGCGTCGCCGGTGCTAACGGTTCTCTATCCTGAACAGACTGAAACTGTTCGTTGACCGTATCCAGAGCCCGGAGCATTGTGTCCATCAGGCCCGAAGTCACTGAACGTTGTCCGTTCCGTAAAATATCAAATACGTTTTCTGCACCATGACACGTTTCAACCAGCTCGGTCAGAGCTAAAAAGCCGGCGCCACCTTTTACGGTGTGAAAACCGCGGAAAATCGCATTAAGTAAATCTTTATCTTCCGGATTATTTTCCAGATCAACTAACTGCTCAGATAAGAGCTCAAGAATCTCTCCCGCCTCAACCAGAAAGTCCTGTAGAATATCTTCGTCTAATTCGTAACTCATGCGGTACCTCTAAAAACCAAGACTCGACAGCAAATCATCAACTTCATCCTGCGAAGAAACAGCATCCTCTCTTTCATAGGCATTTAAAATTGGACCTTCAGGTTCATTTGATCTGGCTTTGTCTTGGGCGGGTTTATTTTCTAATTGTTCAGCTCCGAACGCGGCAAGGATAGCAACCAGCTGTTGCTCTACTTCAGTGACCAGGGTAATCACTCGCTTAATAATTTGTCCGGTCAAATCCTGAAAATCCTGAGCCATCAATATCTCGGTTAATTGACCTCGTAATTCAGAACTGTCCCCCTCAATCTGGCTCAACAAACTGTCGATACCGTGACACAGGGTCTTAAATTCATTTAATTCAATGCGACCTATCATCAGCTCATTCCACTTTGGACGAACGGCTAACAGACCTTGATGAAGATTGTCAGCAATCGGCAGGCAACGATCGACCGAATCCATGGTTTTATTAGCTGCGACTTCCGTTTTTGAAATCACATAGTTGAGACG
>JBNKRC010000260.1:0-3071 GCA_050296215.1 Vibrio sp. | reverse complement strand
AGCAACAACGCCACCAACCAGTGAATTTCGGCGGCCAGATGAATCACTCCCCACGCGACCAAAGCACTGCCGCCTACCACCACCAGCCATAACACGCCACCGGCAACATACAAGCCGGTCCGCCCTGTAAACCACCGGCGTAGCTGTTTTTCCAGAAAACTGATGGTCCGTCCGATCCAGCGAATCGGGTGCGGCCAGCCAACCGGATCCCCAATCAGCAAATCCAGCAGAAAAGCACCAATACCGAGTACTAGAGTGAGCATTTCCGACGTCCCCGGCTGAACCATTGCTGCAAAATCTGCGGCGATTGGGCAAAATGGACATGAAGATACATCGCCAGCGTGTTCCCTGCCTGATATCCACCCTGCCACTCAGATAACGGCTGTTGATCGCGGCTCTTCGTCAGGGTAAACACCGTGGGCAAATCCGAGAAAAAATCTGAATAATGGAATTCATGCCCGTATAGCACGTCACCTTTTTTAGCGAGCAAAGTGTCAGCCTGAGCGGTGGCACAACAATAGCCAAAACGCTGCAATCCGGAAGTCATATGACTTTCGCCGGACAGAATCCCTACCATAGGATAAACGACCTGTTCAGAATTTCGCAGGTGCGAGCCCAGATACATCAGCCCTCCGCACTCGGCATATATAGCCACATTGGCGTGATGAGCCCGCAGAATGGATCCCCGCATCGAGGTATTGGCGGAAAGCTGTTCGGCATACAGCTCCGGATATCCGCCGCCGAGATAAACCATATCGCACTCGGGTAATTCCGCATCATCAAGAGGGCTGAAATAACAAATTGTGGCACCGCTGCGCTGCAGAAGATCGAGATTCGCCTGATAGTAAAAATTAAAGGCTTTATCCATGGCAACCGCTACCGTCAGACCGTCACCCAGCCCCGCAATCTCGTCCCCCGACGCCAGACCGGACTCAGGCAGATTTTCTGTTTCAGCAATATTCAGCAACATGTCGAGATCAATATGCTGTTCAACCGCCTCCGCCAGAGTATCCCACATCGCTTCCATCGACTCAGACTCATGAGCCGTTACCAGTCCCAGATGACGCGAAGGCAACTCGACATCGGGCAGTTTAGGCAGGCGGCCCAGCACAGGGATACCACAATAGGTTTCCACCGCCTGCTTCAGTAACTGATAGTGACCGTCCGAGCTGACCTGATTAAAAATAACCCCTGCGATATTAATACCGGTCCCAAACCGTTGAAATCCAGTCACGATCGCGGCAGCAGAGGTTGACATTGCTTTACCGTCCACCACCAGTATCACAGGACACTGTAACGTCTTTGCCATCCCGGCACTGCTGCAATAGTATGGATCCGAACCATAGCCATCATAAAAACCCATCACCCCTTCAATCACCGCGATATCCGCCTGCTGCATCTGCTGGCAGAACAACGTTCTGAGCGTGTCGGAAGAGAGCATAAATTCATCAAGATTATGTGATGGCACACCGGATACTTTACCGTGCCAGGCGGTATCAATATAATCCGGCCCCACTTTAAATGGCTGAACCTTGAGTTCACGACGGCGTAAAGCCCGCAATATTCCCAGCGTTACAGTAGTCTTTCCACTACCGCTGTTTGTCCCTGCTATTAAAACTGCTTTCATATTTCACCGGTGGTATTGTTGAGATTGCTGTGACATGACTGAGCATCAGCGTGCCAGGTAACTTATTAAATAATATAATAAATTATTACTGATACCAATTTCATTACAAAATGAATTCTATTCTGAATACCGCTTAACTTTCATATTTCTTATGATCAGCGATTTAGTAGCATTGGTATCACCCGGTCATTATACTTGCCGGATTATGCCAGCCCGTACCGGGTTCACCAATAAACAATCAGGATTGATATGGCCAAAAGCGGACAACACGGCGGAAATGTTTTACAGATGGCGGAGAAGTTTCATCTCCGTCCCGGGCAGATCACTGATTTCAGCGCCAATATCAATCCACTCGGCATGCCGGAAAACCTGCGCCGTACTCTGATTGAGCAGTTGGACTGTCTGCAACACTATCCGGACATTGAATACCAGAAATTGCATCAGGCCATCGCCGCCCACCACCGCTGTCCTCAGGAGTGGGTGATTGCCGGAAACGGGGCCACCGAGCTGATTTTCCTCTGGGTCCAGCATACCGCCCCGAAAAAGGCGTTACTGGTTGAACCCGGCTTTGCCGAATATCGCCGGGCTCTGAACCGGGCCGGATGCGCGATCTCCGAATTTATTTTGCATGAAGAAGACGATTTTCAGGTAACCGGACGATTGCTGGACGCCTTAACCGGCGATCTGGACTGTCTGTTCCTGTGCGCACCCAATAATCCGACCGGTTTATTGCCCGATGAGACCTTATTGTTCAAAATTGTGAAGCGGTGCCAGGAGCTTGGTATTCGCCTGTTCGTGGATGAATCCTTTCTCGATTTTGTCCCACAGCGTCAAAGCCTCAGCGCCGGCATGGCAGACTATCCTCATGTCTACCTGCTGCGTTCCCTGACCAAATTCTACGCCTTACCCGGTTTAAGACTGGGTTACCTGCTCTCATCCGACAGCGGTCTGCTGAAGAAGATCCGGGAAGAGCGGGAACCCTGGACCATTAATGCGCTGGCGGCACTGGCGGGTGAAGTACTGTTTGAAGATAAGGATTATCCTCAGGCGACTTATCAGTGGTTGGAGCAAGAACAGAATCACCTGCTGACGGCACTTAGCCAGATCCCGTCACTCAAAGTGTATCAACCGACCGCCAATTATCTGTTTTTTAAACATCTGTCTGACCAGTCTGATCTGCAGGACCGCCTTATGGAACAGGGCATACTGATCCGCAGCTGTGCCAATTACACCGGACTGGGTGGCGGATACTACCGGGTTGCGATTAAATCCCGTCAGGATAACCGGCGCCTGATTACCGCCTTGCAACAAGTGTTAAACCATGGCTGAAGCCAGTTGCCCCGCTTCCTGCGGAGAACTGATCCAGGGCTGGATTGATGGCAGTGAAAAACTGGTGTCCTGCCCGGTTGACTGGTTCAGTACTATCGAAGTGGTTCAGGGTAAC
>JBNKRC010000259.1:0-3077 GCA_050296215.1 Vibrio sp. | reverse complement strand
TATACTCACTCACTCGGAAAATTTACTTTGCTTGTTATTGTATTGTTACATACATCATATTATTACCCATAGATGAAATTACTATGGGGATTGATACACATAAAATCAAACAAAAATAATTACCAATCAATTTTGTTATAATATAACGATTTTATAAAACGGCAACAAAAAGCTACCCTATCAGCAACAATCCCGAAAAAAAATACCGGACTGTTTAGCCCGGTACCTGGATAATGACTATCTGAGGGGTAATTTACTCTTCCGTATTTTCGCTGTCAGATGAATCGTCCGGCGCGACTGCATCACCATTTTCAGAAGGCTGGGTATCAGCTGCTGCCAGCTCTTCGTCACTTAACTCCGGCTCATCAACTTCTTCAATTCGCTGCAAACCGACAACTTTTTCTTCATCAGAGGTACGGATCAACGTAACACCTTGTGTATTACGGCCAACCTGACTGACTTCAGAAGAGCGGGTACGAACTAAAGTACCGGCATCAGTGATCATCATAAACTCATCACCTTCGCCAACCTGCACGGCACCTACAACACTACCGTTACGCTCAGATACTTTGATAGAAACAACACCCTGAGTACCCCGGCCTTTGGTCGGATATTCAGACAGACAGGTACGCTTACCATAGCCGTTTTCCGTCACAGTCAGAACATCACCGTCTGTCTTAGGTACAATCAGAGAAACAACTTGATCGCCGTCGGCCAATTTCATACCGCGAACACCAGCTGCAGTACGGCCCATCGGACGAACGCCTTTAAACTTGATCTCCGGCTGACCATTTTCATCAAGCACTGGCTGACCGTTTTCATCAAGTACTGCCGTTTCTTCTGATTCTTTAAAGCGAACGACTTTACCGAATTTCGAGAACAACATAATTTCGTTGTCACCATCGGTGATATCCACACCAATCAGTGAATCTTCATCACGCAGGTTAAGTGCAATCAGGCCGTTTGCCCGGACATTGGCAAATTGATCCAGCGACGTTTTCTTCACAGTACCATCGCCGGTTGCCATAAAGATGAACTTGTCTTCGCTGAATTCAGTCACCGGCAGAATAGCCGTAATACGTTCATTCTCTTCTAACGGAAGAATATTCACAATTGGCTTACCACGGGCGGTACGGGTCGCCTGAGGTAACTGATATACTTTCAGACGATATGTCTTACCGCGCGTTGAGAAACACAGAATGTTGTCGTGAGTATTGGCCACCAACAAACGTTCAATGTAATCCTCATCTTTCATCTTGGTGGCGCTCTTACCTTTACCACCACGACGCTGAGCTTCATATTCGTTAAGCAACTGGTATTTCACATAACCTTCGTGAGAAAGCGTCACGACGACATCTTCACGGGCAATCAGCTCTTCCAGATCGATATCATGCGAGGCCGCTGTAATTTCTGTACGACGGGCATCACCGAAACCATCACGAACAGCTTCCAGCTCTTCACGAATCACTTCCATCAGACGCTCAGTACTGGACAGAATGTGCATCAATTCTGCGATTTCATTCAGTAAGGCTTTATATTCATCAAGAATCTTCTCGTGCTCTAAACCGGTTAAGCGGTGCAGACGCAAATCAAGAATCGCCTGAGCCTGTTGCTCAGTCAGATAGTACTGACCGTCACGGATACCGTAATGCGCTTCAAGCCATTCAGGACGCGCGGCGTCAGTACCTGCACGTTCAAGCATTGCAGCAACATTACCCAGATCCCATCCACGGGCCAGCAAGCCGGCTTTTGCTTCGGCCGGAGTCGGTGCCCGACGAATCAGTTCGATGACTTCATCGATATTCGCCAGCGCCAGTGCCAGACCTTCCAGAATATGTGCGCGATCACGGGCTTTGCGTAATTCATAAATAGTACGGCGGGTAACAACTTCACGGCGGTGGTTAACAAAACACTTCAACATCTCTTTCAGATTGAACAGTTTTGGCTGGCCATTATCCAGCGCCACCATGTTAATACCGAATGTTGTCTGCAGCTGAGTTTGTGCGTAGAGGTTATTTAACACTACTTCACCAACGGCATCACGCTTACATTCGATAACGATACGCATACCATCTTTATCTGACTCATCACGCAGCGCGCTGATACCTTCGACTTTTTTGTCTTTCACCAGCTCAGCAATTTTTTCGATCAGACGGGCTTTGTTAACCTGGTACGGGATTTCGGTTACGATAATGGTCTCACGGCCATGCTTATCCGCTTCGATGTCCGCCTTCGAACGCATGTAGATCTTACCGCGCCCGGTCTTATAGGCATCAATAATTCCTTTACGGCCGCTGATTAATGCCGCTGTCGGAAAATCGGGACCAGGAATATGCTCGATCAGCTCATCAATCGAAATATCTTCGTTATCGATATAGGCTAAACAGCCATCAATGACTTCACTTAAATTGTGAGGCGGAATATTGGTCGCCATACCAACTGCAATACCTGATGAACCATTAACTAACAGGTTTGGAATTTTAGTCGGTAAAACGGCAGGAATCTGCTCTGTACCATCATAGTTAGGTACATAATCAACCGTTTCTTTGTCTAAATCAGCCAATAATTCATGGGCTATTTTAGCCATGCGAACTTCGGTATAACGCATTGCTGCGGCTGAGTCGCCGTCAATGGAACCAAAGTTACCCTGACCATCCACCAACATATAACGTAATGAAAACGGCTGAGCCATACGAACAATCGTATCGTACACAGCGCTATCACCGTGAGGGTGATATTTACCGATAACGTCACCAACCACACGGGCGGATTTCTTATAGGCTTTGTTCCAATCATTACCCAGCACACTCATCGCGAACAGTACGCGACGGTGTACCGGTTTTAGGCCATCACGAACATCAGGAAGAGCACGACCAACGATAACTGACATCGCATAATCTAAGTACGAACCTCGTAGCTCTTCTTCAATGTTGACGGGCGTAATCTCTTTAGCTAACTCGCTCATAGAGCCAATATCCCTCTATTTATTCTTTCGTATATGGATACGTATAAGGTCGGAAAATATAGCATAATTTTCCGTTACGGGGCATCTCTTTCCCGTAGCTTTTACTAGGATG
>JBNKRC010000258.1:0-3082 GCA_050296215.1 Vibrio sp. | reverse complement strand
TAAATAAAGCTATCTTGTCGATGAATAGCCAGGCGAAAGGTGGTATTAAAATCCATATCAGCCGGGGTGTCGGCGGCAGAGGATACAGCTCGGACGGATTTGGTGTCCCTAATGTGACGATTAGTACATTTGCCTTTCCTGACCATTACACCGACTGGCAGCAACACGGTATCGAGCTGGGGATCTGCCGTAAGAAACTTGGATTGAACCCTCTGTTAGCCGGGCATAAACATAATAACCGTTTAGAACAAATTATTCTCAAGGCTGAGCTGGAAGGGCGAGGGTTTACAGACGGTATTGTTCTCGACCTCAATAATCACGTGACTGAAACGACCATGGCAAATCTTTTCTGGGTAAAAAATAGGGTATTGCATACGCCAAAGCTTGATCAGGCCGGAGTCGCCGGGGTGATGCGTCGTTATGTGATTGAGCTGGCCCGGGCGAATGGCACGACAGTCGAAATTCATTCCTATAAAATAGATGATGTATTAGATGCCGATGAGATTTTTATTACTAACAGTATCCTCGGAATTGCTCCTGTAAAAAAAATTGAAGATAAGATATTTACCGGCGGAACAATAACTGAATATTTGAAAAAGCGAGTGTTGAGTGTTTAAAAAATTTATAGTCCTGGTTTTTCTCGTAGCTGTTGCGGCTGGTGCCGTTTATCAGTTTGTGACCAGTAGTGTGCAGAGCTTTGTCAGTCAACCATTACAATTAGAAGGTAAGGAGTTTGTTACTGTTGAAAGCGGAACCTCAGTGAACAGTCTGGTCAATACGCTTATCCGGAACAAGTGGATTGAACCGTCGTTTGTTACCGGTTATCTGCATCGTCTGCGTCCTGATCTTGTGGCGATTAAGGCCGGCACCTATCAGGTGAGTAATTCCGATAGTTTAGAGTCGGCATTAAAGCTTTTCATCAGTGGTAAAGAGTACCAGTTTTCAATTACTTTCGTTGAAGGAAGCCGCTTTAGTGAATGGCGGGAAATCCTCAAATCAGCACCACATCTGAAACAGACCATTAAAACATTGCCTGAGGCGGATATCGCTAAGCAGCTGGGAATTAAAAGATCGAAACTTGAGGGATTATTTCTGGCTGAAACTTATCACTATACCCAAGGAATGTCTGATTTGGATATTCTTGCCCGGGCTCATCACAATTTAAATTTAGTGTTGGATAAAGCCTGGCAGGCTCATGATCAAAAGTTGCCTCTGAAAAATGAATATGAAGCATTAACACTGGCATCCATTATTGAAAAAGAGACGGCGGTAGCACATGAACGTAATAAAATTGCTTCAGTGTTTATTAACCGGCTGAATCGCGGGATGCGTTTGCAGACCGATCCAACGGTGATATATGGGTTGGGAGATGCTTATGATGGCAATATCCGCAGGCGTGATTTGTCTAAGCCGACCCCGTACAACACCTATGTGATTAAAGGGTTACCACCAACGCCGATTGCAATGGTGGGTGCCGCTTCGATAGAGGCAGCACTTAATCCCAGCCAATCTTCCTATTTATATTTCGTTGCCAGTGGTAAAGGCGGTCATGTTTTTTCTAAGTCATTAGTTGAACATAACCGTGCGGTAAAAAATTACTTAAAACAATTAAGACTGAACAGATGAACGCAAAATTTGTTGTTATTGAGGGACTAGAAGGGGCTGGCAAAAGCACGGCGATAAGTACCGTTGTGAAAACACTGCATCAGTTGGGCGTTGCCAGCCTGACGCAAACCCGGGAACCGGGCGGTACCGTGTTGGCTGAAAAACTGCGTGAGCTGGTTAAGCAGGAGCATCAGGGCGAGAGGTTGCAGGATATGACCGAACTTCTGCTTATGTATGCTGCGCGGGTTCAATTGGTGGAAAATGTTATTAAACCTGCCCTGGCTGAAAATGTCTGGGTTGTTGGTGATCGTCACGATTTATCATCCCAAGCCTATCAGGGTGGCGGACGTCAGATTGACGCGGCGACTCTTGATAACCTCAGACTGGTCACATTGGGTAGCTTTAAACCCGATTTCACTCTTTATCTGGATATCGATCCTAAAATTGGTCTGGAAAGGGCGCGGGGCCGTGGGGAACTCGATCGGATTGAAAAGATGGATTTGAGTTTCTTTGTCCGAACCCGGGAGCGTTATTTATCTCTGGCTAATCAGGATGATTCGATTGTTGTCATCAATGCGGGTCAACCTTTGGATTTGGTTCAGCATGATATTATTACCGCTTTAACGCGTTGGTATCAGAGCTTATAGGCAATTATATGACATTATACCCTTGGTTGCGCTCCGGCTTAGACGGCTGGAGGCACTCAATTGATCAACAAACCGTCCCCACATCGACGATGTTAGTCTCACAGCCAGGAATGGGGGCGGGGATTCTCGTAAAACAAATGGCGGCCAGTGTGTTGTGCAAGACAGGCAGCCATCCATGTGGACTATGTCATTCCTGTAATTTACTTGCAGCCGACAGTCATCCCGATTTTCATCAGGTTGCACCGGAAAAAGGGTCGAAGATGATTACCGTAGAGCAGATCAGAACGATCAATCGCTTTGCGCAGGAATCGTCACAATTGGGTGGATACCGCGTCATCACTATATCACCGGCTGAAGCGATGAATGAGTCGGCTGCCAATGCCTTACTTAAGACACTTGAAGAACCGCCGGTAGATTGTTGTTTTATCCTGTCGGTTCATCAGGTGAGTTCTTTACTGCCAACGATCGTCAGCCGCTGTCGTCAACTGCATATTGCTCAGCCAGACCAGGAGAGCGTAGTCAGTTGGGTTTCACGGGAGTTGGGAGAAACGATTGCTCCCTATGTGGTTAAATTAAACGGTTCATCGCCGTTATCGGTGATTGAATTTATTCAAAGTAAAGCTAATCAGGAGTTTGAACAGTTAGCTACGGGGTTTATTCAGTTTTTAGAAGCGCCTTCCAACCGCCTGATCGACTTCTCCCGGCAAATTAATAAAAACGCCGACATGCACTTAACCTGGTTATGGTATCTGCTAACGGATGCGCAGAAGTCTCATTTTTCTATCGTTCATGCTGATGCCATTCCACATAGTGCTAACGTTTGTCTGCTC
>JBNKRC010000257.1:0-3099 GCA_050296215.1 Vibrio sp. | reverse complement strand
CTGATGCGGCTCGCTTCATGGTAAGTTGCTCACAAAAAAGCCCCTTCATCTGAAGAGGCTCACTTTATTTTACGGGATTATCTGACCTGAGACCTGAGAGAGTTCCGGCAAGCTTTGGTGATTCAAAACATCCTCATTATTCAGGTGCGTGATTATCTGACGTAAGACTCTTGCATTGTCCGATTGCTTCGGTACTTTCGTATCATCCAGCTCAACCAGATCCGGATATCGTGTTTTCAGGAGACGAAGCTGCTGCAAGGCAAGCAGTGCCAGATATTTATCAGCCCGCTCGTCTGCTGATTCACCAAAGAAACCACAACATCCGTGAAACGCCCCTGTTTTATCAGCCTCAAACAGCTTTTTCAGAAGCAGCGCTGTCTGTTGGTAGGCCGGACTCTCCGGTATATCGACGACACTCAATTGATCGAGGCGCTCTGTTTCTGTCGTGAAATAGTCATGTGTCATCAATACATCATGAACACTATCGATAAATGTCGATAGTGCTTGTGCGGTTTCGCTGCCGTCTGCAAGAGATTGTTGTAAATCTGTTTTTGCCTGCTGATATTGTTCCGTTACAATCTCCGCGTCCGGCTCTTCGGGAGCGTCAAACATGTACCCCCTTTCTTCATAAAAAGATTTGAGGGCTTTTTTCTGACGGCTATCCAGTGTCGCTTTTTCTTTCTCGAACTGACTGAGATTATTCCGGTTAATACCGGTGAGTTTAGACACAGCCGAAAGGCTCAGACCAAGGTATTGTCGGGCTTCAAAATAGCTGATACCTGTGATTGTATTTGAATTCATTCGGGATTATCCTTTGCTGGTTTGAATGGTGTTTGCATGTGGCTGCATGCAAGGCTGAAAACTGCATGAAACCTGTCAGGTTAAGGCTTCATGCAAAAATGGCATGCCGCTGCATTCAATTGCTTTGCCGTGGCATGCCAGACTATCTAACGACTCAGACCGACCACCCAAGTCTGGGAAAAGTTGGTTGGTTTCGGCTCGACCGTGACATTGATTTCAGTTAAGGGTTGCAGCTTTTCAAACTGCTTGATGCACAGCGGATCAATGTCTAAAGTCTGCTCCGTAAAACCATGCCCGGAAAAGGTCATATTTGCGGTATCGACCGTTTCAATCGGGGTGGCAAAATGGATCTTGTGCATTTCATACGGCTTACCCTGCCCTTTGTTTGAAATCCCTTTGCGCTCGCTGACGCCCATAAAAACTACTTTCATTGTCTTACCTTCTTTGGTGTGTATCTGAAGGGCGTTTCCCTGCCGTTGCCGGACGGATGCCGCCCGTGAATAAATCCGGACTGTGATCGTGCTGGGTGAGAACCACTTCCCCGTCAGGCCAAATCACCAGAGACAGGGCTTTACGCGGACTGATTGGAATGGTTTTTCCGTCAATCAGTGCATCAATATCAATCTCTTCTTCCAGCCCTAACTCATGGCGTAGTGCCTCGATTGGATCGGTTTGTAGACCGATTTTGTGAGCCAGCCGCTCAGAAACCCCGAAATGGATTGCCAGATAGGATAAGTCCCCCTGTGGCTGAAGCGGTGATTCGGGTTCAACATAGTTATCAGGACGTTGATGGTCGAAATCAAAACGCAGCACCTGTGCCAGTGGCAGCCGCTCACCATCACTGAGGTTCTGTAAATCTGCTTTGGAAATACCGATTGCCATCAGGTCTTTCAGGTTACGGTGTAATGTGGCCTTGGATGTATGTGCTTTGATCTCGTCATACCCCCGGTCACACAACGTCATATAAAAGCGGAATAGTCGATCCGCTTTGGCATAAGAAACATTGCCTTTTGGGGTAATGGTATTGTATTCATCTCTCAGCAACTGCTTGATTTTCTGCTCATTATAAAGCTCTAACTCTTCCCCTTCGAAGGAGTCGAGTAAGTCACGAAACAGTGTTTTGAACATCCATTCACAAAAGCGGTAACCGTGACGGGCTTCGAATGTTTCCGCATGACGGAGTACCTGCCAGAGATTACAATTGCCGATGTGCTTTTGAATAAAACGCTTCTTCGCCCGACCTTCAAAACGAAGCCGGTTTTCAGCAAACTGCTGAAGCTCAGGACTGGAGAGCTCCTCGATCACATGATTAAAACGGTTGGTTGCTCCCTGCTTTGCCCGACGCTTCAGATCATTTAACTGGTGTTCGATTTCATCGTGCTTGGTATAAATACACAATTCGAATGAGCGCCCGGCTCCGGGGTTGGCCTTGGTTGCCCGGTTAAAATAGAGGGTGGTTTCATAGTCTGAGTTCCGGGCTGGCCGGACATAACGGTTTGAGACATTGCTCATTTGTTTGATTGCCTGACGCAGTACATCAGCATTAGCACATTTGATTGAATAGGTGCAGTCAATCCGGGTCAGTTCAGCCAGACCGATATTGAGTAAGTCCCACAAAGCCGGTTGCGCGGTCTGTAATGAGTGCAACAGATATTCAATACACAGGCGGAAATCTTCTGAGCCGTAGACGTTATGACCCTGCATGACTTTTGCCGGAGACGCTTTGATTTGGAGATAGCCCCAATAGACATTGGCTCTCGGCTCGGCATCGAACACTTTGCAAGCGATATCGGTATAAGAAGACGGGATTTTAGCCCACGGATGATAGAGATCACCCGTTCTCACCTCTTTACGATCATTCACAACCGAGAATTCAACATTGCCACTGGCAATTTTCAGGTCTGTGATTTCGGCGAGTTTCATGTAATCCACAAATCCGCAATCACCCATCTCGATGATCACGTCCTGTTTAAAAGGAATGTTGATGTGGAACATGTCTATCACTGAAAACCTCGTCAATACCATTTCTGGCACTTTTGTTTCAACATTTAGTGTCAAATATAGTATCAAAGTGAAATTCACATCTCAACCAAAAATGACCTTTTAATGCGAAAACAAAGTGCCACATATGATACTTTTGTTGAAGGAGACAAAAAATTAGGGGATATAATGAGAGCATATTAATACTTGAGGTTTTTCTATGCTTTTTGAAGAAATTGGTGGCCTATCCAATCTGTCAGAACGTATCAAATTTGCGATAAAAGATAACGGTGGTTATGACTATATCAGTGAAATTAC
>JBNKRC010000256.1:0-3122 GCA_050296215.1 Vibrio sp. | reverse complement strand
GCTGGATTAAATCCGGATAATTCCTTGGTAGGGAATTAGATACGGATGAAGTCCATGTGTTCAACTTTTGGCTTGAACGCGTGACGTTGAACGTCTTGTGGTTTAACTTTAACTTCTTCGCCGTTGATCACAAGAACGATAGCTTCGTAGAACTCAGGTTTGTCCATTTGGTTCATAACTTCATCGTGATCCAGAGCGATAGATACTGGCGCAGCCTCACCACCGTAAACGATAGCAGGGAATTGACCAGCGTGACGTAGGCGGCGGCTCGCACCTTTACCTAGCTCAGTACGTACTACTGCTTCAAATTTCATAGTAATTACTCTCAAATTTGTATAATTGAATTCACGCGAATAATGCGACCTTATTCTGCGTGGTAATGCTTATGACAACACTATGTCGATAAGCGAGCGCGGATACTATCATTCAATGTCGCATAGAGCAATAGTTTGCACTCAATATTGAGCTTAATAAGCGCTTTTGATGCTTTAATTAATCTTATGTTGCAGCCAGATTAATCATAGAGTTATCACTTTTGGCTAAGTGTGAGGTCAGCGGGTCAGTTCATCATCAAAGATCTTGTCTCTCAGCTTCCAGAATCGTCCGGATTTCCGGGCAATAACAAACTGCGGTAAGCGAAAGCGATGCTGATGACTGACGACCCTGGTCGGCGACGATTCTTCAAACGGACGATGCCGGTCAGCCAGGTGAGGCCGGACAAAACGTTGCTGAAAGGCCCGCTTCTGGGCTTTAGTGCGTAGTGACCAGAACTCGTGCACCTGAGCATTGTTCTCACCGACATAACTGATTTTGAGCTGACTGTTACCTTTATCGTCCTTTATCACGTTCATCTGCATATCAAGACACTCAAAAACCAGCGCATCTTTAAGAGCCAGGGCTTCTTTGAGTTTTTTATCCGGATCAACTAATGTCGCATCGCATTCATGACAGATACGTGCTGCAATATCATTATCGGCACCGCATTCGGAACAGTATTTTGCTCTGAACCGGTAACCGCAATGTTCCCGTTTGCCACTGTCTTTATCCTCAAAATATCCCTGACAACGACGGCCATAGTGTTCAAGTAAGAAACCATTTTCGTCCAGCTTGCCCCAGAAATTATTGTTGAAACCACAGGCCGGACACGGGATGGTGATGATTTCACTCTCGCTGTCGGGTTTTTCTGCGCCACTTTCAGGCTGATACAGGTCGTACTGATTTCCCGCATAATCCAGAACCAGACATTTTTCTTTCCCCGGCGACAGGCGTAATCCGCGCCCGATAATTTGTTGATAAAGGCTCACCGATTCGGTCGGACGTAAAATCGCAATCAAATCAACGTGAGGTGCATCAAATCCGGTGGTCAATACCGAGACATTCACCAGATATTTAATCTGCTGCTGTTTGAATTGTTCGATAATGCTGTCCCGTTCCGGTCCGGGCGTATCTCCAATCACTAAAGCACTTTGCTCTTCCGGCAATAATGAATAGATTTCCTGTGCGTGGCGCACGGTAGCCGCAAAAATCATCACCCCCCGGCGCGACTGAGCCTGCCCGGTGATCTGCTGAACAATCTGCGGCGTTGCGCGTTTATACCGGTCAATCACCAAATCCAGCTCGGATTCTTTATAGCGCCCGGTTGAGGCCGGTTTGAGCTGAGAAAAGTCATAACTTAATACCGGGGCATCGATCAGTTTGGCGGGGGTTAAGAATCCTTCATCGAGCAGGTAGAAAATCGGCAGTTCAAAGATACAGTCTTTAAAAAACCGCGGCGTGTCACTACGGATTAATCCGCGCGTGTGGTACTGATAAATCCAGCCAATCCCGAGACGGTAGGGCGTTGCGGTAAGCCCGAGTACTTTCAGGCCCGGATTTAATTCGCGCAGGTGGCTGATCACTTTCTGATAGCTGCTGTCTTTGTCCTCCGGAACCCGGTGGCATTCATCAATGACCAACAGAGAAAACTGATTTTTGAAGGATTCCAGATTTCGTACTACCGACTGAACGGAGGCGAATACCACCCGCTGATTGGTCTCTTTTCTGCCCAGGCCGGATGAAAAAATAGCACCCGTCAGTCCGTAACTTTCATATTTTGCATGATTCTGTTCTACCAGTTCTTTAACATGCGCCAGCACCAGCACATTCCCTTTTGCGAGTCTGGCTAATTCGGCAATGACCAGACTTTTCCCGGCTCCGGTCGGTAACACAATCACGGCCGGATCAGACGAGCGGCGGAAATAATGGATTACGGCTTTAACCGCATCGGCTTGGTAAGGGCGTAAAGCATACATAAAGGAACTGGTCTTCAACAAAAAGTGTGAAATTATTCAAATATAAATAGCAGGCCGGGTATAATAGCGCACTTAATCAAGAAGAGGTAAGTATGCGTCTCGACAAGTTTCTATCTGATACCTTAGGAATTACCCGTAAGGCAGCAACTCAATTAATTAAAAGTAAAGAAGTTACTCTTAATGGCTCGGTAGCAAAAAGCGGTGCAGTCAAAATCACCGAACAGTGTGTGATTGAATGGCAGGATCGGATATTGGAGTTACGCGGTAACTTATACATTATGCTGTATAAGCCGCAGGGCTTTGTCTGTTCCCATGAAGATGCGTACAACCACACGGCTTTTGTCCTGCTTGATGAACCGAATGTGCAGGATCTCCATTTTGCCGGGCGGCTGGATGTGGATACCACCGGTTTAGTTCTGGTTACCAATGACGGGAAGTGGTCACACCGGGTGACATCACCGAAACACAAATGTGATAAAACGTACCGAGTCTGGCTGGATGATCCGATTGAGGATAATTACTCGCAGGCGTTTGCGGAAGGTATTCAACTGCGCGGTGAGAAGCAACTGACCAAGCCGGCACAACTGGAAATTATCGGCGAAAAACAAGTGCTGCTGACCATTCATGAAGGTAAATATCATCAGGTAAAACGAATGTTTGCGGCACTTGGCAATAAAGTGGTCGGCCTGCACCGGGAAAGTGTTGGTCCGATTGTGCTGGATGAATCTCTGGAACCGGGAGAGTACCGCTATCTGACCGAGCAAGAAATTGCCTGTTTCCAATAATCCGGATTAAGTCATGCTATGAATCATTCAACCAGTTCCAACAATC
>JBNKRC010000255.1:0-3138 GCA_050296215.1 Vibrio sp. | reverse complement strand
GTTCTGTCAATTCTTCAATGGCTAATGAGGTATGCAGAGTATCAGCATTAGCATCTAATGAATCTGCATCATTTACAGGCAGATCGAAAGTAGTTCGAAATTCAACAATATCATGATACAGATGATCGAAAAGAGGTTGAGTAAGTTTGGTTAATTGCATAGCTAATCCGTAATGCGTTTTAATTATTTAAATTGTGTCAGTAGCTCTGTAGCCGTGAGTTCGGCACCAGTCAGGTTTTCGTCCCATTCGATTCCGATTAAAACATCATCTTCTGCTAAGGTTAATAACCAGTCTTCGACGAAAATATCTAATGGAATTTCCAATACTTCAAATTCGCTCCACTCATCAATAGCCTGAGAGGTCGCCTTCTCTTGGGTAGACCAGAATAGCATGACTTCTTTATCACTTTGTTCAGATTCACATGACAGCCAGCCATCTTCCGCTCTTAGCCCCCAAATTTTTTGAGTCGACTTAGCGGTAGAAATGAATTGAGATAATTGGTTTGCGAACAGGTCGTTATTCTTATCCATGTTTAATGTCCTAGGTTAATTCGCGCTTAGGTTAACACTGAAGAAGAAAAAATGATATGTGTATACCCGGCGTATTACATTTGGGGTAGGTATATGATGTGGAAAAAATGGCTAATGTGAATTAGCCATTATCGGGGGATTAATACGTTGTAACGCGTGGCAGAGTTGTAAATATAGACCAGCGTTTTGAGATTTCGCCTTTGTATCCGATAACCGATGCTGTCACGCGACGGTTTTTGGCATTAGCTATGGGATCATTACCCAACTGAGCCAGATTTGTATCACCATAACCAATAATTTTGATTCTATTAGCAGAAATGCCATTATCAATTAACTGGGATTCAACAGCTCGGGCCCGCTGTTTGGACAGTATTAAATTCTTTTTCGGGTTGCCCACTTTGCTTGCATAGCCTCGTAATTCAATTGAAGTCGACGGATATTCTTTCAGAAATTTCGCCATCTCAGAGATCTGAGAGCTAAAGATAGGATTGATACTATAAGAATTATTAGAAAAGAGAATATGTAGTTTTTTCTCTTCGCTGCTGTTTGAATACGTACCGCATCCGTCATTATCAATACGGGCCTGCGCCGGAGTGCCTGGACACAAATCTCGTGCATTAACAACGCCATCGTTGTCGTCATCCTGCAGATCATAAATTTGGTCTGCAGTAGGGGTGGTGATATAGTCGTATACATCACTATTCTTAGTTTCAGTGCTATCTGTGACTGCTGCATTTTCATCAGCATAAACGGATACCGAAGTAAGCAATAGTATGGTTGATACAAATTTAAAATAACTCTTCATATTAGTACTCAACCTCTTCAGTCCATTCTTTAGGAATCTCAACACGAAGGGCATTTAATAGTGTTCCTGTTGCGTTCATTACACGGTACTTAGCATATTGTTCAGCGTATTTTGTGTCTAAGTAGTCTTTACGGGCTTCAAATAGTTCATTTTGGCTATTTAACAAATCAAGCAAGGTACGCTGACCAACGTGATATTGCTTCTGGTATGCAATGACAGTTTTTGACACCGAATCAACATGATCGGATAGAAAAGCCTCTTGCTGAGTTGACAGATCCAAGGCATTCCATGCCAGATTCATCCCTTCTTCAACCTGGCGGAAGGTTATTTCCCGCAAGTCTTTAGCCTGATTAAGTTTATAGGAAGCGCTACGAGTATTTGCTTTGTCCTGGCCTCCATTAAAAAGATTATAGCGAAGCCGCAACATTGCTGTCGTTTCGGTACTTTCACCTTCGTAGCCTCCGGCATCATCTCGCCAGCTATGACTTGCTTCAAGAGACAAAGTCGGATAATTAGCTGCTTTAGATTGATCATACTGGAAGCGAGCTGATTCAACGTCGGTTTGGGCGACTTTAATTACTGGATGGGACTGAAATGCATCTTTCAGAGCTGCATCAATAGTTTCAGGGATCGCATTTTGATCGGCATGCGGGAAAATTAAATCTTGTGGAATTGTCCCGACTAAGCGCTTAAATTGAGTTTGTGAGTCCAATAACTGATTTTGTGCAGAAAGCAAATTTGCCTGGGCTTTAGCAATTCGGGCTTCCACTTGCGTAACATCGGCGACAGACCCCATCCCGGACAGGGTACGGCGTTGAATATCGTGAAAAATTGATTTGTGAATCTCAAGATTATCTTCGGATAGTTGCAGAACTTCAAACGCTTTGGTCGTATCTAAATATACCTTAACTACCTCTAAGGCCTTATCAGCGGCGTCGGCTAAGATTTGATACCGTTGTGCTTCGGCTTCTGCAGAAGTGCGATCCATGTCATTCAGTGTCGCCGAACCATCCCATATCAGCTGAGTGAGTGAAATGGTCGCCTCTTTTCGGGTCATTTCCGTTGCATCTTTACTATTGGATCCAGCTGGTTCAATCTCTTCATATCCAATACCGGCATCTAAATCAATGGATGGAAGATAACGACCTGAAGAGACTTTTGAATCTTCGACCTTGCTCTTAAATTCGTTAAACACCTGTTTGAGTTCCGGATTAGATTCGAGTGTCGCAGATACGGCCTGTTCTAATGTCTGGGACTGAACTGAACTGGCTAAGAAGATTAACGAATACGCAATAACTGTAAGTGGTAATGCTTTCAAGACATCTATCCTTTAGCTCTGATTAAGCAAATAAAACTAATTGTATAAGCACCGGGGTCTTAAGTGTGAGAAAAAATAATTTACAATCGAAAAGCAATTTACTGTGAATTTTATATTACAGGAGTGCTAAAAACCATCCATAGACAGGATCTTAAGAGCTAAACTGTTATTTAGGAATGAAATTTAGATAGAAAAAAGGCTTCATTTATGATCAGATAATCGTCGCCAAACAAACCATCAACATCAACCGTGAAGCCGATGACGATTATCTCTTTAAAACGCCAGTTAACGCAATTTTTTAATGCCAATTTTCTTACTAAGGCGGCTAAACGAACCGGATTTATACAACGTGAGCGAGCTATTCAGGCGCAACCTTTGTTGTTGAGCCTGATAGCTGCACTTAGCAAAGGAAACTGTCATGCCATTGCCGACCTGCACCGACAGTTCAACGGTATGTGCATGACTGATAAAGATAATGTGGCAT
>JBNKRC010000254.1:0-3141 GCA_050296215.1 Vibrio sp. | reverse complement strand
CAGTTAAAGACCTTCAGCCATTAACCATCACCACGTTCAGAGTCGGTATTGCTGCGGTTATACTGTGGGCCATTGTGTTCATGCTTGGACTGCGCCCGCCAAAACAACTGAAAATATGGCTGGCATTTATGGCAATGGGATTGCTGAATAATGCTCTGCCTTTCACTCTGATTACGTGGGGACAGACCCAGATCGCGTCGGGACTGGCGGCGATTATCAGTGCCTCAACCCCCGTTTTTACCGTGATGGTCGCAGGTTGGTTTTTGCCCGATGAACCGCCGACACCGTTAAAGCTGGCCGGTGTGGTCATCGGGTTTGCCGGGGTGTTTACCATGATAGGCATCCCGGCTATGAGCGGTTATGGCTCGACATTAGCTCAGTTGGCCGTCGTTGTGGCGTCAGCCTGTTATGCCTTTGCCGGGATCTATGGCCGCCGGTTTAAGAGAATGGGTATTCATCCCATCGTCACTGCGGCAGGACAGGTGACCGCTGCAACTCTGGTTTTGATGCCGGTTACTTGGGTGGCGGAAGGCCCGGTAACTATTTCCGGCATTGGAACCGATACCTGGGCAGCGATTAGCGGACTCGCTGTTTTTTCTACGGCTTTTGCTTATATTCTGTATTTCAGGATATTAGAGCAGGCGGGGGCAACCAATGTGTTACTCGTCAATCAGCTTGCGCCGGTTTCTGCTGTGCTGCTTGGCTCAGTTTTTCTGGATGAGTCTCTGGAGCTGCTGCATTTTGTCGGAATGCTGATGATTGTGCTGGGTCTGTCTGTGATTGATGGCCGGATCTGGTACCGGATAAAATCGAATTTTTATTAACAGCCTTTGGATGACTCATTTTTTAAGAAAGTTGAGAGGGTTGTGGAATCCAATCCGTTTTCTCCGGATAATAAACGGGATTGGTATCAGCCGGGATAAACTTTATGGAGCAAATTACTCAGTTCGTTCTCACTTTGGTTCGTGATATGGGAGTGATCGGTTATTGGGTAGCATTTCTGGCGGCATTAGCTGAGACTGTGCTCGTCATCGGCCTGCTGTTACCCGGTTCAACGTTTTTGCTGTTGATGGGCGTCTTGTCCGGACAAGGTGGCCTGGATCTTGGTGATCTGCTGTTTTTCGCCATCGCCGGAGCAACACTCGGTGATAATATCAACTATTATCTGGGGCGAAAATATGGTCATCAGTGGCTGAGTCAGGACCGCTGGTTTCTCAAGGCCAGTTACCTTTCAAAGGCCGAAGTATTTTTTGAAAATCATGGTGGCAAAAGTGTGTTGCTCGGACGTTTTGTGCCGTCGGTTAAAGAGCTGATGCCATTTATCGCCGGAATGGCCAAAATGAGACGCTGGCAGTTTCTGTTCTGGAACCTGCTCGGTGCCATTGGCTGGGCGCTGCAATGGATTTTGCCCGGTTACATTTTTTCTCAGTCTCTGACACTGGCTCACGCCTGGCTATCGCGGGTCGGGCTGATACTGGTTTCCTTTGTTGCCTTATTTGTACTTATCTATCTGTTGCGCTGGATTGTGATCCGCTACGGAGCGGGGAGCCTGCAACTTGCTGGTTCAGTATCCCGGTCTATAGGCGAGGCGATTCGAGATAATCCTGATGTTGCTGCCTGGAGCGCATGTCATCCTCGCCTGATCCGGTTTTTAAAACAGCGGACGGATACTTCGCGGATACGCGGCCTGCCTATCACGCTGATTGCCTTGTCTATGGGGTATGTTCTGATCTTGTTTGGCGGTATGGTTGAAGATCTGCTGCTCAAAGAAGCGGTGGTGGCTTCCGATCTCCGGGTCGACAGACTGATTGCGAGTTTCCGGACTCCGTTGCTGAATCACCTCTTTTACGGCATAACCACGCTGGGAAATTCTGCGGTGGTGATTGCAGGTCTGGTGCTGAGCAGCTGTGTGCTCTGGCGCATGCGCCGGGCCCGGTTTATTCTGCCGATGTTTGTCTCGGCCGGTTTTGCAGCTTTGCTGACCTCGCTGGGTAAGTTTGCCTTTCAGCGGAGCCGCCCGGAGGTGGGACTGATTGAGCAGGCGGGCTACTCATTTCCGAGTGGTCATGCAACGATCAGTGTGGCGTTTTACGGTTTTCTGTTTTTTACTCTCATTCATTTCGTCGTCAACTGGCGTACCCGGATTAATTTAATTTTTGCCTCTGTTCTGCTGATTGCGGCCATCGGTTTCAGCCGCATTTATCTGGGTGTGCACTACCTGAGTGATGTCTTCGCCGGTTATCTGGTTGGTTTACTGGGGATGCTGATTGGTGTTGCACTGACTTATACCGGCTGGAGCGGGATCCACCGGCGGCTGCACAGGGTCAGGAATACAGGAACGTTGTCGTTAGTGATGATTGCTTTTTCAGCCGTGATCTGGAGCGGACTTATTCTGAAAATGAATCTGTCTTCGCCATTTCCTGACCGCACAACTGCTCCGCCATTAGTGGCAGGACAGTATCTGGGGCCGGATCAGCTGTTTTCCGGTGAGGAAAGTGGTTATGCGATATCCGTGGCCGGCGTAAGAAAATCACCGATAAATCTGGTGATTCAGGCGCAACCGGAAGTTTTGCGCAGCTGTCTTAATGCTGCCGGCTGGCATCCGGCAGATAAAACGACCTGGAGGAACGTGTTCCGCGCTTATCGGGATGCGCTGGCCCGTCACTACAATCCGGGAGCACCGCTTGCTCCATGGTTCTGGCAGGAGAATCCGCAGTCGCAGCAATGGTCGCAGCCCGATGCTCACAACCTGGTTTTCGATCGCCATTTTCTGCGGATCTGGGCAACTGACTTTAAGACCGTTACCGGGTTGACGGTTTTTATGGCGTCAACGGGTCATGAAACACTGCCGGAATGGCATCTGATCCCTCAGCCGGATCCGGTCTTTGATCCTTCGCGGATACGTCTGATTGAGCAATTGCGTACTGCCGGTGGTGTGGAATCGGAAGCTCCGATCAGCTTGCCGGTTGTTCACAGTCAGGCAAACGGAGGTATGGATTATGAGGGGGGGCGCAGTGTTCTGACGTTGAGTTCCTGCAGTAAAGAATGAAAGACGGGATTCGCTAAATTCTGTTGCGGCTTTCTTTGTCATAAATCAGCTTGCCGTACACATATGTTTGTTGAATGGTCCTTTCATCACCG